>CATJBQ010000046.1 GCA_949738465.1 uncultured Lachnospiraceae bacterium
AGCTTCTTAAAAATTGTGCCGTATTGCGGGAGTATGCCATTTTTGTGGATTATATCCGCCAGTTCCAGAAGGAGTTTCCGGAGCTTGAGCTGCAGCAGGACATTAAAAAAGCGATTGACCGGTGTATCGAAGAAGATGTGCTCAAAGATTTTTTGCAGGAACGCCGAGCGGAGGTGTTAAAGGTGACGCAGTTGGATTTTACATTTGACCGGTGGCTGGAGCTGGAACGGGAAGAAAGCCGGGAGGAAGGCCGGCAGAAGGGCCGGGAGGAAGAACGCGCCAATACGCTGCGGGAGCAGCAGGTCAGGAAACAGGCGGAGGAACAGATCCGCCTGCTTCAGGAGAAACTGGCACGATATGAAACAACAGGCGAATGACGGGTCAGGGGCTATGAAACAGCCCCTGATTTTTTCTACATCTGCATCTCCAGGCGTTTTTCTTCCAGCCCCTGGGCCGACACCGTAAGAACGGCGCTTCCCTCCTGCTCTTTCCTAAGAACCGCCAGAGCGCGGCCCCGGTAGGAAATAAAGCTTCCGGAGGTATAATTTTCTTCGGTGACAGGATTGGCGGAGCCAAAGGCCGCAAGGCTTCCTGCCCCGGCTGCACTGGCCGTCAGCGGAATCTGCGCATCCGGTACCAGATTTCCTTCCCCATCGACTACCTCCATGCTGACATAACAGAAGTCCCCGGCCGGTTCCTGGGCCAGACGCAACGCCGCCGGCTTACCGGCTGTCTTTAAGCTCCTGCGGGACACCTCTGTTCCATTCCTGAAGCTGACTGCCAGAAGCTCTCCCGGCTGATACGTAGTCTCAAAGAGGACGCTTTGGGGCAGGCTTCCCTCCTTTTGCACCAGCTTTCTGCCAAGGCTCTTTCCGTCCTGGAAAAGCTCCACTTCATCGGCTCCGGAGAATACCATAACCTTTACCGGACGACCCTCCTGCCCCGGCCAGTTCCAGGATTTTTGCACGTCGGTAAAGCCCCACATGCTGATCAGCTCCACCTTGTGGAAATTGGCCGGATCGTAGGAATAGACAAAGGTTTCGGGACTGCCCCACACCACGCTGCGGTACTCTCCCTGGGGCAGGATATTGCCGCAGATATCCACGTCCGCATCGTTGGCCAACCGCCAGGGATAGGGGGAGTTGTGGGACATCAGGCCGTAGGGTCCCATTTTTACCCTTGGGTCGTCCGGCTCCACCGAGACGGCCTTGCCGATGCCGGCCTCCCCGATATAGTCCACCGCCGTCCAGGTAAAGTCGCCGATCACATAGGGCAGGCGCATCACTCTGGGCCACTGGAAGCCGATCTCCTTGGGGTAGTTTTCCGAGCCCAGCATCACCCGGTCCGGGTACAGCTCGTGGTCTGTCTCGTATTTTACCTCCAGATAGTTGTAGCCCACCACGTCCAGACCGTTGACAAAGGGCTCGGTGTAGCGCTCCCAGCTCGTGTCCCGCTTGCCCTCCAGATCCATATTCTGGGAATCTGCCTCCCCGCCCATGACCTGGGCCATCCGTTTTCTGCCTTCCTCCATCAGCCCCTCGTCCAGACCGTTCCAGAAGGAGCAGACGCCGTTGCTGACCGGACGGCTGGGATCCAGACGCTTTACGGTCTCCGCCAGCCGGTTCGCCAGCACGTAGCCGTTGTTTAAGCCGCCCCGCTCGGTGATCTCGTTGCCGGTGGACCACAGGATCACCGCCGGATTGTTCCGGTCCCGCTTAAGGAAGGCCGTCAGGTCCTTCTCCCAGTCTGTGTCAAAATACTGGTTGTAATCTCCGGGCTGCTTGCCCATGCCCCAGGCGTCAAAGGCCTCGTCAAAGACATAGACCCCCAGGCGGCTGGCTGCTTCCAGCAGTGCCCCAGAGGGCGGGTTGTGGGTGGTGCGGATGGCGTTAAAACCGATTTTTTTCAGGATCCGCAGCTTCCGCGCCTCCACCTCGTAGGTGGACACCGCCCCCAGAAGCCCGTTGTCATGGTGCAGGCAGCCGCCCTTGAGCTTGGTCTCCTTCCCGTTGATGCGAAGTCCCCGCACCGCGTCCGCCGTCACGGTGCGAATGCCAAACAGAACATATGTTTCGTCCACCAAACCGTTTTCCTGATAAACCGCATGGGTCTTAAAGGTTCCAAGCTCCGTCACCCGCACATGGACCTGATAGAGGGCCGGGGACTGGTCGTTCCAGAGCCGGGGCTTCTCCACGGTAATACCCAGGCAGGCTTTCTCTACAGAGCCGCCCATCACCTGGACCACGGTGCTGCGGGAAACCGCCACCTCTGGGCTTCCATCCTCCGTCAGATACACCTCCACCCGGGCCAGGCGATTGTCCGCATGGGCATTTTCCACCTCCACCTGGGCCTTTAAAAAGGCATACTCGCCCCTGCCCTCCTGGTCATAGGTGATCTCTTTTGTATAGACGAAAATCCCATCCTCCGCCACATGCAGCCGGGGGGTATGCACCAGCTCCACCGACCGGTAGATCCCCGCACCGGTATACCAGCGAGAGTTGGGCTGCTGGCTGGGGTTGACCGTCACCATGACGCTGTTTTCCTGGCCGCAGTAAACGTACTGGGTGATATCCACGAAAAATGGCCCGTAACCGTAGTGCTGCAGGCCCGCCCGGCATCCGTTGACCTCCACCGTGGCATTCATCATAACGCCGTCAAATTTCAGGCCGATGCACTCCCCTTCCCATTCCTTTGGAACAAAAAACACCTTCCGATACCAGGCCACGCCCCCGGTGTAGAAGCCCATGGCCCCCTTCCCCGGCGCCTCCGGCGTCACATCGCTGCCGATCATGTAATCGTGGGGCAGGTCCACCCGCACGGCCTTGCCCTCCTGTCCCGGGAAGTCCCCGCGGGCCCCTAAGCCAAACTCCCATCCCTGATTGAAATTCTGGTTCCTCATATGCTCCTCCATTCCGGGTTTCCCCTTTTTCTGTTATAGTAAGCGACCAAAAGAAAAAACTTTTGTCGTTCGCCGTAATTCAAGTATAAATCCGGAAAATAGAGATGACAAGAACGGAAAAATCGTCTACAATAAAAAAGAAGGACGAAATGCACGATAAAAAAGGAGAAGCCATGGACCATTTTGAAACTCTTGCCCAGCGGGTGGCACAGATCCGGCAGACGGAGCTGTCTGCCCTTTTCCCGGAAAGCAACGCCCCGGAAGAAACCAGGGAGCAGACGCCCCTTAAGGTGGAGCAGAACCGGCTTCTCTCCGCCGATTTTCAGATTCTTTTGTATGTGTACGACCAGCGGGGGATCGAGTGGAGCGTAAGCCCCCAGGGTGTCCGCTGGGTGATGCGGCCACTGCCCCGCCAGGGCTGGTACCACCAGCATGAATATGTGGAGATTCTGTATGTCATCGACGGGAGCTTTGACCAGCTTCTTCTAGGGGAGCGGTATCATTTTTCCCGGGGGACTTTTGTCGTCACGGACCAGAACTGCGAGCATTCCGACTACATCAAGGCTGCGGACGCCGCGGTGCTTTTCCTGCAAATCCGCCCCGCTTATCTGGATGAGCTCCTTAGAAGCTGCCCGGGAACCGACGAGCTGCACCGTTTCCTCCTTCATGCCCTCTACCAGCAGAAGCGGGAGCAGAGCTTTTTAGAGCTTCAGGGAGAGCCATCCCTGGAGCCGGGGATTCTACGGCTGCTGGAGCAGATCGTAGAGGAGGACTTAAACCGCCTTGCAGGCTATGAGCAGATCCGGCGGGGATTATTGATCCGCCTGCTTCACCGGCTCTGCACCGACTATTCCCCGGTGCGCCACAGCAGCAGCCAGGAGGGCAAGGAAAAGGCCCTCCTCTACGAATTGGAGCGCTACATCCGCCTCCACGACGCGGATGTAACGCTCCAGAGCCTGGAAGATGCCTTCCACTATCACCGGAATTATTTTACGCTGCTGCTCAAGAAATACCGGGGGCAGACCTTCCGAAGCTATGTGCAGGGCGTGCGCTTAGACCACGCCCACGCCCTCCTAACCGCCACCGCGCTGCCGGTACGGCACATTGCGGCGACGGTGGGGTATGAGAACACCAGCCATTTTTACCACCTTTTTGAGCGGCGGTTTGGGGTGGGGCCCATGGAGGTTCGGGAGGGAATTCGTAAAGAGAGCCTTTTGCATAACCAGCCGGCCATTTTCTCTGCACAAGCACATTGACAGATCCCCCATAAAAATGTATGATGAAAGTACAAACGGCGCCCAGATGTGAAAGGAGAACAAGGATGGAGGTAGATTGCGATATGACTGTGGAAGAAAAAAGAGATATGCTCTTAGAGATGCTGGCCGACCTTTACACCATCAAAGCGGCCAACAAGGAAGAAAATGCCGTTCTGGACCACAAAATAAAAGTCACGGAAAAGCGTCTTGAGGTTTTAGGGGTTACCAATCTGGCAGACATAAGACCTTAAGAATCGGAGAAGGCCTAATTAGAGGCCTTCTCCGTCATAATATGGATGATTGTCCGATCCGTCTCCTTCATCCCTTCCCGGGCAAGCTGTCCCACATTGCGGATGGTGTTCTCCACCCCTTTTTCCACAATGCCGTCCCCGCCCTTGAATTCGCTGTCGTGCATCTGCATCTGCATCCCTAAAAGCCCTGCCTCCACTGCCGAGGCGATCTTGGCGGCACAGCTGGCCTTGGCCCCGTCGCAGATCATGCCGGAGTTGATGGCCACCGCGTTGACAATGGTGTGGGCGATCTCCCGCTCCCCGCCTCCGTAGAGATAGGTGACCCCGGCGCCGGCGCCGCAGCCTGCGCTGGTGGCTCCGCAGTAGGCGGACAGGGGGCCGATCCCTGTTTTCAAATGAATGGTTATTAGGTTAGAGACAACTAACGCCCGGTAAAGCTGCTCCTGGGACCCCCCCAGCTCCTGGGCATAGATGATCACCGGCAAGGAGGCGGTCAGTCCCTGGTTGCCGCTGCCGGAATTGATCACCACCGGCAGCTCGCAGCCGTTCATCCGCCCGTCGGAGCCTGCCGCCGCGTAGGCCTTGGCCCGGTTGTGGACATTGTTTCCATAAGAGCGCAGCAGGATGCTGCCGATGTTGGCCCCCCAGTCTCCGGAAAGCCCCTCCTTGGCGATGGCCATGTTGCAGGCGATCTGCCGGTCTAAGACCTCCTTCACGTCACCAATCTCCACACAGCCTGCAAATTCCACGATCTGCTTTACCGACAGCAGGCTCCGGTCGGTCCGGTACTTGTTGCCCTCCTCCCGGTAATCCTGGCGCTCCAAAACCTCCCCGTTCCGCTCCACACAGATCACGTTGGTGTGGTGGCCGGCGATCTCCACAAAGGCGCTGTGGCCCTCACCTTCTAGCCGGATCTGGATATCGAACACATATTCTCTGTCGGAGGGCTCCACCTTTACGGGCACCTGCTCTAAAAAGGCGCCGATCCCCGCCGCCTGCTCCGGCGTCAGGGCTGCGAGCACCTCAAGCTTTTTGTCCGCCGCCCCGGAGAGGATCCCCGCCGCCGCGGCCGCCGCGATGCCCCGCTGGCCGCCGGTGTTGGGCACCACCACGCTTTTTACATTCTTGATGATGTTGGCGCTGGCCCCCACCGTGATCTGCTCCGGCATCGCGCCCAGGGTCTTTTTGGCCAATGCCGCCCCGTAGGCAATGGCGATGGGCTCCGTACATCCCATGGCCGGAACCAGCTCCTCCTTTAAAATCTCCACATATTCTCTGTAAATCCGATCTTCCATCTGCTTGTGCCCCCTTTGCTTTTGTGATGTGAGCCTCTCCTTTATTGTAATCAAAAAAAGCAGTCCCTGCAAGAAGGATTGCTTATTTTGTATGATTTACGGTTTATCTGGGCTTAAAACCGCTTCCTGAAGGTCTATGGAGTATACGTACGCTTCCTCGTTTTCAAAAGAAAAGCTCCTGCAATAGCTTCCGCCGTTTTTCTCAATGGTTTTTATGGAGGCGGCATTATCCTTTTCCACGGATAACTGCAACTGCTTTTGGCCGTGCTTTTTCGCAACAGCGCATATTTGCCGTAATATTTCCGTGGCATAGCCTTTTCTTCGCTCCGAAGGCCTTACGCTGTATCCGCAGTTGCCAAGATCCTTCAGGAAATCATTCAATTCATACCGCAGATCAGCAATGCCGACGATTTTTGAATCCGACGCCCGGACTGCAAAAAAGGTGTCCGTCAGAACCCAGTCGGGGGCCACCGTCTCCACCTTCGCATTGGCCTCAACCTTCCCAAGCCATTCCTCATAAGAAGCGATCCTGTCAAATAATTCGCTGCCGTTGATGATCTGCTCCCCATGGTCAAAATGCTCCTGCCGGTAGGCAAGGGCCTGCTCTTTTTGCTCCAACGTGGGCTTTACCAGCCGAATCTCTTCATATGCCATCCTTCGCGCCTCCGTTCCCATCGCTTTTTACGATGATCTTTCTGATTTCCCGGATAATCCCGGCGGGCGTCTCCTGGTCTACCGGCATCAGCCTGCTGTACATCCGCACCCCCTGATAAGAAAACACGATCAGATCGAATACGGCCGAAATGTCCATTTCCCGAAATTCCTGCCGGACCATCCCGTATTGCAGGAGCTTCCTCCAGATACTGGCTGAGATCAGGTATTGCTCATAGAGCGCGTTCCTTTGGATCACATCCTGCATACTGAAATACTCATAGATGGCCAGGCTTAAAGAGGATGGGCTGTCAAGCATTTCCTGCTCATATTTGTGTAAAAGGTCGTCCAGAATCGCGGCCGCCGGATGCTCCTGCTCCATTCTTAACTCAACCTCCTGCTCCTGTACGCCTGTCATGTCGTCCAGGATCTCCTGGAAGATCTGGCTCGTGCTGTCATAATGGCAGTACAGCCCGCCTCTGCTAAGCCCCGCCGTTTCGCAGATGTCTTTCATGGTCACCTGCTTGAAGCCTTTCTGGGCAAATAGAACGCAGGCACATTTTTTTATCTGGTTCCTGGTTTCCTGTCCTTTTTTATTCATAGGCATCCTCACTTTCCGACACTCGTGTCTGAAAATATTATACGACATGTGTGTCGGAAAGTCAAGAAAAAACGACAGAGATTTTCTCTGCCGCTGTTGGTAATTGTTTATACGAATCCCATAGATCTCCTCCGCCGAATACGGCAGATTCGGTAAATCTTCTCTTGTGATAATCAAATAATAATTATCCGACTCCTTCACCGCAGCAGCAAATTCCTGGGATTACCTGATGAGCGTCCCACTGCCAATTTACCTGCAGATCGTTCCGCCCCCCAGCACCACATCATCCCGGTAAAACACCACTGCCTGTCCAGGGGTCACGGCCCGCACCGGCTCGTCAAAATAACACTCCACCTGGTCCGCCCCGGTCTTAAAGATCCTGCAAGGGGCTCCGGCATGTCCATAACGGATCTTGGCGATCACTTCCATCCCCTGCGAATGCTGCCCCAATGCCGTCCCTTTCTGGCAATCTGCCGCCATCCCTTCCGGAAACTCCTCCACCGCCATCCAGTTTAAGTCCCGGGCCACAAGGCGGTCGGTAAACACATCCTCCGCCTTCCCGATCACCACCTCGTTGGTTTCTGGTCTAAGCTCTGTCACAAACACCGGGTGGCCCATGGCCAGATTCAGCTTCTTCCGCTGGCCGATGGTATAGTGGGTAATCCCCTTATGCCGCCCCAGCACCTGCCCGTCCGCTGTCACAAAATTCCCGGTTGGCGGCACCCGCTCTCCCGCCTCGCGGTCGATAAAGGCCGCATAATCGTTGTCGGGGATAAAACAGATCTCCTGGCTGTCGGCCTTTCCGGCTGTCCTTAAGCCGATCCGCTCTGCCAAAGAGCGGATCTCCTCCTTGGTATAGGGTCCCACCGGCATCAAAGTGTGCTCCAACTGGAACTGGGTCAGGCTGTAGAGGGCATAGGTCTGGTCCTTGGCCGCTGTGGCTGACTTTTTTAACGCATACCTGCCGTTTGGCAGCTTCACGATCCTGGCATAATGGCCAGTGGCAATATAATCCGCCCCGATCATACGGCTGCGCTCTAAGAGGGACTCCCATTTTACATAACGGTTACAGGCAATACAGGGATTGGGCGTGCGGCCCTTAAGATACTCCTCCACAAAATAATCCATCACCCGTGTCTTAAATTCCTGCCGGAAATTCATCACATAATAAGGAATCTCCAAGGCCGCCGCCACCCGCCTGGCATCCTCCACCGCCGAAAGGCCGCAGCATCCGCCGTTCTCCTCCTGGTCTCTCTCCGTCTCCTCCTGCCAGACCTGCATGGTGACGCCGATCACCTCATAGCCCTGTTCCTTTAAAAGATAGGCCGCCACCGAGGAATCCACGCCCCCGGACATGCCTACTACCACCTTCTTCTTCGCCACGATTCCAAATCCTCTTTCCACCTGTCCATCCGCCGGAAATGCGCTTAATAGTCTTCTTCCTCTTCTTCCTCGCTGATGTCGTTCTTGGGCTTCTCCAATCCCTCAATCTGGATCCCGTTCTTCTGGGCATAATCCCACAGCGCCGCGTGGATGGCCTCCTCCGCCAGCAGGGAACAGTGCACCTTCACCGGGGGAAGCCCGTCTAACGCCTCCATCACCGCCTTGTTAGTCACCTCTAACGCCTCCTGGATGCTCTTACCCATCACCAGCTCCGTGGCCATGCTGCTGGTAGCCACCGCAGCGCCGCAGCCAAAGGTCTTAAACTTGCAGTCCTTAATGATGCCGTTCTCGTCGATGTCCAGGAAAATCCGCATGATATCGCCGCATTTGGCATTTCCCACGGTTCCCACTCCGCTGGCGTTCTCAATCTCCCCCATATTTCTGGGATTCTTAAAATGGTCCATTACTTTCTCACTGTACATAGCTTTCTTCCTCTTTCTTATATTCTTCTTCCAAATAGTCTCTCGTCAGCGTTCCCGCCTTTTCCCTCGTCAGGTACGGGCGCTTAAGAACGCTTTTTCATGTAATCCTCATACAAAGGAGACATCTCCCGAAGCTGGGCTACAATCTCCTTCACCGCCTCGACGGTCTCGTCAATATCCTCCCGGGTGGTATCCGCTCCCAGGGTCAGCCGCAGGGACCCATGGGCGATCTCATGGGGCAGCCCGATGGCCAGAAGCACATGGGAAGGATCTAAGGAGCCGGAGGTACAGGCGGAACCGGAGGAACCGCAGATGCCCTTCATATCCAGCATAATCAGCAGGGACTCTCCCTCGATAAACTGGAAGCAGAAATTGGCGTTGTTGGGAAGCCGGCTGGTCCTGGAGCCGTTGATCCTGGTAAAGGGAACCTCCTTCAGCACCCGGTCCAGCAGATAATCCCGAAGCTCCCGCTCCCTGGCTGTGCGCTCCTCCATGGTGGAAACTGCCAGTTCCACCGCACGGCCAAGCCCCACAATCCCGGGAACGTTCTCTGTCCCGGCCCGGCGCTTCCGCTCCTGGGCGCCGCCGTGAAGAAAGGAACGGATCTTCACCCCTTTGCGGATATACAGAAATCCGATGCCCTTGGGGCCGTTCAGCTTATGGCCGCTGGCGCTTAACAGATCGATCTGCAATTCATCCACATCGATGGGTACCTGGCCGAAGGCCTGTACGGCGTCGGTATGGAACAGAATCCCATTCTCCCTGGCAATCCGGCCGATCTCGGCCACCGGCTGGATGGTTCCGATCTCATTGTTGGCAAACATGATGGAGATCAGGATGGTGGTGGGACGGATGGAAGCCCGAAGCTGGTCCAGCTTCACCACGCCCTGCTCATCCACATCCAGATACGTAATCTCAAAGCCCCGGCTCTCCAGATACTCACAGGTATGCAGAATGGCATGGTGCTCGATCTTCGTGGTAATGATATGGTTTCCCTTATCCTGGTAAGCCTCTGCCGCCGCCTTCAGCGCCCAGTTGTCGGACTCGCTGCCGCCGGCCGTAAAATAAATCTCATTCTCCTTCGCCCCCAGAGCGCTTCCAATAATCTCCCTCGCCCTGGAGATGGCCTCCTTGCTCTTACCGCCAAAATCGTACACCGCCGACGCATTGCCATAAAATTCGCTGAAATAGGGAAGCATGGCCTCCACCACCTCCGGCGCCGTCTTTGTCGTGGCCGCATTATCCAGATAAATCATTTTCTTCATTGCAATCACCTCTATCTACTTACTATTCTTACTATCCTTACGATATCCTTATTGTTTATTTTATTTCGGCTGCTTCTTTTTTATTATTTTTACTTTCCTTCACCAGCTCGCCGATAAAAATGCTGTCCACCGTATTGTTGATGCTGTCGTTGATCCGCTTCCAGACAATGCGGCTCACACAGGCGCCGGATCCGGTACAATGGCTTCCGGGCTCTGTATCAATCCCCGCGCACTCCACCGGCTTCAGATCTCCCTCCAAAGCCCGCAGGACAGCGCCCACCGAAATCTCCTGCGCCGGACGGGACAGCCGGTAGCCGCCATTCACACCCCGGACGCTCTCCACCAGACCCGCCTTCTTCAGCTTCCCCATAAGCTGTTCCAGGTAATTCTGGGAAATCTCCTGCCGGGCCGCAATCTCCGTCAGCGGAACCGGCGCGTCCTCCCCATAAACCGCCAGATCAATAAAAGCCCTCAGCCCATATCTTCCCTTGGTCGATAATTTCACAAGCTCACCTCTCTTTTGGTTTTAAATCCTTAGTAAAATGGTCGGGTTTTAATCCTATTGCATCATATCACGGCATTTTGGTTCTGTCAAGATCTTCTTTTTCATATACTGAAAAAAATCGTTACTGCAATCCAGTAACCAACCCCCGAAAGGAAGAATCCTTCTTGCAAAATTCAAAGCTTTCCTCCCACCCCCTGATCACCGGCGCCCTGCTTTTAACCCTGTCAGGCCTCCTTTCCCGGATTATCGGCTTTTTTTATAGAATATTCCTCTCCCATACCATCGGCGCCGAGGGCCTGGGCATCTATCAGTTGATCTTTCCGATCTACGCCCTGACCTTCTCCCTGACGGCGGCCGGAATCCAGACCGCCCTCTCCAAATTCGTAGCGGAGGCCGTGGCACGTAAACGGCAGGGCTACACCTACCTCTATGCCGGCCTGATTCTGTCCCTGGGCCTGTCCTTTTTATGCGCAGCCCTGCTTTACCTCTGGGCTGGTCCTCTTTCGGATCATATGCTGGAGGAACCCCGCTGTGCGCCGCTCCTTCGCATCCTGGCACTGACGGTTCCCTTCGGCGCCATTCATTCCTGCATCAACGGCTACTATTACGGCCTCAAGCGCACCTCCATCCCGGCCGTTTCCCAGCTTCTGGAACAAATAGCCCGGGTGGGCGGCGTCTACGTCATTTACCGCATTGTCATGGAACAGGGCACGTCCATCACCGCCAAGACCGCCGTCTGGGGTCTTGTGATCGGCGAGATCGCCTCGGTTCTCGTCTGCGTCACCTGTACCCGCTTTGGCCGGATGCGCCACCCGCTGCTTCCGGCCCTGGGACAGGTGTTTTCCATGGCCCTGCCTCTGACGGCCAGCCGTGTGCTGGTAAACCTGTTCCAAAGCATGGAATCCATCCAGATCCCCATCCGCCTGAAAGCCTTCGGCTACACCGGCCCGGAAGCCTTAAGCGTCTACGGCGTCCTCACCGGCATGGCCATGCCCATGGTGCTGTTTCCCTCCGTGATCACCAACTCCGTATCCGTCATGCTGCTGCCGGCCATCTCCGAGGCCGCGGCCAGGGAAAATACCGGCTACATCCGCAATGCCGTCAGAAAAAGCTGCATCTACTGCCTGATTTTAGGCTTTGGCTGCACCCTGTTTTTCCTTCTGACCGGCCGCTTTCTGGGACAGGTGGTCTTTGGCAACGTGCTGGCCGGCGCCTTCATCGTAACCCTTGGATGGATCTGCCCCTTCCTGTACCTGACCACCACCCTGTGCAGCATTTTAAACGGCTTAGGCCGCACCACCGCGACCTTCCTCCTGAACCTTACTGCCTCCGGCATCCGGATTCTCTTCGTCTGGTTTTTCATCCCGGCCTTCGGTATCCGGGCCTACCTCATCGGCATGCTGGCAAGCTACCTTGCCGAGTGCACCGCCGCCATCCTGCTTCTTCGGAAAGCAGTAAAATAACATTGAATTTCTCTGCCACAGATAGTATACTGATAGAAAACACAAGAAAAAGGAGATACCCATGAATTTAGACAAACATACTATAAAAAAGCTGCTGGCGCTGATCACCTTCACGGTGATGCTGTGCGCCCTTCTGATTAATTTTTCCGATGTCCTGGTATGGATCCGCTTCCTGATGGGCGTCCTGCGCCCCTTTATCCTGGGCTCCGCCATCGCCTTCTGCCTGAACATCCCCATGCGCTTCTTTGAGAAAAAGCTGTTCCGGCCCAGGAAGGACAAAAAGCCGGGCAAGCTTGCAAGGCCCTTAAGCCTGATCCTGACGCTTCTGTGCATGGTGGGCGTTCTGGCTCTGGTGATCGGCGTCCTGGTTCCCCAATTGGCCAGCACTGCCGAGAGCGTTGCCTCCGCCATGAGCTCCTTCCTGCCCAAAGCCCAGCTCTGGCTGGAGGAGGTTTTTGCCGAGAACAAGGAGATCGTGGACTACATCAGCTCCATCGATCTGAAAAAGCTGGACTGGGCCGCCTGGCTGGGAGGCATCAAGGATTTTGCCGTAAACGGCGCCGGAAATGTGCTGAACTACACCATCTCCGCCACCGTAACCGTGGTGAATACCACCATCCAGGCTTTTATCGCCTTTGTTTTCTCCATCTACGCCCTGATGCAGAAGGAACGGCTGGCCGCCTCCTTTACCAAGCTGATCCGGGCCGTATTCCGGGAAAAAACCGTGGAAAAGATCCTTTCCGTTTGCAGCCTTTCCCACACCACCTTTTCCCGTTTCATCACAGGCCAGTGCCTGGAAGCCCTGATCCTGGGCGGCATGTTTTTCGTAACCATGCTGATCCTCCGCTTCCCTTACGCGCTGCTGATCGGCGTCGTGATTGCTTTTACCGCCCTGATTCCGGTTGTGGGCGCTTTTGTGGGATTCTTTGTAGGATTTTTCCTGATCCTGATGGTCAATCCCATGCAGGCCCTGGCCTTCGCAGTCCTGTTCTTCGTCCTGCAGCAGATTGAGGAGAATCTCATCTATCCCCATGTGGTGGGCAATTCCATCGGCCTGCCCTCCATCTGGGTGCTCTTTGCCGTCATGGCCGGCGGCAGCCTGATGGGCGTGATGGGAATGCTGATCTTTATCCCCCTCACCTCGATCTTCTACAGCCTGCTGCGGGGCTGGGTCAATGAGCGTCTGAAAAAAAACGGTTAGAAAAGATTTTCCTTTCTGCCCCGTGTGCAATCGAGTAGGGGAGATTTCTTCCCCTACTCGCCGCGCGGCCCGTGCGTCGCCTCAGCGACATATTTCTTTTACACGGGCCTGTGTATAAAAAAAGAATCCTGCTTTGCAGGATTCTTTTTTCTTAGATCTCTACGCTTCCAACTTCCTCGCCCTTGGTCTTCTTGGCAACATAGTATGCCCGGTTCTCCTCCGGCTTCACATATACATTAATCTCGTGTACGGCGCGAAGGGACTTGGTCGCCGCCTTCACCTTCTCCATAATGGCAGATATCTCGTACTCCTGCCCGGCAAACTGGATGTATACCGTCTCGATCTTCTCGCCCTTCTTAGCAGCCGGCTTCTTCGCCGCTGTCTTCCGGGGACCTCTG
Organism: uncultured Lachnospiraceae bacterium; assembly: GCA_949738465.1. GTDB lineage: Bacteria > Bacillota > Clostridia > Lachnospirales > Lachnospiraceae > 14-2. Next base: position 13,651 of record CATJBQ010000046.1, read on the forward strand.
GTCTTGGTCTCCTTGGCAACCGGAGCTGCCTTGGTCTTCTCCGCGGCCTCATCCTTCTTCTCTGCTGCATCTACAGGCTTCTCTGCCGCCTGCTCCGGGGCAGCTATCTTGGTTTCTTCGCTGGTCTCTACATTCTTCGGGTCTGCCACTGCTGTCACTTTTGTGTTTTTTGCTTCATTTGCTTTTGGCATTTTAATTCCTCCAGATTTCTCTTTTCATATAATCATTATACCGCTTTCCCTTTTGAAAATCAAGCGTATAATAAAATTTATGTTCCACGATTGCTTACGCGTACCCGTTGGGATTCTGGCTCTGCCAGCGCCAGGAATCCTGGCACATCCGGTTGATGTCAAACTCTGCCTCCCAGCCCAGCTCCGCTTTCGCTTTGGACGCGTCGGCGTAGCAGGTGGCAATATCCCCTGCCCGGCGGGGCTTTATGGCATAGGGGAGAGTCTTGCCGCAGGCCTTCTCAAAGGCGTGGAGCACCTCCAGGACACTGTAACCGTTTCCGGTTCCCAGATTGTATATGCTGACCCCGGATTTGTCCTCAATCTTCTTTAACGCCTTCACATGTCCCCTGGCCAGATCTACCACATGGATATAATCGCGGACGCCGGTTCCATCCGGTGTGTCGTAATCATCGCCAAACACACCCAGACACTGCAGCTTGCCCACGGCCACCTGGGCAATGTAGGGCAGGAGGTTATTGGGAATTCCCTTGGGATCCTCCCCGATCAGCCCGCTCTCATGGGCGCCGATGGGATTAAAGTAGCGCAGCAGCACCACATTCCACTCCGGATCCGCCCTATGGAAATCCGTCAGGATCTGCTCTAACATGGACTTGGTCTGGCCATAGGGATTGGTGGGATTCCCCTTGGGGCATTCCTCCGTGATGGGAATAAAAGCCGGATCCCCATACACCGTCGCGGAGGAGCTGAAAATAATGTTCTTCACGCCGGCATGACGCATCACGTCGCATAAAATCAAGGTTCCGGTGATATTGTTATGATAATATTCCAGGGGCTTCGCCACCGATTCTCCCACCGCCTTAAGACCGGCAAAATGAATCACAGAATCAATATCCTCCTTCTCAAACACTTGTTCGAGTGCTTCCCGGTCCAGAAGATCCGCCTGATAGAAGGGCACCTTCTTCCCGGTGATCTGCGCCACCCGCTCTAAGGACTTCTCGCTGGAATTGCACAGATTGTCAACCACCACAACCTCATACCCGGCATGGATCAGCTCAATACAGGTATGGCTTCCGATGTAGCCGGCGCCTCCTGTCACTAAAATAGCCATAATAACCTCTCTTTCCTGTCCTGCTTGGGGACATCGGTACTACTTTCTGACCTTATCTCAAAAGACCCGAAATCACTTCCGGGTCTAAGAAATCTCACTACACGCGGGACAGATATTCACCGGTTCTGGTATCGATCTTAATCACATCCTCCTGCTCCACAAACAGCGGAACGTATACGGTTGCGCCGGTCTCCACCACGGCTGGCTTGGTAGCTCCGGTTGCGGTGTCGCCCTTAAATCCGGGCTCTGTCTCGGTTATCTTCAGTTCTACAAACAATGGCGGCTCCACTGCAAAGACACTGCCGTTGTGGGAGCACATCTTCACCATCTCGTTCTCCTTCACAAACTTCAAGGCGTCGCCGATGGAATCCGCATCCAGTGCGATCTGCTCATAGGTCTCAACATCCATAAAGTGAAACAGATCCCCGTCCGAATACAGATACTGCATGTCCGCCCGGTCAATACGGGCCTGGGGACACTTCTCCGTGGGACGGAAGGTCTTCTCAACCACACCGCCGTTCTTAATATTCTTCAGCTTGGTCCGGACAAACGCTGCGCCCTTCCCCGGCTTCACATGCTGGAATTCAATAATCTGGTATATATTGTTGTCCAATTCGATCGTTATACCATTTCTGAAATCACCTGCTG
>CATJBQ010000047.1 GCA_949738465.1 uncultured Lachnospiraceae bacterium
ATATCTTTGCTTTCCGTAAAACCATCTCCCGGGAAACCCGAACTTCGCTTCGCGACCTTTGGGTAGCGGAAATGTTCGCCTGCGGCTCCCGGGAAACCCGAACTTCGCTTCGCTACGTTTGGGTAGCGGAAATGTTCGCCTGCCGGCTCCCGGGAAACCCGAACTCCGCTTCGCTACGTTTGGGTAGCGGAAATGTTCGCCTGCCGGCTCACATTTCCTTCATTATACCCAACTTGGCCCTGTTCTTCAACCTTATTTCTTATCCTTTTCCACACCTTCCTTCAAATCCGCGGTAACCGGGATCTCAAACACATGCTCCCAGAGCAATGTCACGATATCCTTGGTAACCAGTTGAAATTGCGCGATTTCACATTGGTCCTCCTTCGCCCAGACCAGGATCTGGTACCCCTCATCCCCGCGATCCATCTTGGAGCAGCCAAACTCATATTCCGTCCCTTTGACCGGGAATTCCCCGGTCAGGCCGGCCGGCAGGATCTGGCAGCCATCCGCCGTCCCGCCTGTCTCCTGATACTCCATGGTCACCAGCCAGTAAGAAAACCCTTCTCTGGCATACTCTCCTTCCCAGATCACCTCTCCCGGCGTTACCTCCAGCTTCCGGCAGTCCGTTACCCGGATCCTTCCCCCCGCCACCTGATATTCTTCCTCCGCAAAGCGGCACTTTTCCAGATCGATAGGAATCACCGTGCGGCTTTCGGCCGGACGCTCCAGCAGCAGATACGGAATCCGGAGCGTATATTCCCCCGGCTCCATTTCTCCAAAATCCCAGGTTCTCAGTCCGCCCAGGTTTCTCCCCCCCGATGGAAGGGGCTCTCCCATCCATCGCTTCCCGGAAGCGTCCAGAAGCTCCACCACCTCCGTGCTTAGGCGGTCATTCTGTTTCAGAAAGGATCCTGTCACCAGATCAAAAGAAATCGCATATTCTTCCAGCGGGATCGGATAAATTTCCACCAGAAAATGGCCCTCCTCCCAGCGGGGAAGCGCCAAAATCCCTCCTTTGTCCCCCATTTTATAGCTGTACCCTTCCAGGCTGTCCGGCTCAGCCGGACAGAACGCAAGTTCGATCTCGGTTTCCTCCAGAACCAGCGTTATTTCCAGACGTCCACGATTCTCTTCCGCCAGTTCTATCCCATCCCCATCCGCAATAAAATCCCATCCATATTCCCGGGGCGTCCATACGGAGGGGCAGGGCTGAACCTCCTCCCCATATTTTAGCAGCAGGACCATGGTGTCGGTCTCCCCGTCCTTACACCGGATCGATCCCTCCAGCCGGATTGCTCCGTTGGCCCAGAAGCCTTTTTCCAGGGTATAAATACCCGTCTCATTTTCCACTGTCACCGCTTCTGTAAGCCCATAAACAGCCAGGGGCTCCTGTTTGCTTTCTTCTTCCGGCTCTTTTACCTGTTCTTCCTCCCCCAGGCCGACAGCAGGCTCTTTCTCCTCCGGCCCCTGGGTAGAAGGATCTGACGTATCCACCACCCCAAAGCCTGGTATGATGCCCAGATGGCGCAGTATGCCAAAGGCGCATGCTGTCAGCAAGGCCAGCCCCAGGAGCAAAGCCAGGATCAGGGCCAGCCGCATTTTGCCCAGGCTCCGCTGATGGCGCTTTTTTACGGTTTCATAGGGCAGCTTCAGCGAATCGGCAATCTCCTGCACCGTCATGCCGTCATAATACTTCATACGGATAATCTCTGCATCCTCCGGCTTCAGCGTGTCAAGAGCCTTCTCCAGATCCAGCTTTTCATCCATATTTCCAATGGCATCCCCGCTGTCCGGAAGATCCTCCTCCAGCGCCCCCGCCTTTCGCACCGCATTTTTCCGGTAGCGGCTGACCGCGTGATTCCGGGCAATCGCAGCCAGAAAAGCCGTCAAACTCCCTTTTTCCGGATCAAACCGCTCCCGGTGCTGATATAATTCGAAAAAGGTATCGTTCAGGCATTCCTTGATGTCCTCCGGGTCCTTAAGATACCGCTCCGCCACCTTCCAGACCAGGCCGGAATATTCCTCAACCATCCGGGCCATGGCCTCCTGGGGCTTTGTGCTTAATAACGCTATGATCTGATCCTGAATCTCCGACTTTGACTGTGCCAATTTCGTACTCCGTTCTGCTGCTTCTTCTTTTGCGGCTCTTATCTTCTGCAAATATCCCCTGTCTCCTCCGGGACTTTCACACTGTTTTCTACTCTATGCTTAATTCCCGGATTTGTCAAGGATTCCGCCGTTTTTTCCTGCACAGCTTTCCTACGCAGCGTTACTCCGGACGCCCGGTGCGGTTCTTAAAATACCATCCCGCCCCATTCTATCACCACATTCTTCCCTTCCCGCTGCAGCAGAGCCGTCTTAGGCGTATCAAACGCCTGTCCCCGATCCTCCCGAAAGGCAAACCAGAACCGCTCTATGGACGAAGGCTTTGGGAAGATCTCTATGGGCATGGCCGCATCTACCACCGGCGTTCCCTGGGGATACATGATATAATCGGTCGAGGGCTTCAGCTTTTCACACCAGAATTCCACAAAATCATGGATCTCCCGAGCGTTAAATCCCATGTTGTCCAGGATCTGGCGGAAGGCTTCCTCACGGCCCGACGCCGGGATGCGGTATCCTTCCTCCTGCTGGAACAGTCCCGGGCTGCTGACGGATTCGTAAAACAGATAGCCATACTCCCTGCCGTCCTCTGCCCGGAGCATTCCGTCTCCAAGGTTTGTCACCTCCCAGCTCCCCGAATAATCCGGTATGGTTGTTGTCAGAAGCTCCGGGTGGGGGAACCGGACCTGAAGATCTGTCCCGCTGTCCGCATAATACAAATATATGTTCGGTTTCAGGATATTGATTCCAAAGGGCAGCTTGATTCTGCATTCCCATTCCTTAAACCCGGGATGCGCATCCTCGAAGCCCTCGCTATGGACCCAGGAGGCCAGCAGCCCGATCAGCAGCGCCAGCAATGCCAGAAGCAGGTTGACCAGGAAGCCTCCCGGGATAAAATTCAGAAAAATATTGGCAATGGAAAGCATCGCCATCAGCATATCCAGATACAGAAGCGCGCATTCTACCGTCCGCCAGAAGGAGGACTCATTGTTGGGATTCACCATGCCCTCCACATCGCTTACAATGGAAATCAGATCCAGGAGTCCTCCCACTCCGGTAAGGCCCTTCGCCATTTCTCCCATTTCCGGTATGATTTTTTCAAGCTCACTCGCCAGATCCTTCAACGTGGAAAACATCTGTGAAATCGTCCATCCCTCTGCGCTGTCAAGGATATCTGCCTTCGTCTGGGCCGCACCCGCCTGCATGTCGCTGGCCACAATCGGCTTTGGCTCCGTGGGCGGTACACTTCGCTCCGCAGCCAGCCGGTCCAGCTCCCGGTACCCGTTTTGGGCGGGCCGCACCTGGGAAAGCCGGTCCTGGTCAACCGCGTCTTCTTCCCGGACAGCCGCCTGAGCCACCAGTACCTGGCCCGCCCAGAAGCTCTCATGGAACGCTCCCAAAAATACGGACAGAACCAGCAAAAGCGCCAGTACTCTCTTTTTTAGTCCCTTCATTCGCTATCCCCTCCTGCCTGCTGCATTTTATCCATGTACCACATAATATTTCCTTTTATGGTGTCGTCGGCCCCACGCTCTATGGCCTCATTGAAATAGTACCTGCATTTTTCATAATCCGATTGATGGAAAAAGCAGGCTCCCAGATAATAGCTGCCCACCGCATCCTCCGGATCCAGCCCGGAAGCCCGCAGCAGATAATACTGGGCCTTTTTATATTTTCCCTGTTCAAAAAGAGAAATCCCCGCGTAGAGCTGCATATAGGTCCAGTCCGGCCATTGGGCCGCCGCCTCCTCATACAGCGCGTAAACTCTCTCCACCGACTCCGGCGCCGGGTCTAAGATACAGATCCATTCCACCAGCACATAGTAGGCCACGGAATGCCGGTCCTTAAACTGCTCCGCCTCCTCATAAGCCGCCGCGTAATCCTCCTGCTTCAAATCCTTCAAAGCCAGAAGCAGATGCACGTTGTCATCAGGCTCATAGGATCCGCCCACTTCCTCAAGCAGCTCCACAGCCTTGTCGTAATCCTCCTTTTCCAGGGCCGCCCGGGCGTCGGCGAGCAGCTCATCATATGCGCCAAACCCCTTGGCAGCCTTTGTCGTCCCGCAGAAAAACAGCGCTGCCGCCCCCAGCAGGAGGCAGAGAAGCGCCAGGGGCGTCCCAAGCTTTCCAGGCAGTTTTTTACGGAAGCAGTACAGGCCCGTCCCCGCCCCGAAGCAGACCAGGGCCAGGATACCAAAAAGTACCGATCCGTGGAATAAAAAAAGTACAAGCAGGGCAAACAAAAGCCCCAATATCAGCAATACAAGCAGCATCTCAATCCCTCCCCAGCTTTTCTTCCAGCGCCTTCATCAGATTTCCACAATGGTAGGAGATCCCGTACCAGTCAGAGCCGTGATCCTGCTGGGGAAGCAGCGCCAGCGCCCGCCGGCAGGCTTCATAGGCCGGCTCATATTCCTCCAGGCCGTCATAGGCATTGGCCAGGGCATACCACACGGCAGGCGTCCCCTCCTGCAGGGCCAGGGAGCGCTGATAGGCCTCCACTGCCTCCTGGTAAGATTCCATATGGAACAAAATTGTCCCTTTCAGATACCAGGCCTGGGGCAGCCGGTCATTTTCCTGAAGCACCTTCTCCGTCAGGGAAAGCGCCTTCTCCTTATGGCCCTCCTCCTTCGATGCGAAGCATTCATAGACCGCGTCCAGATAATCCGCCAGAAACGGCTCCTGCTCCACGGTCTTGCGCTGCTCTTTTGTCAGCTTATCGTAAACGGCGTACTGATACCCGGTATAACGGCTGTCATCGTTAAATGCCAGCATCTGAAGCACTGCGTAAAGAGCGCCGTCCGCGGTATATGCAGCGTCATCCCGGCTCTCCTTTGCCAGCCGGGCCAGTTCCACCGTTTGGCGGAGGCTGTCTTCCACATTTCCCTGCTTTAGGGCATTGACGGCCGCATAGTACCGGGCCGTAACATGGCCGGGCTCTGCTTCCAGCATCTGCATACACAGCTCATAGGTTTTTTCATGTTCTCCCAGCATTTCATAGCACATGGAGGCCATGGGAAAGGCTTCCTCCAGCCCGCCCTTTTGTATCACATCCTCTAGATAGGGAAGGGCCTCCTCCCAGGCATAGCATTTCACCATCATATCCGCCACGGTAAGCTCTAAGCCGCACTGTTCTTCCTCCGTAAGGTCGAAGGCTTCCTGGTACAGCCGTCCGTATTGGGCTGCCGCCTCCACGGTCCGGTCATAATGTCCGGCCTCGTCATAGGTAAGGCTGCTTCCGGCCATTGCCGCCAGATACTGGGCCGTCCAGTTTCCGGGATACTCCCCGGCTAAGGAGAGGGCCTGATCCACAAGCTCCTGGGTCATATCCCCCTCCCGCATCATGGCGGCGGCCTGCTCCATCAATGCGGCCTGTTCCTCAAGGCCGGCGTAATCCTTCAGCCGGAATTTGAGCCGCTCCTTTTTGTTCTCCATCTGCTCCGGCCGGATATACGGATTCTGGTAAACCCCCGCGCCTACGCAAAGGGAAAGAATTTCCTCCCGATACGCCTGCTGGCTCTCGGTAAGCTCCTCCATTTCCCCGTACAGATCCAGCAGCGCAAGCCCATATTCCGGGCTGCGGCCTGCGGTGCGCAGACGCTCCTCCATCCGCTCCGGCGCCTGCTGCTTCAGACAATAAAAATATTCCGCCAGCCGGTTATCCGGATCTTCTGCTGCCAGCTCCTCCAGGCTTTTTCCTTCTCCCAGCTCCAGGGCGGCACAGAAGACCTCCCGAACGGAGCAGGCCCGCTGCAGGCTTCTTACGCTTCCTTCCACATCTCCCCGGATCAATGCAAGGCCGGATGCCTTCAGGTCTTCTTCGATTTCCTCACATACCTGCTCCACCGGATCCTGCCGTTTTCCCATCACCTGAAACACAAGCAGGACTGCCAGGACCACCGCAAACGCGATGGTGAACACCAGTTCTTTTCCTGTCGGCCACAGCCCCCTTTCCTCCGTTTTCCCTTTTTGCCCGGAAAAAGATACGAGAATCAGATAGAATACCAGGATCCAGAGGAGTCCCGTAAGAATTCCCGCGGCCCCTTGCTGCAGGAGGGAGGATAAGGCGTAGGTGTTCTGTCCGGGCAGGAACTGGATCAGGTAACTTAGGAGGGCGGGAGCCGCCTCCGAAAGCCCCAGCATCAGTAGAATGCCGAGGCCGCAAAAGGGATGCCGCAGGAATTCTGCCACCGGATGTAAAAGGGACCGGCTTCTTACGCCCTCCACCCAGGCATAACAAGCGTACCCCTCCAATGCCAGAAACAAAAGGCTTATGGCTCCCATCACAAGCAGCAATAGCTCCAGCCTTTCAAACCATTTTTCTGCCAGTACCGGAAAAAGGTATGTCTTAACCATATGATCCAGTATGGTATAGCACAGAACCGGCAGCATCCCTAAGAGAAACCGCAGGAACACTCCCCTATTTTTTATCCCCTCCTCCCGAAACTGCAGGGCAAAGGCTCCAAAAAAGCATCCGGTTCCCAGGACAATTCCGATCACCCCACAGACGGCCATCTGGAAATCGCCCAGGCTTCTTCTGGTCGCATACAGCAAAACTGCCTGCAGCATTTCCGGAAGCAGTTGAAATGAGATTCCCGCCAGCAAAAGGAACATCTTTGTTTTTTCATTTATTTTTTCCATTTTTCTCATACTCCTCCTTTCTCACTAATATAATTCGCATGTAATGAAAAAAAGGGGACAAAAAAACGTCCGGTCTCCCGGACGTTTTTTCTCATATTCTGTTCCTATGCTTTCTGATCCACCTGGACCCCTTTCAGATCCTCCTCTAAAAGATTCTGCTTCGCCAGAATCTCCTGCATCTTCTGCTCCACCTCATCCTGGAGCTGCTGGGCCTTGGGAAGATTCATCATCTGCTGCTCCAGTTCCATCTCATCGGCCTTCTTTTCCTCCCTAAGCGCTTCCTCCTCCTCGTTCTTCTCCTTCTGCTCCTGGCCCTTCTCCACAGCCTCGTCGATCTCCTCCTTGACGCTGTCCACACCTTCCTGGAGCAGCATACCGGTAATCTCCTTGCTGGCCGCCTTAAGGGTTTCCTCTGCCAGCATTGTGGCATCGTCCATCCCGTGATATTTCAGCATCTCCTGCTTGGTGGCCTTAATCACCTGGCTCTGGACCATAATCTCCTTGTTAGCCTCATCTAACTCCTTGCGAAACATACCTTTCTCCTGCTCCCAGTCCATAACCGCCTGCTCGTATTCCGACATGGGGCCAAGCTCTGAATAACGCTTCCACTCCTCTGCCGTCATCTCCACATTCGATCCGGGCCGCATGGCCTCCTTCGCCTTCAGGCGCAGTTCCAGATTCTGCTGCTCCTCGCTGTCGTCGGCAATGTTCCAGTCCTCCTTCAACTGCTGCTCCTGCTGCGTAATCTCGTTCATATGGCCCAAAGCCTCATCTGCCTTGGCCTGGCTGTCCACGATCTTCTGACGCCGCTTGGCCAGATCCTGATCGATCTTCCCATCGGACTTGAACTGGTTCTTGATGATATCCATCGCTTCCTGCTGTGCCTGGCTTTTCCGCTGGGCAATCGCATCCTGCCCCAGGTTCAGTCCGGAACCGTCCACAGATTTCACGCCGGCGCCATTCATCTTCTCCTGGCCGGTCTTTTTCTCCTGCTGGGCAGCCGCTGCCCCGGTTTCCTGCCTTCCTGTATAAAAACTGTTGTCCGCTCCATTCTGAATCTTCATGCTGTCTCTCCTTTATTTTAAAAAAAGTACGATATTAGGTCTCTACCTAATATATCGTACTTTTTTCCCCTTATGATAAGCCCAGATATATACGCTTTACGACATTTTTTCTTCCGTTAATGACTTCTGGTAATCCATATGGGACATCACCATCATGGCAATCCGAAACAGCATCGCATCCTCAAAGGTACGAATATCCAGCCCCAGCATCTTCTCTATCCGCTCCAGCCGGTACACCAGCGTATTCCGGTGCACATACAACTGCCGGGCCGTCTCAGAAATGTTCAGGCTGTTCTCGAAAAATTTCTGGATCGTCACCAGCGTCTCCTCATCGAATACATCCGGGATCTCTTCCCCGAATACTTCCTTCAGGAACATCTCGCACAAACTCACCGGAAGCTGGTAGATCAGCCGGCCAATCCCCAGCCGCTGATAGGACATGGTGGATTTCTGGGCATAAAAGACATTCCCCACCTCCAGGGCCATCCGTGCCTCCTGGTAGGAACGGCTGATATCCACAAGCTCCTCCACCCGGTTGCCGAAGCCTACCCGCACCGGCACCATCGCCTCGGTATGGAGATTATCCACGATCATATTGGCAAGAACCTCCAGCTCCTCGTCGCTTTCCTTATCCCGCACATCCTTAATTAAAATAATGCTGCGCTCATCCACCTCCGTGACAAAATCCCGGGAATTGGACGCGAACAGATTCTTCACCAGCTCCATTACCAGGCCGTCCTTCTTCCCCTCCACGTCGATGATATATACCACTCTGGGGGCCTGCTCGATATGGAGCTTCTTGGCCTTATTGTACATATCCACCACCAGCATATTGCCCAGAACCACATTCTGCATGAAATTATTCCGGTCAAACTGCTCCCGGTAGGAGCTCAGGAGCGTACGGATCTGGCACACCGCCAGCCTGCCGATCACATTGGACTCATCCCCCTTTGCCTGCACCAGAAGTATGTACTCAAGCTGATCCTCCACCAGAACCTTATAAAAATGATACCATCCCACCATCTGGCTGTCCGCCATCGACTGGGCAAACTGGATCACCGCCTCCGTCATTTCGTGCTGTGGCTCGCAAGTGCCTGTAACCATCTTTCCTTTTTCTGTGTACAACATCAGGTCAACTCTGGCAATCTCCTTAATCTCCGTCAATGCTGCCTGTAATCTGTGATTTGAAACCATGGGGATTCCTCCTTGCTCTTATTGTGTTTACATCGTTGTCTATTACAATACTATAGCAGATTCTGCCAAGTTGCACAACCCATAAAATTCCGTTTCTGCCCCGTGCGCAATCGAGTAGGGAAGATTTCTTCCCCTACTCGTCGCGCCTGGCACCCGTCAGCACTGCTGACAATCTTCCTTTGGGTGCCCGTGTGCATAAACAAGAGCCCGCCACAATTGTGACAGGCTCTCTGGCTTCTTAAGCATCCATACAAATCAATGTGTAATTGTCTGCTCGGTCTCCTTGTCAAATACATGGATCTTCGCAACATCAAAGGCTATGGTAATCTCATCACCCAGACGTGCCGGTGTGCTGGAATCTACCTTCGCAGTCATAGCGGTATCGTTCAAGCTATAGTACAGAAGTACTTCGGAACCAAGCAACTCGTATCCGGTAACCTTGGTCTTGCATACGCACTCCGGATGCTCGGATACAAATCTGGGATAATCGCTGATATCCTCAGGACGGATTCCCAGGATCACAGTCTTGCCTGCGTAGGGCTTCACAGCCTTAGCCTTGCTCTCCGGCAGTACTACGGAATTCTCGCCAAACTTCAATGTCACGCTGTCGCCGTTCACAACAACCTCTGCATCCAGGAAGTTCATCTGGGGAGATCCGATAAATCCGGCAACAAACAGATTATCCGGCTCGTTGTACAGCGTCTGGGGCGAATCAACCTGCATGATATCGCCGTCCTTCAGAACAACGATTCTGGTTCCCAGCGTCATAGCCTCGGTCTGGTCATGTGTTACGTAGATGATGGTAGCGCCCAGTCTCTGATGCAGTGCAGCGATCTCGGAACGCATCTGAACTCTCAGCTTCGCATCCAGGTTGGACAGCGGCTCATCCATCAGGAATACCTTGGGCTCACGAACGATGGCACGACCCATAGCAACACGCTGTCTCTGACCACCGGACAAAGCCTTCGGCTTACGGTCTAACAGCTTCTCCAGGTCAAGGATTCTTGCGGCATCCTCCACCTTCGCCTTAATCTCAGCCTTCGGGACCTTACGCAGCTTCAAACCAAATGCCATATTGTCAAACACGGTCATATGGGGATACAGAGCGTAGTTCTGGAATACCATTGCGATATCTCTGTCCTTGGGCTCTACGTCGTTCACCATCTTATCATCAATCCACAGCTCTCCATCGGAAATTTCTTCCAGACCTGCAATCATACGAAGTGTGGTGGACTTACCACATCCGGACGGTCCTACGAAGATGATGAACTCCTTGTCCTCAACCTCAAGACAGAAATCCTTAACCGCTTCAAAACCGTTGGGATAAACTTTCTTAATGTGCTTCAAGCTTAAACTTGCCATTGGATCTTACCTCCTGAATTGAAAAAATGCTTTCGTTTTGTTCTGTAATAACTGTACCAGATTCCCCGCTTTTGCGCCAGTCCGAAAGTCCACAAAAAATCAAAAATTTTTCCGTCAATCTGACGAAGCCCGAAATACCGCGGGATACGGGCCCCCGGTCTGTCCCGGCAGCTTTACCAAAGGCCGCTCTAGGTCAGCATCTTGGAGTAACCGAAGCCGTTAACCATAGCCTCCAGACGGTGTCCTTTCTTGCAGAAGGGACAGTCCTTCTGGTCATAGGCCGCATACCCCGGCAGGTCCTCCTGGTCAAACACGGACTCCACCTTCCAGCCGGCCACCTCATCCACCGTGCTGAAAATAGAGCTGACTCCGGATACGATCCCGCCGTAATACTGGATACACTCCAGGCTGCGGCGGATGGTAACGCCGGTTGTGGTGGTCGCTAAAAGAAGCAGCACATGCTTTCCCTTAATGGCCAGCATATTGTTGTCCCGGAAAATCATCTGGTTGTTGGAGTTAAACTCCGGCGATACCACATAGAAGGTATCATGAAGATTGGTATTGCGCAGATAGGTGCGCTTGGCGAATTCCTCCGCCAGATAGGCCCCCACCACCTCCGTACCGTCCATACACACAATGGTGTCGATAATGGTGGCGTTGTTGAACCTGGAGGCGATCACCGATGCCACATCCTTGGCCTCCCTGGCCCGGATCTTTAAGCTCGTCATATCAATATAATAATTGATATGGGAGTGGCTGGTGGCAAAATGCCCCGGCACTGCGTGAAGCGCCACCTGGTTGGAATCCTTCGCATAAAACTTGACCATCCTGCTTTCCATATGTCCTTACCCCTTTCTGGCAGCCGGGAACTCTTTTCGCAGCCGGATCCGCTCCCTGCTGCTTTTCTCCCCGCTCTACTGCCTGCCGGTGCTCCCAAATCCACCGCGGTTATTTCCCGCCA
>CATJBQ010000048.1 GCA_949738465.1 uncultured Lachnospiraceae bacterium
CTCATAATAATATTTTGCATTATCTATATTTTCATTGGGCCGGATGCCAGTATCCCCGCAGGCATAGCTTTTTGCCAGGTTGGCATGGTTTTCAGCCTCTGATGCCTTTGCTTCGGCGTTTGTTTCAGAGCTTTTGGCGTTGGCTTCCGAGGCGGCAGCGAGAGCGGCGGAGGCGGAGGCCTGTGTGGCGCTCTCGTTTGCACCGGAGGCGGAAGCAGCCGCATGCAGCGCGGATTCCCCGGCCTGGTCTGCACTGTCCCGGGCCTCAGCCGCTTTCTGCGAAGCCGTTTCGGCCGAAGCTTCCGCCTGGTGGTTGATCTCCTCCACACGGTCGATGGCATTCAAAAGAGCGCCAAATTCATTGGAGCTTTCGATTACCTCATTGGAATAGGGGGTGGGGGCAATATCCAGGTATGCCAGCCTGGTGGAATATACGTGTCCCTTCTCCCCGGCGGGATGATGAGGCTGGTTGACCACAATATCAAAACGCGCCTTGCCCTTGTAGGACAAAATGGTGTCGGTGAGCGTCACCAGAAGCCTGCCGTTTTCCAAAATAGCACAGTCATTGTATACATATGTCTGATCCGGCTTCAACAAGCGGATTCTGGCCTCCTCGCCCTCCTGCATAGGCCTGAAAACGCCATATTCTGTCAGGGACACTTCCAGATACCTGGCATGGTCCATCTGCTTGGAAGGGACGCAGTTGTAGGCATCGGAGTAAAAATCCAGTGAGATTTTGGGAATGTTAAATTTTTCACATAAAGCATTGTAATCAGATAGTAAAATCATAAAATAGCACCTTCCTTTTCTTTTTTGTTATGAAAAAGGACCCCGTTAGTCAACGAGATCCTTTTCTTCAGAGTTTTTGTTTTGCATTGTTGCCTGATGATATTGGCTGGTTTCCTGGTGGGTTAGAAACTCCAATTGCCTGGAGCATTCCGAGGAAAGATCACGGATCATTGGTTCAATGACATATAACGGCAAGCCACTGTTATTAATGAGGTTTACCAGGGCAGTCCGTGTTTCCTGGATTCGCATGGTGGTTGGTTTGGGTATCTGTGTGTCCATCTTTTTTCCCTCCTGATGTTCTAAGATAAAGTTACTTTGCCAACTCTGGTAGAATCAATATATACATCAAGCGTTGATCCTGTCCAATATAGTTCGCATGTATGGCCGTATGAGGTGGTGCAAAATCCTTGTCCGTGATAGCCTTTGGCTTTTAAATAATAATCGGAGTATAAAATATCACTGTCAGAATACAGCTCATCTTCTGCCAATAGGGTTCTTTTGGCGCCATTTCTCCGTGTTTTGATCATGGAGAGGTAATTGCAATTTACGTGGTATCCCCGGCAATCGTTGGAAATTTCCCTAAATGCCCGGAAGGATATGCTTCCTTCTTCGCCGGTTTCCAGGATAATAACCTGATTATCACTTCGAAAGTATCCCTCCGTATTGTTGTTTCCCAAGTAAATAGAACCGTTATGCAGACTGATATGCTTTGCAGTTACAGAGCCATTTGTATCTACGGAAAAGTTATCTCCGATTTTTATGCTGCCACCAGTTACATTCAAATCACTTACAGTGGTACTGCCAGAAGGATTTACCTTAAACGCACTCCCCAAACTCAACCCATCCTCCCCAAAATACATCCCGCCCTGATTCCCAAATCCCGGATTCGACTTATAAATGCTGGTGTCGTTGATCTCCCAGCAGCCAATCTTCCCGGTGGAGCTTAAGATCCGGCCACGAACGGCCAGACTGCTGCCATCGTAGGTCAGTTTGTCCCCCGCAAAAGAAAACGTCCCGTCCGTCAGGCAGATATGGGTGCCGGCGTGGTCCGCGGAGGAATAGTTGGCGGAATAAATATCTCCGCCGATGATCAGCCCCGAAATAACCGCATCCGTGTTAAAGCCGTAATCGCTGTATTCCTTCCCGTCAAAGGAGTAGGTCAGCCTGCCCAGGGCGCATTTGGCGGTTTTCCAGTTGTCGGTGGTAAAAACCAGGGAATTGTGGATAAAGGCCGCCTGCTCGGGCTGGTAATCCCCAAGGATGTCGTCGTAGGAACGGCAGGTAATGCCGTGGCGGTCGATCAGCACGTCCTCGGTGTCGGCATTTTTGATGCGGAACAGGGAAGAATCCAGGCCGTTTTTGCGAAAATCCTGAAAAACAGTGTCCGCCTGATTGCCCTTACTGGCCTGGCGGGCCACGTAGGAAAAGCTCTGGGCCATGGACTGGGCGCCGGAAAGGATATCCTTTGCCGTTTCCTGGGGGCCGGCAGGCTTTGACGCGTTGGAAAATTCCACCGTTAAAATATGCCCGCTGGATTCGTCAAAAGTGATCTCGTAGGACAAAAGCCGCATCCGGTAAAGGGCATCGTCCACCTGGCAGACAAACCAATTGCCGCATTGGAACCGGTTCAAGAGGGGACGAAACTCCTGAATTTTCAGAAGATCCTCCAGGCTGGCGGAAATGGCATAGCTCTTGGTGAGGCTGCGCATAAGCTCCGCCTGGGCGGTTTGAAGCAGCTCCTGGGCCCGTTCAAAGAGCTGCGCGTTATTCAGCCCGTCCGAAATATAATTGTCGTTGACGTATTCGTCTGCGATCAGATGAGCCAGGAATTCAGCGTAAGCTTCCGCTCCAAGAAAATGTTCCAGATCAAGCTGTTCCTGCATGGCGGTCTTTTGCTGTTCCAGAGCGTGGCGGGCTTTCTGCACCGCGTCGATCTGGCCGGTGCGGACCGCCAGTTCCGCTGAAATGGCCTGGCGCCTGCGATAGTAGGGCAGATAAAGGTTTGTATGCAGGTCTGGGTATTGCTTTGGATCGGCGCAGCCCTTTTCCACCAGGATGTCCAGGCAGGCCTGGAATGCGTCCAGAAAAGAGTCCAGCCGGTTCTTGCAGTATTTTTTCAATTCCGCAGTAAAAAGGGCAAGATCTTCTATGGTCAGAAGATCGCTTAAGCCCTCGGCCTCCTCCTTGTGGAACATCCGGTCAATTTTCTGCTGTACATACTGCTGGTAATCGTCGGTGATGGTCAGACGGATGACAGGGCCGTCCGCCGTATCCTCCTTGTCATGGCGGCTGGTAACCCGAAAGCTGCCGGTCCAGGTCTGGGAGGAGAGGGAGGAGGAGAGGATTTCCACCTTGCAGTCCCTGCCCACCGTCACCGTGGCCATGGCGGATATGGCAGAATTTGCCGTGGCCAGCGAGACCCTGGAGACGTCCTCCACCGCGATGGGCGACAGATTTTCCGGCGTCAGCAGGGCAAGCCGGGCCGCCGCGCTTATGGGGGAGTGGGAGAGGTCGGGCATCATGACGGACGTTAAATACAGCTCCGCATCGATCTGCTCATAGATCTGGGACATAACCGATTGATACTCTGGGGCCAGCAAATCGTATTGCTTCTGGTAGTCCTGCAATTTCCCGGCAAGGGCCGGCGACATATCCGACAGCATATCCTGGGAAAATTGATAAATGTGGCTGCCGCTGGGGCTGCAGTTGGCAGCCGTGGCCGTGATCAGATCGTCGCCGCCCCGCACGTACAGGCAGTTTTTGATCTGCTCCGTATTGGGTGTCAGCGCGATGGATTCCGCCAGATTTTCCCGGGAAATAAAAATACCGGTGTTTTCCCCCAGGGGGGTTATGACGTTCTGGCTACCGCACTGGGGGCAGACCTGGTCAAATTCTCCCCGATGTCCGCAGTCGGAGCACCGGTTGAAAAGATCGTACACCGATACGGACCGGTCCACAGAATCCAGGACGAACAGGCAGCCAATTTCCCCGGAGAGGGTGGCCGTGCAAAAATCATAAAGATTCGTATCAGAGATGGCGAAGGTTTTCTGGATCCCGGCAAGGGAGCTGTCCACATGCCGGATGGAATAGTGCTTTGCCTTCTCAAAAATCCGGTGCAGGAGGGAGGCTTCGGGGTGATCCGGATTGTAAAAAACGGTGGGGAGTTCATAGTCCTTGCGCAAAATATCATTTTCGGTGTTGATTTCGATGCTGCGCAGCCGGACATTGGTAAGCTCCGGAACGGCGGCATTTATGGCCGTGATGGATTTGACCGCCTCCCCGGAATCCTCGATATTTACGGTAATTTCAAAATATTCCTCAAGCTCGGGGACATAGACGTACCGGAAATCCCGGATATCGTCCCAGACGCCGCAGAGCACCTTTTTTCCATCCGACACAAGCTCCCGGTATACCTGGAAGCTCAGTTCATGGCCAGGCTGCAGGCTGTCCTTGAAGCGGACATTTTTGCAGTTCTGGATGATGCCGTATTTCTTGTGGTTCCGATGGGCCAGAACCAGGATGAAAACGTCGATGCGGTTGTTGACGTCAAAGGTAAAGCTTCGTTTGTACATATTAAAATCCCACCTTTCTGATTTGGGACCAGCGTAAGGTTATGGTGCAGTCGATCCCTGCAGCCGTAAGCTGGTTTTCCCGGTTTGTGAAAGAATTCACAATCCGGGGGAAAATATAATTGAAGTCGTCCTGGATCCGGTGCTGGGGATCGGAGCTGTGGATGATCAGGTTTTCCCCGTCTATGGTGATGATTTCGCCGTTTTTGCAGCCGCGGATACAGGTGGTCCGTCCCTCGCGGGAATTGAAGAGGGTAAAATCCCCCTCCGAACGGCAGTGGATCTCAAGGCAGGGATAGATATGCCCGATCTCGTCGGAATTGTCCGTAAGGGCCAGGGTCAGCCCGGCAGCCGGAACGTCGCAGGTCAGCGGGGGCTGTTCCTCCAACAGGTAGGGGTACAGGGTGGACATGGACAGTTCTAAGCCCACCACCCGGCCGGAAACCTCAATCTTGCTGACATTGAAGCTGGCATAGGTGTACAGCCGTTCGTATCCCTCCCGGAGCAGCTTGAACCGGCAGAAACGGTCCCTCCGGTTCAGCCACCGCATCAGGGCGGAAAGCTCCGGAGGGGTAAGCTCCCCGGCAACGCCGTTTTCCACTTTGGCCGCCTGGAAGACGGCGGTGATGGCTTCCTGGTAGACCCGGTCAATAAAATTTCTTTTTTCCCTGCCGGGTACGGTTCCCAGCTCAAAAGAGATCTGGGAACCGGCGGACACCGTCTCCATGGAGGCGGTGTCAAACCGGCAGAGGGTCAGCCCGAAGCCGGAGAGGGGCAGGTTGTCGTAAATAAAATCATATTCCATAACTATCATCCTTTCTGTTTGCTTTCTATTTGTTTTCTATCTGCTTCTATCTGCTGTATTTCCGCAGGGAGTTATAGCCTAAGGCTTCCCCCAGGGTGGCGTCCTTCATGGCGGCGTTGAATTGCCGGTCACGGATCAGCTCATGCTTGAATTCCTCATAGTTGGTGACGTTGGGAAGTGTGACGTTGTCCATGGTAAAATAATTGGTGACATTGGTGGACGGGCAGTTAGCGGTAGGAAACTCCAACTGTCTATTCAGCCGCTCCATAAATTCGCCGTGTGAAATCTGCCACAGGTTTTCGGCCATGTGGCTGTTAAAGACCTTGTCCCCCACGTCTAAGCGGGTCAGCAGCGCGCCGTCCGATTTCCGGTATATCATCTCCTGGCCCCCTTCGTGGGTCCAGGCATACTGGCTTCTGGGGATGCTCCTTGAGCCCTTCCGGTAGCCGTTGGCCCGCATCTGGGCGATCATCCACAGGTTCTGCCCTGCGCTTCCGGTGTAGGTCCCGGTCCCGCCCATGGCGTAGTAGTAGTCCGCACGGGCCGGGAAGCTGGCGTCCAGGTCCCGGTATTTGAGGCGGTCTACGATGGAGGTCTCTGTGTTCAGCCTGTTCTTGGGATAGGAATCCTTTTTGTTGCGGAACCAGCTTCCCCAGGGACGGCTGCCGCTTCCCTCATCTGCCGGCGCCGGCGGCGTTTCTTTTTTCTCCCCGGTGGGGGCGGAGGGGGTGGGCGCTTCCGAGGCCTCCTCCATGGCGGCTGCGTCTGACTCGGCTTTTTCATCGGAGTCCTTCTGCATTTCTTCCAGGAGCTTCTTGATATCGGCGATGGCTGCGCCGGTGGTGGTGAAGGTATCGGAGAGGCGGTCTGCGGAGGCGGACAGGACATCCCGGATGCCGTTGTCCCCGTTCCAGATCCGTTCCATGGAGTCGGAGAGGTCCACGCCCAGCTCCTCTGCTTTTCCGGATATGGTTTCGCCGATTTCTGCCGCGGAGGCGTTAACCTGGCCGATGAGGTCCTCCACCAGGGCGTCCAGGTTGTCCAGCCGCTGGTTCATGATTTCCTCGTACCGGATATACATTTCGTCCATCAGGGCTTCCTGGTCGGAGAGGTATTTGTCGTATTCGGTTTCAGTTAGGTCCTCTTTTGCGGCCGCAAGCTTCACCTCAAGCTGCTGGAGCTGTGCCCTTGTTTCCTGGGAGGTGTCCCCCTGGTAGGCCTGCATCTGCTTTTCCAACTGGGAGATGGTTTCGGTCTGTTCCTTTACCTGCTTCTGGTAGCTGTACAGGTCTTTTTCAGTGCGCAGCGCGTCCTTGCGCTTGTCGATCAGCTCCTGGAGGGCGTCCAACTGGATCTCGATCCCTCCTTTTACCAGGTCCCGCATGGCTTCCTTTTCGTCTTCCGCGGCAGCGATGACTTTGCGCTGGGCTTCTGCCAGCTCGTAGCGGCGTTCCAGCAGCTTTGTATCGTAGGGGTCTTTGGAAAGGGCGTTTTCCAGGGCTTCGATTTCCTGGCCGTATTCCAGGGCCTGGTTTAAGTAAGTGTTGTGTTTGACGCCGTGGAGCCCCGCGGCGGCCATTCCTTTCCGGCTCAGGTTACCGTTACCGTCATACAGGCTGTCTTCTTCCAGGCGGCCGATGAGCCAGTCTGCCTCGCCGGTGATCTGGGAGATGGTGTCCTGGAGCATGTCGAAGCGTTCCCATTCCAGTTGGCGGATTTTGTTGGAGAATTCCTCCAGTGCGCCGCTGGATTTCAGAAGCTCGTTTTCCACATCCAGGATCTCTGCCTGCATTTCCCGGTAGGCCCTGGAGCCTGCTTCGACGGAGCCGCTGTCGACGGCTTCCTGGAATGCCTGCTTTAACGCGGAGCGTCCGGCGGTGAGCTGGTCCATGGCGCGCTTTTCGTTTTCCGAGAGGATTTCGTAGTATCTGGTGCTTACTAGGTTGCCCCGGATCTGTGCATTGCTGATGTGGGTTTCCGCCAGGCCGGCTTCTTTCTGGATCAGGCTGAGCCGGCTGTCGGATTCGCCGGCGGCCAGGTCGAATTTTTCCTTTGCCAGGTTGCTGTAGGTTTCTTTCAGGTCCTTTAGGGCGTCGCCGGCCTTGACGGCGGCTTCGTAGTATTCCTGGTATTCTTCGATCTGCTTCTGCAGTGTTTCATCTGTAATGTCCTCGATGCTGATGCTGCCGTTCTGCACCAGGTTTTTGTAGTGGTCGGAAAGCCCCACGGAACCGGCCCTGCGCATATATTCGTCGTAGGCCGCCTGCTGGGCGTTGATCTGGCCGGTGATGCTGTCAAGCTCCTGGGAGAGGGCGGTGTTGCGGCTGGTGAAGGTGCGGTAGACCGAGGCTGCGGTTTTGTGGATGCGGTCGTAGGCTTCCCTGAGCCGGGTGAGGGCTTTTTCGATCCAGTTGTAGGTTTTGGTGGTGTCGCGGGCGGGTGGTTCGGCGGGGGCGGAACCTGATTTTGGGGAGCCACTGGAACCGGAAAAGGAAAGACTTCCGCCGAAGTCTGTATTTACCGTACTTAAATCAATGGCTAATTGTGATTTTAGCTGATTTAATTCCTTGATGGAATCCAGATATGCCCTTGCCTGATCTACTTGATCCTGGGTGTATTTTGCGTTTGGGTTCTTGTTTGTGGTACCCCTTCCGGTTATAAAATCCATCGGCGTTTTCACAAGCAGGTTTGAGGATACGCTTTTTGTTCCGTTTCTTGCGGCGTTTTGTAAAATGGCTCTTGCTTGGGCCTCGGCAGCGCCCTGGTCTGATAATGCGGCAGAGCCTGAGCCAAGATTTATCTGGCTCCCTTTTATGGAGGTTACAAAGTTGTTGTAGGCAACGGCCTTTTTCTGTAGAAGCTCTCCCCAGTTATTAAAATCGGACTGGTATGTGGAACCGAGGGACTTTAATAACTCCGAATTATTCGAAATAAGGTTGTTGAAATAAGCAAGGTCTGCAAGGTCTTTGCTTTCCAGGTATTTTATGTAGGCATTGTAAGCATCCTGCGAGGTGGCATTTACAAGCTGCGCCGATTCATTTGCTATCTGCAGATAATGGTTGATGAATTCTTCCGCATTCATGATGCCCATTTCTTTTAGGTTTGCAATATAGGCCTGCATATTGTCCTGCGTTACGCCTGCCAGTGTCTGCTGGGATGCCAGATATTCAGCGGCAATGTTATTGAAAGCATTCTGGACCTGCCCGGTGCTGCTGGAAGGGTCTCCGACGACAGTTTCAAAAGCCTGGTACCCCTCCAGTTCCTGGAATACATCCGGGAGTCCGGAAAGTGTTTCTGCTAAAACAAATCCTTTTTCCTGGAATTCCCCATAAGCGGACTGCAGATTCCGGAGCCCGTTGCCGGCAGCGGATAATTTGTCGGCTGCATCCAGCAGATTCAGGATACGCCCCGCGGCTTCTTCGGCAGACAGGCCGGTTTCGGAGAGCAGGGCCTTATAATCCTCCGTGGAACGGAGGACGGAAGGGGTGATCCCGCCAGACCTTGCAAGGTCTGTCAGACTTTCCCGGATATCTGCCGGGAGTGCATTGAATGCTTCGTCGAAGGAGATTTTCCCTGCCTGGATGGTGGCCTCCTTTTGAAGCTCAGCCACGAGGTTTTTAAGATCCTGGAGCGTTGCTTCCCGGTCAAGGGTTGTGTGGTACAGGATCTGGATCTCATCTTCGCTGAAATGATCTTCCAGTTCAGCGGCGGACAGGTTGTCCAGCCGTTCGTCCAGGGATTGGAGGGCCGCCTGGGGTGTGTGCAGGATCTTTTCCAGCCGGCCGGCAAATGCCTGCGCGTCCTGGATCCTGCTTTCGTATAATTCCTTGACTTCTATGGCGTTCTGCCTGGCGTTATGGGTGGAGTCTGGGCTGGATATCACCCGTTCTGCGTCTTCCAATACCGCCTGGTCTGCCGCCAGTATTTTTTCAAAGGCCATCAACTGGTCTTCCATACCTGGCATGATAGAATCCAATGTAGTCTGGTGGCCGTCGATCTGATGCTGGAGCATGAGGTATTCCTGGCTGCTTTCATTCAGCCCTTCCTGCAATGTTTTCAGCCGCTCGATCGCGGCTGTTTTTTCACTGTAAGAAGTGAGGGAGTTTTTTGCGTTCATTGCCAGACCGCTGTAGCTGTCGGAAGCACCGCCGCCTGCCCAGTCGATGATATTTGACAGGATATTGGGGCCGGCCTGGCTGTCAAAGAACTGCCGCCGATAGTTGTCCTTGTCGAAGAAATCGGTAAACCCGCCGCCGTATGCCTCCTCGTCTTTCCGGGCCTGCTCGATCTGAAGCAGGCGTTCTTCCTTCCGGATCCGGTCATCCAGGTACTGGAGCCGGTCTTTTTCAGCCTGGGACAAGGAATCCGGATCCAGGGAATGGAGCATGTCGTATTCCGCTTTCAGGCTGTCCAGCCTTGCGGTAATGCCGTCAATGTTCCCCTGGATTTCGGAAACGGTCACATTCATTTCGTCCCATGCGGTGGTGACGGCCTGGATGGCCAGGTCGACGGCCAGCATGATACCCATGCTTGTGGCTGTGGATTTGAGGGTGGAGGCCAGGGTGGAGGTGGAGCTGCTGGCTTTGTTTATGTAGTCGGTGTACTGGGCCATTAAGTCGCCGGATGTGTCGGCGGTGGAGAGGAATTTATGGAAACTTTCGTCTAAACCACCAATTTCATTGGCAAAATTAACAAGATCATTAGTATTCCATGTACTTTTATGTGGCTGTTCTGAATATAGATCAAAGAAGGCCTCAATATCATCGCTAATGGGTGAATTCTTTTCTTTGGTATTGCTTATAATAGTTGGTTTAGATATTTTAATGTCATTGTTTACAACGATGGTAGTTTTTGATAATATGTATATATCCGGAATTAATTAATGGGAGGTATTTAATATGGCGTTAATTAATTGCCCTGAATGTGGGGAACGCATTTCTAGTGAAGCTGAAATGTGTATTCATTGTGGATATCCATTAAAGCAAAAAACCTACATAGAAAATGTAGGTTATGACTTATCACATGAACTAGAGTTAGCCATAAGTAACAAAAAAATTGAAGCAATACGATCTACTAGGGAAAAAACAGGGTTGGGACTAGCCGATGGTAAAGCTTTAGTTGATTATATGATAATTAACAAAAAATGTCCTTCGAATTATCAAAAGAAAACGAAAGATATTAATATGCCTCATTGTCCCACCTGCAACAGCACCGATATAAGCCCCATTGACGTATCTTCACGGGTACTCGATACCGCCTTGTTTGGCGTTCTTGGCACAAAGCGCTATAAAACCTTCCAATGCAATCACTGTGGTTACGAATGGTAAACCTCCTGTTAATCTCATTTACCCTGTTTTTCCAAGCCAGCGGTAAATGTTGTGTAATCTGTACGGACGGGGCGGAAGGATAGTTTTCTTCCGTTCGTTCCCCCGCCC
>CATJBQ010000049.1 GCA_949738465.1 uncultured Lachnospiraceae bacterium
AATCAAGGCGCTTGTACAGGAAAATCTGGATGAAAATATTTCCAAAAATCGTATTTTGGAGAAGTTACAGCATTATTTTCAATTGGATGCGGAAGCGGCAGAAGCATATTATGAGAAATATGCATTATAAGAAATAGTGGAAGCAGCGTGTGGAATCTGCGGTTCAAGGGCCGTCTATGTTTCACTTGGGGCGACGGGGAGCTGATGCCGGCATATGTTACCTTCATCCAGTACCGGCGGATCTATAGGGGGATCCTGGATCAGGAAGTTCCGGCGTCAGCTTTCCCGTCTTGTCAGAAAAATTCCTCCAGACCCCGGGACATGGAAGATGTATTAAAGGCCGGAGCCGATAAATCCCTTTAACACTTTCCATTTCGCAAAGGGACCGGTAAAGGGCGGATTCTGAATGGATGCCACAAAAGGCGTCTGCCAGGCGCCGAAGCCCTTTTCAATGACCACCTTGTAATCCTCCTGGCTCATAATCTCCTCCTCCACAAACTGGAACAGTTCATTTTCAGAAAGATCCCGGCCGGGGATGCGGACCTTCATCTGCTCGATGTAGGTGACGGTTTTGGAGCCCAAGGGGAAAGCAACATCCGGGTATCCCGCAATCTCGCAGGTTTTTCGATAGGCATCCATCCAGGCCGCGTTCCCTGTAAAAAGCTGCGCCTGGGTAACGCCGGCAGGAATTGCTGCATAGGTGCAGATGTGGGGGAAGACGGGGATGTCCTGCTTCCGGGCGAAAGGCTTTAAGGTCATGGCGTGGTCAAATTTTTGCTGGCTGTTCATAAGTACCTCCTGATTTTCATTAAATTCGCACTTCAATGTTATCTCTATTTTATCCAAAACAGGAGGAAATGCAAAAACGCTTTTTCTTCTATATTCATAACCAAAAGTTATCGGTAACGATGCCGGAAAAAGGAGATTCCCCAGCGTCAGCCGGTCCAGAATGGTAATATTGGGATTCATGGTAAGGCTGTTCATGGTATTGATAAAGCCCACGCCGATACCCGCCTCAATCCACAGCATCGCCACCTCCAGGGAGGGAGCGTATCGGAACATGGGGGTAAATCCGGCCCGGGTGCAGTCCTTGGCCACCATCCGGGCGCTGGCAAAGCAGTCCTTCTCGTCCACCACAATAAAAGTGCAGCCCTTAAGATCCTTCCAGCCGGTTGGCGGCGGCCAGAAAATATTTGATCTGGGTGGTATTCATAAGGGCGCTCCTTTCCAGGAAGATGGGGGCAAAAGGGGCTTTTGCCCCCATCTTCCTTTCCAATATCATAACACAGTTTTTAGAAATATTTAATACTTTGTTAGCACGCAAATCACAATTATGCCTTATAATGGAAAATAAGTCCGGAAACGCCATGGGCATTTGATAAAAATATAACAATGTAGATATAAAAGGAAAGAACAAAGCATGAAAAATTTTTTGAAAAATGTAAAAAACCGCGAAGAAGATACCATCTCTATCACCGTCACCGCGGAGGCCGGGGAGGGGCTGATCCTGTCCAGGGCCGGGGATTACCTGGATCTGGAGAAGCACTACAAGCAGATCATGATGTTTTACGAATCCGGCATTCGCCAGATCACGGCCAAGCTGGAGATCCTGAATCAGGAATTCCAGTTCTGCAATGACCGCAATCCCATCGAGAATATTAAGAGCAGGATCAAGTCCCAGGAGAGCATCCTCCGGAAAATGCAGAAGCAGGGGCTGCCGCTGACCTTTGACAATATGATGAACTACATTCACGACGTGGCCGGAATACGGGTGATCTGCCCCTTTATCACGGACGTGTATCAGATTGCGCGGCTATTGATCAGCCAGACGGACGTGGATCTGGTGCAGATCAAGGACTACATACGGGAGCCCAAGGAAAACGGATACCGCAGCCTGCATCTGATTGTGATGGCAGAGGTGCATTTTTCCGACCGGAAGCGGAAGGTGCCGGTGGAGATCCAGCTTCGTACCATCGCCATGAATTTCTGGGCCAGCACCGAACACCAGCTACGTTACAAAAAGGACCGGGATTTTACGGAGGACATCAACCGGCAGTTAAAGGAATGCGCCGAGATTATGGCGGAGGCGGACCAGCGGATGCAGAAGCTGGCGGAGAATCTGGAAATTTCCGACGCGGAGGATCTGTTCTGGTAGGGACCGGCAGAGAGAAGGATGCGGATTTTTGAAATGCCGCATCCTTTTTTGGATCGCGTCTTGTAATTTTTCTGGAAATAATATATAATATATCTTATAAAATATATGCAAAGGAGTTGAAACACATGTCCGTTTTTTATGCAAAGGGGGAGGGCAACGAGGGTTACATCAAGAACCTGGAAGTGCTTTCCTTCTGTGACTGGGATCAGAAAAGCGGCGCCTTTCAGATGCAGCTTTACAAGACGCCGGAGGGCAGATACTATATGTATGGTTCTGCATTTGGCGGCATCAAGGGCGCCAGCGTGGTGATCGCGGAGGTAACAGATCCCGAAAAGCCCAGATTTGTCAAACGTATGTTCGCTCTGGATGTGGAGGAATATCCGATTACCACGATTCCCAAGATCCAGGTGGCAGATGATCTTCTGGTCTGCGCCCTGTCTTCTGGTAGCGGCCCGGATGCTCTGGTGGGCCAGGGGGACGGAGAACTGAAGTGTAAGTCCGGAATTATGATCTTTTCCCTAAAGGAGGATCCGGAGAATCCCAGATATCTTGGCTTCTGGGACTGCGGCGTCCCCCATTCCATCGGCGTGCACCGCTTCATGTACAACGGAGGGGCCTACTGCTATCTGTCCTGTGAGGCGGAACGTTTTGAGGGAATGATTATGCGGATTGTGGATATTTCCGATCCCGCCAACCCCAGGGAGGTAGGAAACTGGTGGTCGCCGGAGCAGTTTGTGGACGGCTTTGTGGGAGGCGAAGTGGATCATGCGGCTCCCCATGTGCCGGCTTTTATGGACAAGGGCTGGATGCACGGGCCGCCCTTCCGCCGGGATGACGGCATCATGTTCTGCGGATATTGTGGGGACGGGCTTTATGTTCTGGATACCACCGATGTGACGCGTCCAAAGTGCATCGGTAACCTGCGGTTTATGCCGGCATTCTGCAGCAAGCTGGCCGGCGCCAGGACCCATACGGCACTGCCGCTGCCCGGCCGTGACCTGGTGGTGGTCACCAACGAAGGCGAGCGGTTCCAGTTCTTCCCGCCTGGCTCCATCACCGAGGCCCAGGCGCTGAACAACCTTCACATGGTGGACGTACGGGATCCTTCAAAACCGACACTGGTGGCGGAGTTCCCCTACCCGGAAGTGCCCGAAGGCTTCCCCTATCCTAATTTTAACGTGATGAACTTGGGATGCCAGGGACCCTTCGGCCCCCACAACCTCCATGAGCCCATGAGCGGCAAGCCCTGGCTGGAGCAGCGGGGCGACCGGGTGTACTGCTGTTACTTTGCGGCGGGCCTTCGGGTGTACGACGTATCGGACCAGTACTACATCAAGGAGATTGCGCACTTCATCCCGCCCAATCCCGTCAAGACGAAGGAAGAATCCTTCTTCCCCTTCCCGGGACCCAGGAACGCGGTGACCGAGGACTGTGTGGTGGACGAGAGAGGTTACATTTATGTAACGTGCTTAGACGACGGGTTTTATATCTTAAAAATGAAATAAAATATGCCCCCTGCGGCCGGCGACGGTGCAGGGGGTATAATAATAGAAATTTCCGGCTATTCTTCAAACCATGCAACGGCCCGGACGGACGGGCGAGCCGTCGCAGTTGTCCAGCTTTAGCGGGAAGCAGTTAAACCAGAATAAATCCGTTCCGCATTTTTCCAGGTCCTTCAGATTCTCAATGTTGATGATATCGGTATGGGCAAAGAGCCGTTTATGTCTTGTCAGATTCTCATCGGCGATGGGGTCCGGCCCGATCACATCGAAGCCGATTCCCTTGTAATGTCCGGCCAGAATATAGTCGAGAACTTCCTGGTCTATACAGGGATAATTGCCGAAATAAGAGGCAGTTCCCCATTTTTTGTCCCATCCCAGATTGAATAAAAGGAAATCAGCCTTGCCGGCCTTTGGACCGTATGCCAGGATATGCCCCATGGTAATGGAGCCGCCCTCCGCAAGATTGCGGCAGTCGATGACCAGTGCTTTGCCGATAAACTGGCTGGCCGGGAACTGGTCCAGGGTTGTCCGGTGGGCATACAGGTGGGCCGGAGGATCAATATGTGTTCCGGTATGGGTGTACATTTGCAGCAGAGTCTCCCGGAAACCGTCCTTTTCGTAGCTGTTGGCCGGCATCAGCCGGGGAGCTTCCGTTCCGGGATAGACAGGCATATTTTCATTTATGATATGGGTTAGATGATATGGGTTAAATCAATGACTTTCATTTTTCATCCATCCTATCTTGCAAGCGCCTCAATCACCTCCGCCACATACATGGTGTGCATATCGCCGTCGGCGTAAAATTTCTCCATAATGTGGGGGGAGAGGAAGGAGTCCTGGGTGAGCCGGGTGGCCGACAGCTTCTCGCACAGCAGCACAAAGCTGCCCTCGTCCACATAGGGGATGCTGTGGCGGAAATCAAAGGAAAGCCCGGCAGAACTCATCTTATCGCTGGTGCGCCCGGAATGGGAGCCGCAGAAATTCAAAGCCTTCCGGTACTGTTCCTCCAGAAAGGTCAGGGAAAAAAATCCGCCCTCGTCGATCAGCTCCTTGGTGTAGCGGGAATCCCGGACAAATACAAAGACAACGTTCTTCCCCCACAGGACGCCCATGCCGCCCCAACTGATGGTCATGGTGTTGGCTTCCGTCTTAGAGCCGGCGGAGAGCAGGGCCCAGTCCTGCCCGAATCTGGTAAAAGGGTTACATTCGATCAGTTCGATTGGTAATGGTTGAAACATATGCATAATAATACTCCTTTATAAAGCAGCCTTGAAAATTCTTCCACAGATACTTTCAACATTCGTTTCCTGACATAAATATACCCGCTTTCTGGCATAAATTATATCATTTGCTACAAGATCATCATACCAGATTTTACAAAGAGTGTAAAGATATAACCAGATGAAACGATAATCTCTTGAGAATTTTGGTGAAATGAGGTATGATAGAAGCATAACCAAGGGATAGGGGGAATTGAGATGAAGATTTTATTTGTAACCAGCGAATGCGCACCTTTTAGTAAGTCCGGCGGGCTGGCCGATGTGGCAGCTTCCCTCCCGCCGGCATTAAAGAAGGCGGGAAACGAGGTGGCGATTATTACGCCCCTGTATCAATGTGCCAGGGAACGGTTTGGCGAGCGCATGGCCCTTGTGAAGGAGTGCGGCGTAAGCCTGGGCGGAACCGTGCAGCACTGCGGCCTGTACCGTGGTACCCACCAGGGCGTAACGGTATGGTTTGTGGAAAACGACGGGCTTTTTGGACGGCCGAGGCTCTACGGCTATGACGACGACGCCTACCGTTTTGCCTATTTCAGCCGGGCGGTAATCGAGCTTTTAGGCGATCTTGATTTTATGCCGGAGATCCTGCACTGCAACGACTGGGAGACGGCGCTGGCAGTCATTTATCTGAAAAATGACCAGGCCTGGAGACCGGACCTGCAGGGAATCCGCAGTGTATACACTATACATAACATCGCCTACCAGGGCCAGTTCGGCGAGATCGAGCTTGGCCGGACCTTTGACCTGCCGCCCGGGTGGTTTGAAGGCGGGCTGGGATACATTTACGAGGGACGCCGTGACGTGAATCTGATGAAGGGCGCCATGCTGATGGCGGACGCCGTGTCCACGGTATCTCCCAATTATGCCAGAGAGCTTCATTCTGCCAAATATGCCCATGGCCTGGAGGCTGTGGCGGATCTGGTGGGCAATAAGTTTTACGGGATTTTAAACGGGATCGACATGAAGCACTACGATCCGGCCAGGGATCCCATGATCCCCTATCATTTTACGGTGAAAAATATGAGCGGCAAGGCCAAATGCAAGGCCAGCATCCAGGAAAAGTTTGGCATTGAGAAGCAGGGACGGTGGCCCCTGCTGGCTTCCGTAGCCCGCCTGGTGGAGCAGAAGGGCATCGAGCTGATTAAGCAGATCTTGCCGGACTTGATGGAGATGGGCGTCCAGTTGATCGTATTTGGCCAGGGAGACCAGCAGTACATCGATTACTTCAACTGGGCCAGAACCAGGTGGCCGGAGCAGCTTGGATTTTCCAGCGATTACACCGAGGAGCTGGCCAGCGAGATCTTTGCCGGGGCCGATATGTACCTGATGCCCTCCCGGTTTGAGCCCTGCGGCCTTTCCCAGATGATGGCCATGCGCTACGGTACCATTCCGGTGGTTCACGAGACCGGCGGGCTGAAGGATTCGGTCCGGGCCTACAGTGATTTTGACGGCGTGGGAGAAGGGTTCTCCTTCGTAAATTATGACAGTAAGGCGCTGTACTTGGCGATCCTGCAGGCGGTGAAGGTATACTTCGGCGACGAGGAGGTTTTTGCGGAGCTGCGGCGGCGCTGTATGCAGAAGGACCTGTCCTGGGATAAGAGCGCACAGCTCTACAACCGGATGTACAGCGAGATCTGCGACGGGGGAAGCGGGGATCCGCTGACCTTCGAGGAGGCGTTTACACAGTTGAAGCGTGTGTTCCGCAGGATCGATGCCAAGAACCGGGAGAAGCGCGGCGAGAAATTTACAGAAGGCTACCACCGGGTGATCCAGATCCAGATCACCGGCCGGGGAGCCGGCGTCTTCTATGTGGAGTTTAACGGCGGCGATTTTGTGATGGAGCCCTACAGCTACGAGGGGGCGGATGCTTATGTGGCGACCAGCTTTGACAACCTGCTGGCGCTGACCAAGGGCAAGGCGTCGCCGGATAAGCTTCTGATGAGCGGGCAGCTTAAGATGACCGGCAACCTGTCCAAGGGTACGGAGATCAAGGTGCTGCTGGGGGTAGAATAAAAGGAGGAGCTGCCCGATAAATGGGGCTTTGTTAGATTGCGCATGGCAAATTGCACAAAATGCCCCATTTGTCGGCAGCTCAAAGGCTGAAAAACTTAAAATTCCAGTACAGGCTCATAGGTTTTCAGCCAGTAATTGATCTGGAGGAAATAAGCCAGAAGCTGCGGTCCGGCCATGAGCTGGCCGTACCAGGGCTTCGTGTATTCCAGCTTCCCGGCCAGCAGCGTGTCGGCGGCATTTTTGCTAAGCAGCTCGTGGATCGGTTCTCTGGGATCCGAGACCATGGCCGCAAAGCGTTTCTTCAGAATCGCCTCATATTCCGGATGGTAGGTCTTGGGATAGGGGCTTTTTTTGCGGCCGGCGATCATCTCCGGCAGGAAGGGTGACATTGCCC
Source organism: uncultured Lachnospiraceae bacterium (assembly GCA_949738465.1). Classification (GTDB taxonomy): domain Bacteria; phylum Bacillota; class Clostridia; order Lachnospirales; family Lachnospiraceae; genus 14-2. The sequence goes on from CATJBQ010000049.1 coordinate 7,342, forward strand.
GCCGCAGCAGACCCTTTTCCTGGCCGCCTAAGGATTTCAGTTCCCAGGGGACGTTGTAGAGGTATTCCACAATGCGGTGGTCGGCGAAGGGCACCCGGGCCTCCAGGCCGGAATGCATACTGGTGCGGTCCATCCGCTCTAAAAGCGTCGCCATAAACCAGCGCAGATTCAGATACTGTAGTTGCCGTCCCCGCGTTTCTTTCGGGTTGTCGGCCAGGCACACGGGAGTTTCCAAAATGGTGCGCCGGTAGGCATCGTGGGCGTATTCGGCCAGGGGCAGCGCGGCGGTCTTATCGTTTAGCAGGCAGCGGCGGGTGGTCATGTCATAGCTCCAGGGAAAATCATCCCGGTCAAACATTTCCTGGCGGTAGAACCAGGGATAGCCGCCAAAAATCTCATCCGCACATTCGCCGGTGAGGGTTACCCGGTGGCGGCGGGCCACCTGGCCGCAAAAATAGATCAGGGAGGATTCCACGTCTGCCATGCAGGGGAAATCCCTGGCGTTCACAGCAGTATACAGGTGGTCTGCCAGCGTGGTATTGTCACAGAACAGGCAGGTATGGTCGCTCTGCAGATACCGGGCCATTTCCTTGGCGAAAGGAGCGTCCTGGGTGGGCTGGAAGCTGTTTTCAATATAGTGGACGTCGTTTCCCGTAAAATCAAAGGAATAGGTGGAAAGCTGTGTTCCCTTTTTTTTCAACTGCCCGGCGCACACGGCGCTGACAATGCTGCTGTCTAAGCCGCCGGAGAGGAAGGTACAGACCGGGATATCCGAAAGCATCTGCATACGGATGGCATCCTCCACCAGAAAGGCCGTTTTTTCGACGGTTTCTGCCTCTGAGTCCGTGTGGACGCTGCCCCGAAGCTCCCAGTAGGTGTGATCGTCAAGCCGTCCGTCCTGGTAGGACAGGTAATGGCCCGGCAGCACCTGGTATATATCTTTGTATACACATTTTTCCGGGGAATGGGCGGGGCCTAAGGCCAGCAGCTCGCAGAGCCCCTCCCGGCTGACGATGGGGCGGACGTAAGGGTAGGCCAGGATGCTCTTGATCTCCGAGGCAAAGATCAGGGTATCGCTGCGTTTGGTGTAAAACAGCGGCTTGACGCCCAGGCGGTCCCGCACCAGCAGCAGCCGTCCCGCCTCATGCTCCCAGAGGGCGATGGCAAAAATACCGTTGAGCCTGGAAAAATAGGCGGTTCCGTAGCGGCAGTAGCCCTTGAGGATCACCTCGGTATCGCAGGTGGTTTCGAAGGGGATGCCCTCCTTTTCCAGCTCCCGGCGCAGCGCGGGCATGTTGTAGATTTCCCCGTTGTAAATGATGGTATAGTTCTTGAGGCTGTAATGCCAGTGTATAGGCTGGCCGCCCCCGTCCACGTCCAGGATGGACAATCGCACATGGGCAAGGCCGCAGAGGTCATCCAGATAAATGCCGTCGTCATCCGGTCCCCGGTGCTTCTGGCGGCGGTTCATGTCCTCTAAAATGGCAAGGTATTTCTGGCGTTCTTTTTTGCAGCCGTTGGGGTTGACAAATCCGGCGATTCCACACATACTCAGCGCCTCTCTTCCCGGGATCCGATGATGACAGGCTGATACTGCCGGTGCTCTAAGCACAGCTTCAAAGCCGGGATGACGGCGTCGGTGTCCGCCGTCATGGAATGGGGCTTCTTCCCGGGGTCATCCTGCCCGAAGGGGACGAAATAAATATTTTTCATATTCATCAGAAGCCCGATGTTTTTAAAATTCATGCTGAGGGCGTCGTTGGTGGAGAGGGATAAAAGCAGGGGCTTTTCGTTGCGCAGATGGGCCTTTGCGGCCATGGTGACGGGCCCGTCGGTGATGCCGCCGGCAAGCTTTGCCAGCGTATTTCCGGTGCAGGGCAGGATCACCAGGGCGTCTAAGTAGCCGTAAGGGCCGATGGGCTCCGCCGCCTCAATGGTGGAGATAATCTTTTTTTCGCAGATGGTTTCCACCCGGCGGATAAAATCGTCGCTGCTGCCAAAGCGGCAGCTTACGTCCTGGCTTTTGGCGGAAAAAATGGGGTAGAGGTCCGCGCCCTCCGCCTGCAGCTTTTCTAATGTCTGGAATGCTTTTTCAAAGGTACAGAAGGAGCCGGTCATGGCGACTCCGATTTTCTTTCCTGATAGTTCCATATTCGATGCTCGCTTTCTTTTTCATAATTTATTTTCAGATCGACGCTATGCAGATGCAAAACTGCTTCAGAGTGATTGCAGGATATAACGGTACATGGCCCTGGCCGAGGCTTTTGGGGCATAGCGTCCCGGAAGCCCCAGGTGGAGGGTAGCGATTAAGCCCAGCCGGGAGGCCGCCGCAAAATCAATGCCGCCGGGGGCGCTGGCGATGTCGTAAAGTCTTACGCTCTTTGGCAGAGCGGCCAGAAGCTCTTCGTCCAGCACCAGGGCGGGGATGGTATTGATGATCAGAGGGTAATGGGGCGCTTCTTCTTTTAATTGTGAGAAGGGCAGCGTCTCATGGCCCAGGCTTTTTGCCTGCCCCAGGGATTTTTCATTTCTGGCGCAGACGGTGGTGTGGGCGCCCAGATGATGGAGGCGGTCCGCCAGGGTTACGGCACACCGGCCGAAGCCTAAGATCAGGACCCGGCTCTCGTAAAGGTTGTCGGGATAGCTTATGATGATATCCGCCAGGAGTCCCTCTGCCGTAGCGATGGTGTTAAAGCAGGCCAGCTCCTCATTTTTCATATAATCGTGGCAGTGTACGCCACAGGAAGACAGTTCCCCGGAAAGCGTTTGGGAAAAACCGCCGCCGAACAGGTGTTTGCCTGGCTGAAGCTGTAAGAGGAGGTCCTTAGGGGACAGGGAAGTACCCTTGATCTGCCCCTCTGCCAAAAAGGGGATGGGGCCACAGATCACGTCCGCCTTCTGGATCGCGCCGGAGAGTGTGGAAACGTCAAGGGCTGTACCGTTTATGGCGTTCTGGCAGAGGAAGCCCTGGGATTTCAAAAGTGCCAGCAGATACTGCTGCCGGGCGTCTCCCCCCAGGACGAGAAAGGATGTTTGTTTGTTCATAGCGCTCCTTTCATGGAAGGAGGATTCGTATTTAGTATATGTGGAGGAGCAAAAAAGGGTGCGGGGGAAAGAAACCGTTGCCCTTACCGGAAAAACAAAGTATAATAGAAGTACAAAAATACAAGGGAGGAGTTGCTATGAGAGTCAGAGCGATCATGCTTCCGTTTGCGAAGCTGAATTGTATCAGCGTGGAGGACACGGTGGAGAAGGCCATCGGGATCATCGATGAGCATGGGCTGCTGTCCCTGCCGGTGGTGGACGGGACGGAATTTATCGGGGTGCTGTCCAAGCAGTTTGTGTTTGAAGAATTTTTCCACGGGGAATGGGGCAGAGAGGAGTTTTTACAGAAGAAGGTACGGGAGTTTATGCGGTCTAAGATCGACACCATGCCGGAGGATATGCGCATCGAGGAGGCTGCGGTGCGGTTCATTACCTCCAAGGCGCGTTTTATCCCGGTGACCAACGAGTACAACCAGCTTCTGGGGATTGTGACACAGCAGGCGGTATTCAAGCAGTACCAGAAGATGTTCGGCGAAGCGCACAACTCCCTGGTGATCTACAATTATGATAACCGGGGGACGCTGGCGAGGCTGTCGGAGACTGTCGCCAAGGCCGGTGGGAATATCTGCAACCTTCTGGTGATGCCCACCGAAGTGATGGATCTGGTGGAGATGTTTCTCAGGATCGAGGCCGCGGATTTTGAAAAAGTGGTGAAGGCTTTGAAGAAGCAGGGCTTTGATGTGCGCGACATTAAGTACGAGAAAGGCCAGGCATGATGCGGCAGGAATGCGCGGGCTGCGTAAAGGAGCCCTCCGGCAGGATTTCGGTGGCCAGGTTTATCGACCGGCTGGACCGTTATTTTTCACGGAATGATCTTGAAGGGGCCGGGGAGTGCATTGCTTACTGGGAGCAGGAGGCAAGGAAGCTTGGGGATCTTCGGGGACTTTTATCTGTATACAATGAAGAACTGGGATTTTACCGGAGAATTGACGATCGAGAGGCGGGCCTTCGGGCTGTGGAGGAGGCCGTGGGCCTTGTAAGGGAGCTGGGGATGGAAGAACAGATTTCCGGGGCTACGATCCTGGCAAATGCGGCCACCACCCTGAAAGCCTTCGGGGAGGCCGGACGTGGGCTTCCCTTTTACGGGCAGGCGGAGAAGGTCTACCTTTCCTACGGCATGGGACAGGCTTATGAATATGCGGCGATGCTGAATAACCGGGCGGCGGCATTGTGCGATCTTGCACGTTTCGATGAGGGGGAGGCGGATTACAGGAAGGCCATCGGAATCCTCCGGGAGGAAGGAGCCCACGATGGGGAGATCGCCGTTTCCCTGGTGAACCTGGCCCATCTGACCTTTGACCGGGATGCGTCTTCCCAGGAGCAGGTGGAAGCGCTTCTGGACGAGGCATGGGAATACATCAATTCCAGGCGTCAGCCCCATGACGGCAATTATGCGTTTATTTTATCAAAATGTGCTCCTTCTTTTGACTATTTCGGGAGGGAGCTTCAGGCGGCGGCCCTTAGGGAGGTGGCGGAGGAGATCTATGACGGGACTTGAATTGGCGAGGCAGTATTATGAAGCATTTGGCAGACCCATGCTGGAAAAGGAGTTTGCCTTGATAAAGGAACGGATCGCTGTGGGGCTTGTGGGACATGGGTCGGAATGCTTCGGCTATGACGACGAGATTTCGAAGGATCACGATTATGAGCCGGGATTCTGTATGTGGATTACGGAAGAGGACGAACATATATTCGGATTCCGCCTGTTTAGGGCCTACCGAAAGCTGCCAAAGGCTTACATGGGCGTTGAGATGCAGAAGCAGAGTATATTGGGATCCAGGTTCAAAGGGGTACACACCATCGGGGAATTTTACTGCTTCTATACCGGACGGGAAGGGGCGCCGGAGACATTGGAGCAGTGGCTGGCGATTCCCGATTTTTATCTGGCGGAGGCCACCAACGGGGCGGTATTTTCCGATCCCCTGGGGCGTTTTAGCCGGATCCGGGAAGAAGTCCTTTCGGGCCGTCCCCGGGATGTGCGCCTGAAAAAGCTGGCCTCCAGTCTTTTCTATATGGCTCAGGCGGGCCAGTATAATTACGGGCGGTGTATCCGGCACGGGGAGCGCGGCGCGGCGGCCCTGGCCTTGTCGGAGTTCGTAAAAAATACCGCCGCGGCGGTATTTTTAATCAACGATATCTATGAGCCCTACTATAAATGGGTTTTTCGGGCGATGGGGAAGCTGCCGCAGCTTTCGGATTTTGCCGGCCGGCTTACGGAACTCCTTGCCGCCCCCTATGACGCGGAAAAAAACCGGGGGATCATCGAAGAACTCTGCGCCAGGCTGATCGCGGCCTTGAAAAGCCAGGACCTTTCCAAGGAGGCCGGCGATTACCTGGAGCCCCACGCTTATGCGGTCAATGATCAGATCGCAGACGGGGAGCTCAGGAACCGGCCGGTGATGCTGTAGCCTTTGGGAAGGCGGTTATTCCTTCCCGTTCCAGCAGTAGGTGCACAGCTTACAGGGATCGATGCCCACCGAATCCAGCATATCGTCCAGGCGGTTGAAGCGCAGGGAGGTAAAGTGCAGCTCCCTGCAGATCTCATCCACCATTTTTTCATATTTCTCCGAATCCGGATCGGCATATTCCGCCAGCACCTCATCGGTGACATTGCCGTTTTCCAGCCGCTGGATCACCCGCCGGGTAATCAGATCCAGCTCCGAGGAGGAACGGGAGAAGTTCAGATATTTGCAGCCGTACAAAAGGGGCGGGCAGGCCGGCCGGATGTGTACTTCCCTGGCGCCGCTCTGATAGAGAAACTCTGTGGTTTCCCGCATCTGTGTTCCCCGGACGATGGAATCGTCGATCAGAAGCAGACTCCTGTCCTTGATCAGGTCCTCCACCGCTAAAAGCTTCATCTTGGCGATCAGGTTGCGCTGGGCCTGGATGGTGGGCATAAAGGACCGGGGCCAGGTGGGCGTATATTTGATGAAGGGACGCGAGAAGGGGATGTGGGAGGCGTTGGAGTAGCCTACCGCGTGGGCGATGCCGGAGTCGGGGACGCCGGCTACCGTGTCCGGCTTCACATGATCCCGGGCGGCCATCCGGGCGCCGCACTCGTAGCGCATCTTTTCCACGCTTAAGCCCTCATAGGAGCTGGAGGGATAGCCGTAGTACACCCAGAGAAAGGTGCAGATCTTCATCTCGTTCCCCGGCTTTACCAGCGTGACGCAGTTGGCAGGCGTCAGGACGACGATCTCGCCGGGTCCTAACTCCTTGTGATCCTTATAACCAAGATTTTTATAAGAAAAATTCTCAAAAGCGGCGCAGAAGGCGTCTTCTTTCCGTCCGATGGCGATGGGGGTGCGCCCCATCCTGTCTCTTGCCGCATAGATTCCATGCTCGTTCATCAGAAGAAGGGAGAGGGAGCCCTCCACGCATTCCTGGGCATACCGGATGCCCTCGATCAGATTCTCCTTCTGGTTAATCAGGGCGGCCACCAGCTCGGTGGCATTGATCTCGCCGCTGCTCATCACCATAAAATGGGAACAGCCGTTGTCCAGAAGCATCTGCGTCAGCTCCTTGGTGTTGTTGATCTTGCTGACGGTGGTCAGGGCGAAGGAGCCGTGATGAGAGCGCACCAGGAGGGGCTGGGGCTCATAGTCGGAGATACAGCCGATCCCCAGGGATCCCTTCATGCTCTGGACCTCCTTGTCAAATTTGGTACGGAAAGGGGCATTTTCGATGTTGTGGATGGCCCGGTCAAAGCCCTTATCCTTGTCATAGACCAGCATCCCGCCCCGCCGTGTGCCCAGATGGGAATGATAGTCAACTCCGAAAAACAAATCAAATACGCAGTCCTCTTTTGCTGCGACGCCAAAAAATCCTCCCATGTTATCCTCCTGTAACTGTCTGAAATATAATTGTCAGTGATGCGGCCCGTTTTTCCGGAAAAAAACGGGTACGATTTATTGTAGCACAGGTGGGGGCGGAGGGGCAAGGAGGATTTTGAACAGGATTCCGGTCAGGGAAACGCTGGTAATTGGTGATATTTCTGCCTGCACTTCGTTACAGCGGGCCTGCGTTTCGTTACATTCCGGTTGCGTATGCCGGATCTGTACCGATATAAAAGGAAAATACGCAAAAAGGAGATTTATATGAATATCACATTACATGCGGGCAGCCGTCGGATTTCATCTATGCGGGCAGTGCATTTTGCCACGGCAGAGGAAAAAGAACATACAGGGCCTGCTTCAGCCTCCGGCAGGGATCAGGTGGTAATATCCCAGGAGGGGCGGGAGCAGCTTGAGCTTCTGGTGGACAAGACGGTGGCGAAGCTGAATACTATGACAAAAGAGGAGTTTATGGAGCAGATTCGGCAATGGCGGGATGAAAACCAGGCGGATCTTCCGGTTGATCCTTACCATAAAGTGGATCCGGACGGCTCCATCGCCCGCAAAACGTATTTTGAGTCTTACCTGGGGCAGTTAAAGGCCAGGGAAGATGCCATCAGGGAATATTATGCGGACGCTTATGAGGAGGCGGTGACGGCCCCCATTAACAGCCTGGCTTTTATTTCCGGGAAATATTTAAGCGACTGGTCTGATTATTACGATCCCGGCATTCCGGACGGGGAACGGCGGTGGACCCATTCCCAGCTCTGGGCAATGCTGACGGGAGCCAACGTGGCGCTGAACGATCCGTATGCGCTGGCTGCATCCGGCGGGTCGAAGACAGTGGAGGAAATGGACCAGATCGCCCGGCAGGCGGTAAAGGATAAGCTGGATCAGCTTATCGGCGTTGAAGGGGAGCCGGTCTGAGGAGAAGCCTGTAATACCTGCGAAAAATTAATATTCATTTCCAATGCCGCAGTATTAAGCCAGGCAGGTATCGTCAAGGTTTTTCTGACCGATTTTTCAAAATGTTCTTTCGAATAAACCTTTACATCGACGGAAACCATGTTGATAAAAGCTTCCCTGGGCTCAATATCTAATTCTTTTGCGACCGCGTTCAGATTGATGGAATTCATGGGTGAAGGCTGAGGAATGGGATCCGTGTCCTGCATGAGCCAACGGAGACGCCCGGCCAGACAATCGACTGCCATAGTCATAGCTTCTTCCAATGTATCGCCACAAGTAGCCCGCCTGCGGGGCTGCTGACAAACCGGAAGAAAAACCGTCCGTCTGCGGAACGGCCTGCGGCGCGTCCGACAAGTAAGGCTCTGACCATCCAGGCAGCGGCATTCTTTTGCAGCAGGGGCCGCTGCCTTCCTGATGAATGAAAGAAAGGCAACAAAAATGAAACCATATTTCTCTTTTCAATGGCACATTACCGACGCCTGCGACCAGCGCTGCAGGCACTGCTATATTTTTTCGGAAGACGCCCATAAGAAGCTTGACGCCATGAACTGAGGGCAGCTACAGGACACCTTTTACAACTGCCTGGATTTTTGTAAGGTATACAACCGTCTGCCCTATTTCCATATTACGCTGGAGAAGATCGGCTGTATCAACCGGGCCGGGATCCGGAGTGTGGTGATGACAACGGTTTCTAAGGACAACCGTATGGAGGTTCCCGGAATCATCGACGCGGTGGTAAAGGCCGGCGCCAATGTATATTCTTTTGCCCGTTACGTGTCGGGCGGCGGGGGATAGGGTTGAATGCACTGTAAAAACCGCTTATTTTCCACGGCTGGACTGTTAGCATTTAGGCGTTTGAAAGCCGCTTATATCGAGGGTTTCCAGGCGCGTTCGGCAGGGGGGTGTTTATATGTCCTGCGCCCTATTTGTTCCACAAAAGCTAACATGGGGCGGCTGTACTTTAAGACATTTTGTCCTAAAGATGGGTGGAGTGTTGTGCGGGAATGTGATATACTTAATCCTATGTTGG
>CATJBQ010000050.1 GCA_949738465.1 uncultured Lachnospiraceae bacterium
AAAAGCTGTCCTTCTGGAGCTCCATGGAAATGAACCGGGTCAGGCGGCCCAGCAGCATGGAATCGATGTCGGAGATCGGCTTCTGGGATTCGTACAGCATCACCTTGCCCACCTCGATGCCGTGGATCTTGATGGGGGCGATCAGCATACCGGTATTCACCAGGGCATTCTGGAAGTAATAGGGAACATCGGAATTGCGGACCTTTTCATCCAGGTTCGCCTCCCGGATGGTGCGGATGCCGGCCTCCTGGATATAGCCGGCGCTGTTTTCCTCCTCCATTACCGTATTATTGGGGGAAAAGGCGGAGGAAATTGCCAGATATTTAAAGCTGGAATCGATTACGAAAATGGGATTGCCCAGCACCTCGTAGGCGATGTCCACCATATATTGCAGCCCCTGGTCGGAAAAAAAGGCGTTGGCAAACAAATGCAGCCCCGCATTTGCCTTCTGCATATGGTGGATCAGCTCCTGGAGACGGTTAAACAGCGGCTCAATAGACTCGTTGCTGTCGTAGTGCAGGATATTCAGGTGGGTATTCTCGTATTTTTTCCTGGGAAAGCTGCGGCCGTGACACAAAATCTGCAGCGTGTTGGGGTAGTCCGGCGGAGGAAGCTGGGAGGCCGGGCAAAAATACAGGATATTGGCTTCCAGCTCCGTTGTATCCGGTGTGTAAAAGTGTATGGTGTATACATCCGCGGAGTAATCCTTTTTTCCGTGCAGGGTCAAGGGGTACTCATCCAGATTGTTCATCAATTCGTGTATTTCCATGGATCCGACACTCCTTCCGGTGGGTTGTGTTGTTTCACAAAAGCCGGTGAAAAAAGAGAAATACTTTTGTTTTCCCAGACAATGAAACATTTTCTTCCATTATATACAATAAAAATAGGACTGACAACCAGATTTTAACGAAAAGGAGCGGAATTCAAATGAAAATCTTTGCGATCAACCCCGGTTCTACCTCCACCAAGATTGCCCTGATCGAGGGAGAGAAAACACTGTTTTCCAAGAATGTGGCCCATGACGCCGGCAAGCTGGCAGAATTTGACGGCATTTCCGCACAGCTTCCCTACCGGAAGGAGACGATTTTAAACCTTCTTTCCGAGGATCATGTGTCCCTGGACGACGTGGACGCATTTGTGGGACGCGGCGGCGGCCTGCTGTCTATGGAGGGCGGCGTTTATGAAGTGGATGAGCTGCTTTTGGACCATGCCACAAGAGGCGCCAACGGCGTGCAGCATCCGGCACAGTTGGGGCCCCAGCTTGCCAACGAGTTTGCACGGCAGTACCAGAAGCCTGCATTTGTGGTAAATCCCCCCGATGTGGATGAGATGCAGGATCTTGCCAGGATGACGGGGCTTGACGGCGTATACCGTTCGATGCACCTTCATTCCCTGAACCTGAAGGAGACGGCCATTCGTCATGCACAGGGCATGGGAAAGAAATACGAAGAATGTAATTTTATCGTATGTCACATTGGCGGCGGAATTTCCGTATCTGCCCACAGACAGGGCAAGATGGTGGACGGCAACGATATTGTGGGCGGCGAGGGCCCCATGGCTCCCACCCGCTGCGGCGATATCCCGGCATCTGCGCTGATTAAGTTCTGCGCAGGCAAGGATCCCAGGGAAGCCAAGGGCATCTGCACAAGGACCGGCGGTCTGGTAAGCTGGCTGGGAACCTCCGATGCGCTGGAGGTGACCAGGCGGGCGGCAGACGGCGACAAGAAGGCGGAGATGGTATGGAATACCATGATCTACCAGATTACCAAGTATATCGGCGCTATGGCGGCGGTTCTTCACGGCAAGGTGGACGGCATTCTTCTGGGAGGCGGAATGGTTCACAATAAGGAGCTGGTGGCGGCCATTCGGGAGGCCTGCGGGTTTATCGCGCCGGTATCCGCATATCCTGGCGAGTTCGAGATGGAGGCCATGGCCTCCGGAGCCGTCCGTGTGCTGACCGGAGCCGAGCAGGTGAAGAAATACAGCGGCAAGCCGGCCTGGAACGGGTTTGATTTTTAATTTTCATATATCAAAACAGGGGAGTATTTTGGAAGCTGTCGGAGAGTTCCGGCAGCTTCCGCTTTTTTCGTCAATATGGACAAATTGTGAAAAGATGATAAACTTTTTTGTGAAAATGTTGACAATGTTCGGGAAAAATTTTACACTAAATTGTGGGGAGAAGAGTGACTGAATCAGAGAGAAAGTGAGAAGCGATGGAGAAAATACAGACACCTTTCCGAAAGATGCCCCTGAAGCAGAAGCTGGAGCATATCTGGGAGTACTACAAGCTGGCGATTTTTGGTATCGCGGGAGGAATTGCCTTAATTATTTACATTATTTATAAGGCGGTGACGCCGGATCCGGAGGCCGCGCTGAATGTGACGCTGGTGAATGCCAACGGCTACCAGGTGGTGGAGGAGGATACCTTTATCCGTTATCTGAAGGAGCAGGGCTACGATACTACCCTGGAGACGGCTTACGTCAATACCAGCCTGACCCTTGACGGGGAACGGGGCGGACAGGCTACGGCCACCAGTATGCAGGTGCTGTCGGCCATGGTGATGGTGGGTGAGATCGATCTGCTGGTGGGCGACGAGTATACGCTGCAGGTGGTGGGAAGCGGCGGCGGCCTGATGCCCATGGATGAGCTCCTTACCCCGGAGCAGATGGAGCAGTATGCGGACAGGCTTTACGCGGTGGAGAACCCCGATACCGGGGAGCAGCAGGTTTGTGGGATCCGTCTGGGGGAGAATAATCTCCTGGTGCAGGACGGCTATTATTTTACCGAGGTGCTGGCATCCGTTCCGTATACAGCCGTTCATACGGAGCTGGCGGCGGATATGATTACGTATCTGCTGGAGCAGGAGTAAAGTGAAAGGGCGGATATGAATACGTATCTGCCGGAATAAGGGAAAAGTTATAGGAAGGTTTAAATTTAATTCAGATTAAATAAACAGATTAAATGAGAAAGGAAGGAAAATGCTGTGAATGAGAAACCATTGGAATGGATATCGGTCTATGGAGAGGGGATGGGGCACAAGATCGGGAGGATCAGCTCCCTGGCGGCGGCCATTGTCGTTTTTGTGTTCAGCTTCCTCACCCTGCAGCTTGTATTTTTTATTGTTGCAGTTGTCTTAGGAGCGCTGTATGCCTGGCTGCAGATGCATGCGTTTGTGGAGTATGAGTTCTGCTATTTTGACGATGAGATCGATGTGGCGGCCATTTACAACCGGGCCCGCCGGAAGAAGAAGCTGAGCTTCCGCATGGAGAACATCGACTATATGGTGAAGAAGGTGGAGCCCCAGCAGGTGACCAGGTATTTTGCCAACACAGCCAACATGGGGAACATCTATACCCTGGTGGCGAACCTGGACGGCAAGCGCACAGCCATTGTCATGGAGTCGGATCCGGGCTTTACCAAGATCCTGGAGATGAAGCGCAAGCTCCGCTAAGGGAGTGACATATGTCATAGCCCTTGCTGGGGCGGATCTGTGTATACTGTAGGAAAAGGTGTAAAATTTTAGAAAGAAAGAGGTAAGTACAATGAAAAAATACGGCTTTGGTGTTGACGTTGGGGGAACCACCTGCAAGATTGGTCTTTTTGAGACCACCGGCGTGCTGCTGGACAGGTGGGAGATTCCCACCGATACCAGCGAGAACGGCAGGAATATCCTGGATGATGTGGCAAAAGCGCTTAAGGAGCGGATGGCTGCCGACGGGATCAGCAAGGATGACGTACAGGGAATCGGCATCGGCATTCCCGGACCGGTGAACGGCAAGGGCGAGGTTTCCGTGTGCGTGAACCTGGGCTGGGGTCATGTGGCTGTAGCGGAAGAACTTTCGGCTAAGATGGACGGCATCCTGGTGAAGGCCGGAAACGACGCCAACGTTGCGGCCCTGGGCGAGATGTGGCAGGGCGGCGGCAAGGGCTACGAGGACGTGGTCATGGTAACGCTGGGAACCGGCGTGGGCGGCGGCATCATTGTGGGCGGCAAGGTGGTGGCAGGTTCCCACGGAGCCGGCGGCGAGATCGGTCATATCACCATGAACACCCACGAGAAGGATTCCTGCGGCTGCGGCCGGAAGGGATGTCTGGAGCAGTACGGCTCCGCCACCGGTCTGGCACGCCTGGCCAGAGAGGCGCAGCAGAAGGAGCATGAACCGTCCGCCCTGGACGGAATCGCAGCGCCCACCGCCAAGGATGTATTTGACGCCTATAAGGAGGGCGACGCTCTGGCGGCACAGGTGGTAGAGAAGTTCGCGGCGGTTCTGGGCCGGGGGCTTTCCAAGATTTCCTGCGTGGTGGATCCGGAGATTTTCGTCATCGGCGGCGGCGTGTCCAAGGCAGGCCAGCCCCTGCTGGACGTTTTGAAAAGCGCTTTTGAGAAGTGCGCCTTTTCCGCCTGCAAGGATACGAAGTTCGCGCTGGCGACTCTGGGCAACGATGCGGGGATGTACGGCTGCGTGCAGTTGATCCTGGAATAGGGAACAGACGATGAATAAGAAGATACGATGGGGCATTATGGGAACCGGCCGGATCGCCGGGAAGTTCTGCGATATGCTGTCGATGCTGGCCGAGGAGGAACCGCTTACAATTTACGCCGTGGCCTCCAGGGACAGGGAGAAAGCCATTGAATTCGGCGCACGCTACGATATTGCGGAGTGCTACGGCAGCTACGAGGAGCTGGCGGCGGATCCGGAAGTGGACCTCATTTATGTGGCAACACCTGTTGGTTGTCACTATGACAATGTACGGTTGTGCCTGCAGGCCGGGAAGCATGTCCTCTGTGAGAAGACACTGACGGAGGAATCCGGCCAGGCCAGGGAGCTGTACCGGCTGGCCCGGGAGAAGCAGTGCTTTCTGATGGAGGCCATGTGGATGAAGTGCCATCCCGTTTTCCGCAAGATCCAGGAATGGAAGGAGAACGGGCTTTTTGGAGAGCTGCAGGGGGTGGAATGCCGGTTCTATACCAAGGCGGACCGTAACCACCGGTTGTATAAGAACCGCAACCAGGGCGGCGTGTTGTACGATCTTGTGCTGTATCCGCTGACCTACGCCTGTTCCCTGCTGGGGTATGCGCCCGGGGAGATTTCGGCAGCGGCGGCCATCGGCGGAGATGACATCGACATCATGGAGAGCATCCAGCTCTTTTATGAAAACGGCGCCTTTGCCACGCTGACCGGGGGACTTTCTCCCCGTCGCCAGAGCAGCCTCTATATCCAGGGGACCAGGGGACGCGTTCTCATCGATGCGGAGGAGTTCCACAGCGCCCAGCGGGCGGCCCTGATCGACTGGGACAACCAGGTGGTGGAGGAAGTGGAAGAACCCTTTGCCTGCAACGGCTATGAATATGAGGCGATGGAAGCCATGGAATGTGTCCGCCAGGGGCGGGCAGTCAGCGGCCTGGTTCCCATGGAGGATACCATCAGGATGATTGAACTGATGGAAGCATGCCGCCGCCGGTGGAGCTGAAGCCTATGGGGGACGTTGACGCAATATCCGGCCAGTATCGTAAGCGCACGGAAAGCATCAGCACAGGTAATCCCAGATCATAAAGGATAATTCATACAAAAATAGAAGACGGCTGTCTGTGATAGAGATATCCAGCAGCTCTTCTATTTTTTTTATGCGGTAGAAAAAGGTGCTGCGGTGGATGTGAAGGGCGGCGGCTGTGCGCGTGGCGTTGCGGTCATTTTCCAGGTAGGCCCGCAGGGTGGCGATAAATTCCGTGTGGTAATCGTTGTCGTAGCCCTGGAGAAAACGGATGTGGTAGTGGATGCCGATCTCCAGCCCCGTGTAGGGACTCCCGCGGAACAGGTACTGGGGAAGCAGGTCCGCGGCATAATGGAGAAGCTCCCCGGGCCGTGTCTGTTCCCCGATCTCCAAAGCGTGGAGAGCCTGGGTATAGAAATCATGAATTTTCATAATATCCACAAAGGGCTGGCTGACGCCGGCCTTCATGCGGTTTAAGGTGGAAAAATCCGCCAGCTTCCGGGTGAATTCCCGGCTGAGGTTGATAGGGTCGTTCTGGTTTAAAAACAACACCACCGCATCCTTGTAAACCACGGACATGCTGTTAGGGTAGGAGGAGCGCAGGGCGTTCATCTGCTGCTTGTTAAAAAGATCACTGTCGTGGGGCTCCGTGCAGGCCAGCACCGCAATGCAGAAAAATTTACAGAATTTGCGATCCAGCAATTCCAGCCGGGAGCTGATCATATTTACGTCGGTAAAACGGCCGTCTAAAAGATCCACCAGGAAATTTTCATATTTCATGCCGGTGCGTGTCACGAAAAATTCGTGCTTCTGCATTTCAATAGAACATATGTTCGCAAGAATCGTCGTCATGCGGAGCACATATTCGGTGGCTTCCGTGTCGCCCATGCAGACGGCCACATAGCCGGTCATCACATTCTGCAGGCGGATGGCGCAGAACACCCACAGATTGTCGGGGTGGTCCACGGTGCGCACGCCAAAGGCGCTGGGAGAGCGGTAGATCTGTTCCACCACATGGGTGCGCTTCAGACTCTCCACCTCGTAGTCCGACAGAAAATACCGGGACTGGCGCTGGGGAGAAGCGGAGGGCTCCGACTCCAGCCCATAGGACATCTGCTGCATCAGCGGCGAGGTTTCGATCATATTATAGCTGGCATCGCAGACGGAAATGGGGTAGTGGAGGAAGCTTTCCGCCAGAGTGATCACATCCTTTAAGCCCCGCCCCTGGTAGAGAGCCCCATACAGCCGGTTGCTCTGCATCTCAATGGCGGCCTCGAAATGCAGAAGCTCGTTGATGAAGTGATAAAGCTCCGGCAGAGGGGGCTGCCTGGTAATGTGGACATAAGAAAAGGGCCCGTCGCCGGGAGATGCCGTCATCAGGCAGCAGACCAGATCCTGGGGCGGCGCAGGAAGGCCGGAGGCATCCTCCGAAAGATACAGGGTGTCGGGGCCGTACAGCGTCTCCGGGGTCAGAATCTCCACCCGGTGGATGAGCTGCTCCGTGTCATACTCCTCTATCACAATCAATTGAAAATGTGCCACTACCTTTTGTACGATTTCCTGTAACCGGATCATTTCTGCACGCTCCTTTTTCAAAATGCCGTTCTTCGTAAGGGTCATCAGACAAATGTTGAATATAAAAAAATACAAGAGAAAATTTTTCAACAAATGTTTGAGGAAAATTCAAAAAAAATGTGATACAATAGTACCAGTTTAGCATACATCGGAAATGTATGTCAAATAAATCAACAAACGTCGAATCAAATGACGAATGATGAGCTAAGAAAGGAGTAGGACCATGGCAGTAATTACCATTGACGGCATCCGCCTGGAGGTGCCGGATCAGAAGAATGTTTTAGACTGCGCATTGGAAGCGGGAATCTACATTCCCCATCTGTGTCATCATCCGGATCTTCCGGAGAACGGCTCCTGCCGTATGTGTATCGTAGAGGTGGAGGGGCAGGAGAAGCCGGTAACCTCCTGTACCCTGAAGGCAAAGGACGGAATGAACATCCGTACCAACAGCGAGCAGCTTACAAAGCTCCGCTCTCTGGCATTGGAGCTTCTGCTTTCCGGCCATCCGGAGGATTGCTCTACCTGTCCCAAGTATGGAAACTGTGAGCTGCAGACGCTGATCCAGTACATCGGCGCCAACAATGCCCGGATGAAGTGCCGTACCAAGGGCTTCAAGGCCCAGGAGGAGAATCCTCTGATCGTCCACGATATGAACCGCTGCGTGCTTTGCGGCCGCTGTGTGCGGGCCTGCAACGACTTAAGAGGGGTTCATGTACTCCAGTACCAGAAGAAAGATCTGGAGACTTACGTGGGGACGTTACATAACAAGCTTCTGAAGGATGCGGACTGCCGGTTCTGCCAGGCATGTACCGAGGTGTGTCCCACCGGCACCATCCGCGATAAGCGCCAGATGATGCAGGAGAATGCCAAGAAGGAGGATGTGGTGGTACCGTGCCGCAGCGCATGTCCGGCCCATACCGACGTGCCCCGCTACATTCGTTTTGTGAAGGAAGGCAAGTACGACGAGGCGGCCGCCGTGATCCGTGAGAAGGTTCCCTTCCCCCAGGCCCTTGGTATGGTCTGCAACCATGTGTGCGAGCTGCAGTGTAAGCGCGCAGAGGTGAATGTTGCCATGTCCATCCGCAATATCAAGCGCTATGCCGCCGAACAGGATACCGGTTCCTGCTGGAAGGGCAAAGGCAAGCAGCTTCCCGATACGGGCAGGAAGGTCTGCGTGGTGGGCGGCGGCCCGGCAGGTATGACGGCAGCCTACTATCTGCGCAAGCAGGGCCATGACGTGACGGTCAAGGAAGCCCTTCCCACCGTGGGCGGTATGATGAGCTACGGCATTCCCGCTTACCGGCTTCCCCGGGAGGTAGTAGCCAGGGAGGCATCCGTGATTACGGACGCCGGTGTGAAGGTAGAAGTGAACACGAAGGTGGAGAACCCCACCGGGCTGTTGAAGGAATACGATGCGGTTCTAATGACCATCGGGGCCCATGTGGGAACCAGGCTTCCCATCCAGGGCAATGATCTGAAAGGAACCTTGCTAAATATTGATTTCCTGCGCCAGGCCAGCCTGGGTAAGAGCGCGGAGGAGATCGGCCTTGGGAAAAAGCTGGTTGTTCTGGGCGGCGGAAACGTTGCATTTGACTGCGCAAGGACAGCGAAGCGTCTCGGGGCGGAGGAGATCCATCTGGCATGCTTAGAGGCCAGGGACGTAATGACCGCGGACGACGAAGAGATCGAGCAGGCCCAGGAAGAAGGCATTTTCGTACATCCGGCCCAGACCTTCGAGCGGATCACCGGAACCGATGCGGTGACCGGTGTGGATTTCATGAACGTAAAATCCTTCCATTTCGACGAAAACCGCCGTGCCATCATCGAGAAGGAAGAAGGCAGCGAGCATCACATCGAGGCGGACACCGTGATTTTTGCTGTCGGACAGCGGCCGGATCTTGACGAGAGCTGCGGTATGGAAGTATTTAGGGGCAGTTATCTGGTATTGAAGGAAGGCGCTAAGAGCGCTGTCAGCGTGGAGGGCATGTTTGCCGCCGGAGACGTGGTACACGGCACCAAATCGGTGATCCAGGCCATCGCCGACGGGCGTGATGCCGCCAGCGAGATCGACATTTTCCTGGGCGGGGACGGCGATATCAGCGAGAAGCTGGCGCCGGAGCAGATCGCGGATCCGCACATCGGCAGTATCGAGGGCTTCGGCTACCAGGAACGCAAGGGAACCCATGTGACGCCCTGCGAGCTGCGCAAGGACAACTTCAATCTGGTGGATTACGGAATCCGTGAAGGCGATATTTGTGCGGAGGCAGGCAGGTGCCTGCAGTGCGACCTGAGATTACAGATCAGTCCGCCGAGACTTTGGGGCGATTATTCCGATAAGAAGGAGGCGAATGTATAATGGGAGCTTTAGAGAATGCAAAGGCCATGAGCCGGGAAGCAGTCATTGAGAAGATCAAAGCAGCCGGCCTTCGGGAATATGGCGTATTTAACCAGCCGCTGGCGGAAAAATGGGCAAAGGACCAGGAGGAACAGAAGGACTGGCAGCAGCCGATGAAGGTCGTTGCCGCGCTGAACAATAACGACACGGACCGCGCCCTTCTCGGTCTTTTGGATACGCAATGTGAGGACATTATCGCAGGCATGCAGATTGCGGCCTATGCGCTGGACACCGAAAAGCTGGAGCTGTATGTGCCGGAGGGGGAGAGTGAACTTCGCACCCGGCTGGCAGGCGCAGTATCCGGCACGGGCATCCAGGTATTTGAGGCTATGGTAAACGTGCGGGAGTGCCGGGGCGGCAGCATCAACCATATTGCCACCATGGCAGCCCTGGGACAGTTGTTTGCGGACAGCTACGAGGCGGGCGCATGGATGAGCGTATACAAGGACGGAGCCTGCGGAGAGCTTCTGAAGGTGGCTTACGGAACGGCGATCAAGGATATCCCCGGCGTGCCTACAGAGGATGTGAAGGGCGTTCTGGTGGGCTCCACCCTCTACGATGCATCCGGCCTTGACCTGGTGGTAGAGGCGGATACGAATATCGGAAACGGTGTGATCAAGGTATTTACCAGCGCCGACTGTATCATCGACCAGCAGGAGAAGCTTCTGATGACGGAGCGCAGGAATGGCTGCGGGCGCTGCACCTTCTGCCGTGAGGGCCTGGGACAGCTTTACACCCACACCAAGGAGATCACCGACGGAAAGGGCAAGAACGAGTCCCTGGCCATGATGGAGGAGATCGGCAATGCCATGACCTTTAGCTGCCAGTGCTCCGTAGGACTGAACGGGGCGGATTTCGTGCTGGGAAGCCTGAAGCATTTTGCAGGAGAATACAACGAGCATATCAAGAAACGGAATTGCCCGGCAAACGTATGTTCATCCTTTATGAGCATATACATCGATCCCAATGCCTGCGAAGGCTGCGAAGAGTGCGTGGATGTCTGTCCGGCAGGCTGTATCGAGGGCAAGAGCGGATTCATCCACATGATCGATGAATTTGACTGTACCAAGTGTGGCAAGTGTATCGACGCCTGCGAGTATGACGCCATCATTCAGACCACCGGGCGTGTTCCCAAGCTGCCCACCCGTCTCACCAAGTGCGGCAAGTTCAAGAAGCGCTAGGAGGAGGCAGTCCGAAACAGGGAATCGGTAAAGGGATACTGTAAGGGGAGAGATCCCCGTGAAGTATAAATAGCTGCGTCCCGGCGTAAGGGGCGCAGCACAAATTCTAGGTTGGAGGTATAAGGAAATGAAAAAAATGGAAGCTGATGTTGTAGTTGTTGCGGCAGGCCCGGCGGGCTTAGCGGCGGCCATCACCGCGGGAGAGAATGATTTAAAGGCCATCGTATTTGAGAAGGCCAACACCACCGGCGGCGCGGCCAACATGGGTATGGGTCCCCTGGGAATCGACACCAAGATCCAGAAGAAAGGATTTCTGGACATTACCAAGGAGGAAGCCCTGGACATCCACATGAAGTACACCCATTTCAGAGTGGACGAGGATCTGGTGCAGACCTACTTTGAAAAATCCGCCGACACCATCGAGTGGCTGGAGGACATGGGCGTAGAATTCGCAGGCGCATTCCGCTATTTTGCAGAGTCCGCGGCCACCTGGCACATTGTGAAGCCGGAAAACGGTGTGATCGGCCCCCGGGCGGCAGGCCCCATGATCCGTATTATGACCGAGAAGGTGCAGGAGCTGGGCGGCGAGATTTACCTGGAGACTCCGGTAAAGAGCCTGATTATGGAAGACGGCAAATGTGTGGGCGTGAAGGCCGTGGACAAGAACGGCGAGGAGATCGAAGCCCGGGCTAAGGCCGTTGTGGTAGCCACCGGCGGCTTCGGTACCAACGCGGAAATGATCAAGGAGGAGTTTGGCTACAACCTCTGGGAGGATTTCTTCCCCTTCAATGTGCCGGGAACGGCAGGCGAGGGCCTGAAGATGATGTGGGAGGCAGGCGCCCAGAAGTTTGGCGCCAATGTGGAGATGATCTTCCAGTTGAAGGACAACATGAACTGGTTTATGATGGACACGGTATTCCGTCAGCCGGCCCTTCTGATCAACCAGAACGGCGACCGTTTTATGAATGAGGGCTACATGGGCAACACCACCTTCACCGGCAATGCCATCAATCTGCAGCCCGGACGCTATGCCTATCTGATTATGGACGACGGCCTGATTCGCCATTACCGGAAGAACGGCCCGGATATCTTTGATATCGTGCATCCCGAGGAAGCCTTTGACGCCGTGGAGCCGGAATTTGCCCGTGCCGTGGAGGAAGGCTACGACGGATATTTTGAGGCCGATACCATCGAAGAACTGGCAGAAAAGCTGGGCATCGACGCAGACAAGCTGCAGGAGACCATCGACGACTACAACGATATGTGCGATGAGAATCTGGATACCAAGTTCCACAAGAATCCCAAGTATCTGCGTCCCATCACCGGCAAGGGCAAATACCGCGTGGGCAAGTTCTACATTGCGGCTTACGGCACCATCGGCGGCGTAAGGGTCAACAAGCTTTGCGAGGTAATGGATGAGAACCTGAAGGCCATCCCCGGCCTGTACAGCGCAGGCAGCGACGCCAACACCATTTACGGCGACAGCTACAACTTCACACTGCCGGGCAACACCATGGGCTTCGCCATCAATTCCGGACGTATGGCCGGAGAGGCGATTGCAGATTATATTGATTCTCTGTAAAAATTTGTTGACAAGATGTGAGAATCATGGTAAACTGATATAGTTCCAGCGGGAAATGCAATGGTGAGATTGTGTTTCCCGCAGGAGTTGCGATGCGTGGCTCAGCTTGGTAGAGCGCTGCGTTCGGGACGCAGAGGTCGCAGGTTCAAATCCTGTCGCATCGATGAAGCCTTGGATTTACAAGGAGTTGTAGAATTATCAATGATAGAAAAATCACTTAAGCTGCAGTTAAGGCAGCGAATATGTTGGACGACGCATGTTATCTTGGTATTAAAGGGATTTTACAGCGAGAGGGAGAATGGACGGACAATCTGGAAGAGATTGAAAAGGATATGAAAAAAATCGCATTACAATTTGTATGATAATATACTTACAAAAAAGTGCTCCGCCAAATCGGCGGAGCACTTTTATCGATTACAAAGCATCCATATCAATTAACTAAAATAAACCGGTCCCTCCGGGGCCTCCCCGCCTTCCGTATAATCCAACTGCGGATTGGGCAGCCGCAGGTTCATCCCCAGAGTGGAGCTGATATTGCGGATCTTCTCATTGACAGCCATCATGATAATGGGCATATACTGGGCCTTCACCACATCATCCAGGTTATCGACGAAAGTACTGGCAGAAACCAGGGTCATCGTCTCCAGCGTAAGACTGAGATTGGATTCCTCGTCTGCGGCCGTCACCTTCACCATGGCTACGGCGGTGGTGGGAGCAGCCGGATTGGTCTGCACATTGACCTGGGACTTGATGGTGAGCTTCACAGGCTGGCCCGGCTTCTGGCGGAAGGTGTTGTTGTAGGCAACAGACTTGATCTCCGGCGGGTTTATGGTAATTTTGGCTGATTTCATAAATACATCTCCTTTGCGTATTTCATAAAAATGATATAATCCTGATCTTTTATGAGCTGTCCGACAAATAAAAAGCCCTGTTTGCCGCGGCATCATCTGATATAAGGGTAACACAAGAACGTGTAACTGTCAAAAGAAATCGGAACACATACATATTTCCGGCCAAATTGTAAACAATAAATTAAAATCTAAACAATTTATAAATTATTAGCACTCACTATTGACGAGTGCTAATAAAAGTGGTATAACAGAATCACAAGGAAGGAGAACTTCCGGAACAACATTAACAGTCAAGGCGGAAGCCAGAAGAATAAAAGGAGGAATGACTTATGTTAATGCCTAGTATTTTTGGAGAGAGCTTATTGGATAATTTCTTTGACGACTTCAATGGTGCTTCAAGGAATCACGTAAGATACGCGACACCATCCAGCAGTATCATGAAGGCTGACATCAAGGAATCCGAGAACAATTACGAGATCTGTATTGATCTTCCGGGGTATCGGAAGGAGGATGTGCAGGCAGAGCTGAAGGACGGCTACCTTGTCATTTCAGCCAAGAACGAGAGCACCACAGAGGACACCAGCGACAAGAAGTACATCCGCAGAGAGCGGTTTTACGGCACCTGTAGCCGGAGCTTCTACGTAGGGAAGGACATCCAGCAGGAGGACATTGCCGCAAGATTTGACAATGGCGTACTGGTACTGAATGTTCCCAAGCATGTAGAGAAGCCGGTCGAGGAGAAGAAGTATATCTCCATCGAAGGCTAAAAAAAAATGCATTCCGAAGGAAAGCATTTCAGATAGAGGAAGGGCGGAATGCTTGCGGGCATCTCCGCTCTTTTCTTTTGCGGGAGTTTCAAAAACAGGAGGTGAGCCAAATGGCAGAAAAGGATTTGTATCAGATCCTGGGCGTAAGCCGTGATGCAGATGAGAAAACCATAAAGGGGGCCTACCGGAAGCTGGCCAAGAAATACCATCCGGATACCAACCAGGGAAATCCCCGGGCGGAGGCGCGGTTCAAAGACATCACAGAGGCTTACAATATTTTAAGTGATCAGGAAAAAAGAAAGCTGTATGACCGGTTCGGTATGGCAGGAGTCGACGGCTCCATGGGAGCGGACCCGGGAGAAAGGGCGGGAAACGGGCCGTTTTCCGGCAGCTTCGATTTTGGAAATGGGGGTCGTTACCAGGAGTATCATTACAGCGGCGCAGATATGGAGGATTTGTTCGGCGATTTCTTTGGCGGCATGTTCGGCGGGGGCTTCCATAGGCAGGAGGGCAGGAGGCATGGCCCGAAGCAGGGGAAAAATATCCAGTCTGAAATTACCATTACCCTGGAGGAGGCGGCCTTTGGCTGCGACAAACAGATCCGGTTTGAAGACCCGGGGATGCCCGCCCTTAAGGTGCACATTCCGGCAGGAATCGACGAGGGCCAGAGCGTGCGGCTGAAAGGAAAGGGGCTGGGAGCCAAGGGGCAGGAGGGGGATCTGCTGCTCAAGGTCCATATTCTGGAAAAACCCGGCTACCAGCGCAAGGGGATGGATGTCTACGTCACAGGAAGCATCCCCTACACCACCGCGGTTCTGGGAGGATACGCCTATTTCCAGACCCTGTATGGAGACGTGCAGTGCAAGGTTCCGGCGGGAATGCAGCCCGGCGGTAAGATCCGTCTGAAAAAGAAAGGAATCGTGTCCATGAAAAATCCTGCGGTGCGCGGAGACGAATACGTCGTCATACAGATCGAGGTGCCGAAAAACGTTTCGCCCAGGGAGCGGGAAGCGCTGGAGAATCTGAAGCAGGTGCAGGATAAGGAGCGCCACAAGGGGGCTGCGTAAAAAGCGAAGGAGCAGTGCCAGGGAGCGGCGTAAGTAAGCGGACCTTGTGGGGAGCACCGAAATCTGTTATACTGAAACCGCAAGCCAGAAGGCAGATAAAAAATACCCTGCGGGTATACCCTTATGCGCAAAAAATGCGCAGGAATAGTGAAAGGAGAAAAAAGCGATGGTATTAGAGCTCGCCATACAGAGTATCCAGAATAAGCTGCGCCTCGGATCCGGAACCATGCTGGGCAATTATGAATTTTATTATGCCGCCGGCATCATTTGCAGAAAGCTCGACCTGGCTCCGCCGGAGTTTCAAAAGCCCCGGGAGCTGCAGATGTATCTGGTCAGCCGAACCGAGGGAAAGGATTTTGCGGATCCGGAGGTCATGCATCTGGCTAAAATGATCCGCTATTATCAGGCAGAAGAACAATTTGACGGCCAGATGGAACAATTGTTCCAAATGGGACGGAGCGGGTAATCTTTTTTTCGTAAAAAAGAAGTAGGAGATCTACCACATAAATGTTATGCCAAATCCCGTAAAATGAATTTTTATACAACAAAACTTGCAAAAGGGACACTTTCATACGATAAAGTTGCACAGAATTGCAGAAAAGAAGGAAAAGGGATTGCAAAATGGCGGATTTCATAATAAAATATCGTTAGCGGTTTATTTTAAGAATAGAAAAGGAGAACTGACAAAATGAGCTATGTTGATGAGGTATTAGAGAAAGTAAAAGCAAAAAATGCGGCCGAGCCGGAATTCTTACAGGCAGTAGAAGAGGTTTTAGAGTCCCTGCGTCCGGTGATTGACGCCAATGAGGAGGTTTACCGGAAGAACGCGATTCTGGAGCGGATCACCGAGCCGGACCGTCAGTTGATGTTCCGGGTGCCCTGGGTGGACGATCAGGGCCAGGTGCAGGTGAACCGGGGCTTCCGGGTGCAGTTTAACAACGCCATCGGGCCTTACAAGGGGGGACTGCGGCTTCATCCTTCCGTAAACCTTGGCATTATCAAGTTCCTGGGCTTTGAGCAGATTTTCAAGAATTCCCTGACCTCCCTGCCCATCGGCGGCGGCAAGGGCGGTTCTGATTTTGACCCCAAGGGCAAGTCCGACCGTGAGATCATGGCCTTCTGCCAGAGCTTCATGACAGAGCTTTGCAAGTACATCGGGGCTGATGTGGACGTACCGGCCGGCGATATCGGAACAGGCGCAAGAGAGATCGGCTTCATGTTCGGCCAGTATAAGCGGATCCGCGGCATGTTCGAGGGCGTGCTCACCGGCAAGGGCTTAACCTACGGCGGTTCTCTGGCCCGTACCGAGGCT
>CATJBQ010000051.1 GCA_949738465.1 uncultured Lachnospiraceae bacterium
GCGGCCGCCTTAAAGGGCGCCGTTTTTGCGGCGAATATCTATGAACGGCTGGGCTTTCCCGTGATTCCAAATGGCTCCGAAAGCCGCCATGACATCATCCAGGCGGTAACGCTCCACTCCCCCCAGGCGCTGACGGCCTTCTGTAAGGGCATCCAGGCGGCGGCCCCGGTGGACAGCCATGTGACGCCGGAGCCCTGGGATATGCCCGGCTATGACAGTCCGGTAATTATGGCGGCCGGCGCCTTTGTGCAGGGATCCTCCATTGAATTGTCCGCCGACGGACCATTGCGTCCTCCCTATGCCGTATATTTCCAGGGGGGGCTGACCTGGTATCACGCCAAGCTTGGGATTCTGATGTCCCTGCAGAAGCTGTACGAGGCGGGGCTTGTGGCTCTGTAGGATTTCTTTATTCAATTTTTAGAAAATTAAGAAATAAAACGTGTACAAGACCCGCGTTTTGTGATAAAATAAAATGTAAAACTTTTTCTTTTGTGAATGAGCCGTAAGGTATGAGAGTAGAAAGGAAAAGAATGGGATTACATTATCGGATGCGGGAACTGCCGGGGTCGGAGCGGCCCTACGAACGTTGTGAGAAATACGGCCCGGAGGTGCTTTCCGACGCGGAGCTTCTGGCAGTGGTCCTTCGGACCGGGAACCGGGACTGTTCCGCCCTGCAGCTTGCCCAGAAGATCCTGTGCATGGGGCAGCAGGGCCTTCTGAACCTCTATCAGGTTACCGTGGAGGATCTTAAGAAGCTGCCGGGCATCGGCAGGGTGAAGGCCATACAGCTTAAGTGCGTCGCGGAGCTTTCCAAGCGGATAGCTTCTGCCTGTTACCGGAGGGTTTTACAGGTGGACGATCCGGAGACCCTTGCCGGCTACTACATGGAGCGGTTCCGCCATGAATCTACCGAAAAGCTACTCCTGGCCATGTTTGACGCCAGGAACCATCTGCTGAAGGATGAGGTGCTCTCCACCGGTACCGTCAACGCCTCGCTGGTGTCTCCCCGGGAGATCTTCCGCAGGGCCCTGCAGTACCAGGCTGTGCATATCATACTGCTGCACAATCATCCCGGCGGAGATCCCACGCCCAGCGGGGAGGATCTGC
The DNA here is from genome assembly GCA_949738465.1 of uncultured Lachnospiraceae bacterium. Classification (GTDB taxonomy): domain Bacteria; phylum Bacillota; class Clostridia; order Lachnospirales; family Lachnospiraceae; genus 14-2. Next base: position 1,108 of record CATJBQ010000051.1, read on the forward strand.
GCGTTACACAGCGGGTACAGGAAGCCGGAAAGCTGGTCGGCATTCCGCTGACCGACCACATTATCATCGGCGATAACCAGTATTTCAGCTTTCAAGAAAAAGAAATGTTAAACTGAGAGGAACAAAAGTATGGGAAATAATGTATATGGAATTGATCTGGGAACCTGCAATCTGAAGATCTTCTGCAAGGCCACCGGCAAGGTGATCAATGAGAAGAACACGGTCGCCATTGTCAATAAGAACCAGCTATATGCCTTTGGCGACGACGCCTACGCCATGTATGAGAAGGCGCCGGAATCCATCCAGGTATCCTTTCCGGTGGTGAACGGCGTGATCGCAGATTACAACAATATGCAGACCATGATTGTGGAGCTGATGGACAAGCATACCAGAAGCCACAGCAAGGGGGCGGAATTTGTAGTCGCCGTTCCCACCGACATTACGGAGGTGGAGAAGAAGGCCTTTTTCGATCTGTTTTACAAGAGCCGGTTTAAGCCAAAGAGCGTCCTGCTGTGCGAGAAGCCCATCGCGGACGCCGTGGGTCTGGATCTGAATGTGAATTCCCCCACGGGGTATATGATCGTCAACATCGGCGCCGACACCACCGAGATTTCCGTGATCTCCTTAGGAGGGCTTGTGTTGAGCGAGCTTCTGCATTTTGGCGGGAAGCGCCTGGATGAATCTATTATGAGCCATCTGAGACGGCAGTACAGTCTGGTGATCGGCGAGAAGACCGCCTGCTTTCTGAAGGAAGAACTGGGCTGCGCCCTTCCGGAGGTGGAGGAGAAGTCGGCTACCATCGTGGGCCGTGATGTAGTCAGCGGCCTTCCAGTGGAGATGGAGATCACCACGGCCATCGTATATGAGGCCATCAAGGAGTGCCTTTCCAGCATCAGCACCTCCATCAAGATGATTCTGGAGCGGACGCCGCCGGAGCTGGCCCGGGATATTATCCATTCCGGCATTTATCTCACCGGCGGGTCTTCGAAGATCAGTTGCCTGGACCAGTTGTTTACCCAGATCACCAATATCCGTGTCAACCTCTGTGAATATCCGGAGGAGAGCGCGGTAAGAGGGCTTAACAAGATTGTCTCGGAGGAACAGTTTAAGAAGCTGGCCTTCAGCATGAAAACCATTATTTTCCGTTAGGCACAGCGAACAAGTTTGACAGTTACAGGAACAGAATTTTATTGAGGTTATAGCATTGAAGGTAAAACGCAAATCAAAATTCCATATCCCCACCAGATATATTTTGCTGGGCTTAACGTGTCTGTGTGTGGCCGCAATGTTTCTGACCCTTGCCCTGAAGCTTCCCATGGGTCCCTTAAATACGGTGGCCGGATATGTTTTCGTCCCCATGCAGCGGGGAATCAATACGGCAGCCGGCTGGGTATCGGACAAGGCGGACAACCTAAAGTCCTTAAAATCCGTCCAGGAGGAAAATGCCCAGCTTCAGAAGCAGGTGGCGGAGCTTCAGACCCAGCTTGGCACCATGAAGCTGGAACAGACGGAGCTGGATACCCTGCGGGCGTTGTGGCAGTTAGACCAGAAGTACCCCGGCTATGAGAAGGTGGGGGCCCGGGTGATCAGCAAGGGCAGCGGCAACTGGTTTTCCACGTTTCTGATCGATAAGGGCTCCGACGACGGCATCGAGAAGGATATGAACGTGATCGCCGACAGCGGCCTGGTGGGGATTGTTGTGGATGTGGGCCCCAATTATGCCAAGGTCCGCTCTGTCATCGACGATGCCAGCAACGTCAGCGGCATGACATTGACTACCCAGGATTACTGCGTGGTCAACGGCAATCTGATTTCCATGAACGAGAGCCGTGTGATTGAATTTACAGACTTGAAGTGTGAGGAAGGAACAGTCATAGAGGTGGGAGAGCAGATTGTCACCTCCAACATCAGCGATAAATACCTCCAGGGCATTCTGGTGGGCTATATCCAGACCATCGAGCCGGATTCCAACCACCTGACCAGCTCCGGCACCCTGACGCCGGCCGTTGATTTTGCCCATCTGGAGGAAGTGCTTGTGATCCTGGAGAAAAAACAGGTAGTAGCAGAATAGCCTGGATATGAAAACAGGATTTAATATAGGATTTCGATATGAGACGGAAAATAACAGTATTTTTGATCATTGCCATATGTTTTTTATTGCAGAGTACACTGTTTCAGATATGGTCCTTTGCCTCCATCTCGCCCAATCTGCTGATTGTGGTGACGTCCTCCTTCGGTTTTATGCGGGGACGGAGAGAAGGAATGTGGATCGGCTTTTTCTGCGGCCTGCTCCTGGATATTTTTTTCGGGGAAGCCATCGGCCTCTACGCGCTGATCTACATGTACATCGGATATCTCAACGGGATGTTCCGCAAACGGTTTTTCCCGGAGGAGATTAAGCTGCCGCTGATCCTGATCTCGGCCAGCGACCTGGCTTACAACCTTCTTTGCTACCTGTTGTTCTTTTTCCTGCGGAGAAGGTTCCAGTTCGGCTATTATTTTCTTCATATAATTCTGCCGGAGCTGGTTTATACCATTCTTGTAACCGTATTTTTGTACTATATAATATTGAAGGTGAATCAGAAGCTGGAAGTGATTGAGAGAAGGAGTGCAGGCAAATTTGTTTGATGAAGTGAAGAATATATGTAAAAAAATCATAACCTCAAGATTGTTTGTGCTGGCGCTTGTCATGATTCTTCTATTTGGCGTCCTGCTTCAGAGGATCTTTACCCTGCAGATCGTCAACGGCCAGGAATACGCGGACAAGTATACGCTGATGCTGGAGAAGGAGCGCACCACCAACGGCACCAGAGGAACCATTTACGACCGCAACGGGATCCCGCTGGCCTACAATGAGCTGTCCTACATTGTCACGCTGGAGGACAGCGGCCATTATACCAATGAGCGCAGCAAGAACGCCAGGCTCAATGCGGAGATCTATGAGATCATCCAGATTCTGGAGCGAAACGGCGATTCTCTGTACAACAATTTCAATCTGGTGCAAAATGGCTCTGGCCAGTTGGAATATGCGGTCAGCGGCAGCACCCTCAAGCGTTTTCTGGCGGATGTTTACGGCTATAAGACCGTGGATGAGATGTCTAAGAACCGGAATAAGCTGGGTTATTCGGAAGCGGATGCCACGCCGGAGCAGATGTTTGATTTTCTGCGCAGCGATACGAAGTTCGGGATCCGTCTGGAAGGAATCGATACGCCTACCGAGGAGGATAAAAGATACGAACAAGTGTTCTTTTCTCGGGAGGATGCCTTGAAGATCATGTCCGTCCGCTATGCTTTAAGCCAGAATGCCTTTCAGAAATACATCCAGATCACCATTGCCACGGATATCTGCGAGGAATCAGTGGCCGCCATCAAGGAGAATTCCGATCATCTGGAAGGGGTGGAGATCTCGGAGGATACCATCCGCCGTTACACGGACAGCGTTTATTTTTCCCATCTTGTGGGCTACACCGGCAAGATTTCCCAGGAGGAATACGACGAGCTGGTGGAGCAGAACGAGGAATATACCTTGACGGATATTGTGGGAAAGTCCGGCATTGAGAAGGAGATGGAGACGGTTCTGCAGGGAACCAAGGGACATGAGCTGTTTTATAAGGATAATGTGGGCCGCATTGTACAGATGCGCGATTATATTGAAGCTTCCTCCGGCAATGATGTGTACCTGTCCATTGACCATGACCTGCAGATTGCCGTGTATAAGCTGCTGGAGCAGGAGATTGCCGGTATCGTCTACTCCAATATCCGGCCGGTGAAGGAGGTGGATGAGAATTCCACCTCCGACAATATCATCATTCCCATCGATGATGTTTACTTTGCATTATTTGATAACAATGTCATCGATTTTGAAGCCTTCGGACAGCCGGAGGCCAGCGGCGTGGAGCAGGAGATCTTCCATCAGTTTGAAGCCAAGCTGTCGGCTGTCATTGGCCAGGTAATGGCCCAGTTGAATGTCGGAGCCGCCACCGCCTACGGGGAGCTTGACAAGGAGCAGCAGGTCTACATGAGCTATATTCTGAATCTGCTGACAGAGAATAAGGTCCTCCTAAAGGACAGTATCGATACGGAGGATGCAGTTTATAAGAAATGGGTGGGCAATGAGATCAGCTTAGCGGAGTATCTGCACCATGCCATTTCCAGGGAATGGATCGATATCACCCAGTTTGAGACGGATTCCAAATATTCCGACTCCTTAGAGATTTATGGGGCACTGCTGAATTATATCCAGACAGAGCTTGAGAGCGATCGGAACTTCCATAAGAAGATTTACAAATATATGATCCATGACGATATCCTGTCCGGAAGCCAGATCTGCCGGGTCCTGTTTGAGCAGGGGATCCTTGCACAGAACGATGCGGATTACCAGGGACTGGCCGACGGCACAAGGGACGCCTATGAATTTATGCTGGAAAAAGTCAAGAATCTGGAGATTACACCGGCCCAGCTTGCCTTGGATCCCTGTACCGGCTCCAGCGTCATCATTGACAGCCAGACCGGAGAGGTATTGGCCTGCGTCTCCTATCCGGGATATGACACCAACCGGCTGGCCAACAATATGGATAACGCTTATTTCCAGCAGCTTCGGGAGGATCTGACCCGTCCCATGTACAGCCGGGCCACCCAGGAGCAGACGGCGCCGGGATCCACCTTTAAGCCGGTGGTGGCGGCGGCGGCCTTAACAGAGGGGATCATCGACACCTCCACCCTGATTGAGGACAAGGGTAAGTTCGAACTGGTGGAGGACGGCCCCACGTGCTGGGCCTGGCCTTACCGGACCCATGGACAGATCAATGTCAGCGAGGCAATCCGGGATTCCTGTAATTATTTCTTCTACACGCTGGGCTATACCATGAGCCTGGAGGGGGAGACTTACCAGGAGAGCAAAGGAATCAACACGTTGTCCAAATATGCCGAGATGTTCGGGCTGGGTGAGAAGACCGGGATCGAAACGCCGGAAAATGAGCCAAAGATCTCCAACGAGTTCCCCATCACCACAGCCATCGGACAGGCCAACCACAACTACACCACGGCGGAGCTGGCCCGCTATACCACGGCCATCGCCAACAGCGGTACGGTTTACCGGCTGACGCTGTTGGATAAGGTGACGGACAGCGAGGGGAATGTGATCGAGGATCACGGCCCTGTGGTGGATCACACCATGGATGCCATTGCGCCTTCCACCTGGAGCGCCATTCACGAGGGCATGCGGATGATGGTGGATGATGCCTCCGTTTTTAAGGACTTTCCGCAGCAGGTGGTGGTGGCAGGCAAGACCGGTACGGCCCAGCAGGTGACCAACCGGCCCAACCATGCGCTGTTTATCTGCTATGCGCCCTATGACCGGCCCCAGATCGCCATGGCAACCCGAATCGCCTACGGCTATACCTCCACTAACGCGGCACGGGTATCCCGAAGTATTCTGGAATATTTTTTCCACTTGACCAGCGAGGAGGAGCTGCTGACGGGACAGGCCTGGGAGATTGGAAATAATGCAAATGTCTTTACCGATTAATGTGAATTTGTCAGGAAGCAGGAGGCAGTTTATGTCACAGAAGGTTATCTTAAAAAGCAATAAATATGGAATCAATCTGATTCTGGATCCTGAGATTCCCTTTGAGGAACTGTTAAGCGCCGTTGCCGGGAAGTTCCAGGAGGCGGACAGCTTCTTTAAGGGGGCCAGGATGGCATTGTCCTTTGAAGGGCGGAAGCTCTCCGCCTGGGAGGAGCAGCAGATCGTCGAGACCATCAGCCGCAACAGCGATGTCGTCATTGTCTGTATTGTGGAAAATGACGTAATTCGCGAACAGATCTTAAAGGGACTTATGGAGGAGCCGGCGGAGGATGCGTTAAGCATCGGCCAGTTTTACAAGGGAACCCTCCGTTCCGGCCAGCTTCTGGAATGCGAGCGCAGTATCATTATTCTGGGGGATGTGAATCCGGGAGCCAAGATCGTCTCCCGGGGGAACGTGGTGGTACTGGGCGCGCTCAAAGGGAACGCCTACGCCGGCGCCGGCGGGGACAACCAGGCCTTTATCGCGGCCCTGGACATGGATCCGGTGCAGTTGAAGATCGGAGACGTCATTGGACGAAGCGCCGATAAGGCCTTATGGTCCGGATCAAAAAAGAAAAAAAAGACAGAACCGGTGGTAGATCCGCAGGTTGCCGTTGTAAAAGATGACAATATCTATATTGAGCCGATTACAAAGGGTCTTTTGAATCATTTATAGAAATGTAGTATTAGAAGCAATTATTGTTTGGCAGGAGGAAGAAAGTATGAGTGAAGTAATTGTAATTACATCCGGGAAGGGCGGGGTAGGTAAGACCACCACAACAGCCAATGTGGGCACAGGTCTGGCCCAGTTGGACAAGAAGGTGGTTCTGATCGATACGGATATCGGTCTGCGTAACCTGGATGTGGTCATGGGACTGGAAAACCGGATTGTGTATAATCTCGTGGATGTGGTTGAGGGGAACTGCCGGATGAAGCAGGCGCTGATTAAGGACAAGCGCTATCCCAACCTGTTTTTGCTGCCGTCGGCCCAGACCAGGGATAAGACAGCGGTGACCCCGGAGCAGATGATGAAGCTGACGGATGAGCTTCGGGAGGAATTTGACTATATCCTGCTGGACTGTCCCGCCGGGATCGAGCAGGGCTTTAAGAATGCCATCGCAGGAGCGGACCGCGCCTTGGTGGTGACCACGCCGGAGGTTTCCGCCATTCGCGACGCAGACCGTATCATCGGCCTTCTGGAAGCCAATGAGATCAAGCAGATCCACCTGATTGTCAACCGGCTGCGCATGGATATGGTGAGCCGGGGCGATATGATGTCCATCGACGATGTGACAGAGATTCTGGCCATCAATCTGATCGGCGCCGTACCCGACGACGAGCAGATCGTTATCTCCACCAACCAGGGAGAGCCGCTGGCCGGACGTACCGATACCATGGCCGGGCAGGCATACATCAACATCTGCCATAGAATCTTAGGGGAGGATGTGCCGCTTCTCGATCTGAATGTGAAGAACAGCATGTGGTCTAAGATTGCCGGTTTGTTTAAGAAAAATTAAGAGGAGGCCGCTATGGGATTGATGGATTTTTTTAAAAAGAAGAATTCCGGCGATATTGCAAAGGACAGATTAAAGCTCCTGCTGATTTCTGACCGCGCAAACTGTTCCCCGGATGTGATGGAAATGATAAAAAACGATATCATCCAGGTGATTTCCAAATATATGGAGATCGATGCGGAGGGGCTGGATATCCAGATCACCCAGACGGAGTCCGAGGGCAATAACGGAACGGTGCCTGCGCTGTATGCCAATATCCCCATCAAGGACATGCATCATACGCCTGGAAAAGCGAATGCGTAAGGACTTGTATATAAGGATTTCAACAGCATGATTTTCAGTTTGTTAAAAGATTATCAATATAAAAAAATACCTTTCCGGCTGATTTTGTTTTGCGTTGCGCTGAATCTGATCGGAATCGCCGTGATCGGCAGCGCCAGAGCCTCTCTGCAGAAGACCCAGATCGTAGGCATGGCCCTGGGACTTGCGGCGATGATCGTTGTGGCCCTGGTGGATTACTCCCTGTATATGTATCTGCACTGGCTGGTCTATGCGGGGAATCTGGTGTTGCTTCTGCTGGTAAAATATTCCCCCCTGGGGGACGACGGCCTTGGGGCTACCCGCTGGCTTTCCATCGGCGGTTTCCGTTTTCAGCCCTCGGAAGTATCCAAGCTTTGCATCATCCTGTTTTTTGCCTGGTTTTTCGGAAAATACCAGGAGAAGATTAACCGGTTCGGGATGATCCTGGTATCGGGCATTTTGATCTTCGTTCCCTGGATCCTGATTAACCGGCAGCCGGACCTTTCCACCAGTATTGTGACGGCCTTGATTTTTCTGGCGATGATTTTTTTATCCGGCATCAGCTACAAGATTATCGGGGGCGTGCTGGCTGTGGTGATTCCGGCAGGAGCGGTGTTCCTTGCCCTGATCATGCAGCCGGACCAGGAGATTTTACAGGACTACCAGTTGAACCGGATTATGGCCTGGCTGCAGCCCACCAACCCCAAATATATCTCCGACGCCTACCAGCAGCAGAATTCCATTATGGCTATCGGTTCCGGACAGCTTTGGGGAAAGGGGCTGAATACCGAGTCCGTTTATTCCGTGAAAAACGGCAATTACCTTCCGGAGCCCCAGACAGATTTTATCTTTTCGGTGGCAGGAGAGGAGCTGGGCTTTGTGGGAGCCGCAGCGATTTTAGTTTTACTCTTGCTAATTGTTTTAGAATGTATTATGATTGGTAGGAAGGCAAGAAATTTACAGGGGCGTCTGATCTGCGGCGGTGTGGCCGCCATGATCGGCTTCCAGGCATTTGTCAATCTCTGTGTGGTCACCGGGCTGATGCCCAACACCGGATTGACGCTCCCCTTTGTCAGTTATGGTCTGACCTCGCTGGTCAGCCTCTATATAGCGATAGGATTTGTAGTGAATGTGGCGATCCAGCCAAATAAATATAGAAGAAGGGATGGTTTACTATGAATGTGGGTTTAGTGGCACACGACTCCAAGAAGAAACTGATGCAGAATTTTTGTATTGCATACCGCGGAATTTTATGCAAGCACAATCTCTATGCCACCGGAACGACAGGACGACTGATCGAGGAGGTAGCCAACCTGTCAATCCACAAGTATCTGGCCGGTCATCTGGGCGGCTCACAGCAGTTGGGGGCGCAGATCGAGCATAACCAGATCGATATGGTGATTTTCCTGCGGGATCCGTTGACCCCGAAGTCCCATGAGCCGGATGTGGATACGGTGGTGCGTCTGTGTGATACCTATAATATTCCGCTGGCGACAAATCTGGCGACGGCAGAGCTTCTGATTAAAGCATTGGACAGAGGAGATTTAGAGTGGCGTGAGATGTATCGTTAAAAAATACCGGTTAACGGCAGGCGTTCTGGCGGTAGCCCTGCTTTTTGGCGGCTGTGGCCAGGAGGTTGTGCCGGAGCAGCCCTACGGTGTCTATTCTGCCGCTAAGGACCTGGGTCTTGAGGCAGAGAAAAGCGGAACAACTGGTGCAGAAGACACCGGTGCACCTTCCTTTTTTGCGTCCTCCTTTGCGGTTGGAGGAAATGAAGACCTTCTGGCGGAGGGGGTTACGGATACCCTGTCCGAAGCGGCAGGTCTCTTTGATATGGAAAGCAATGAGCTTCTCTATGCCAGGAATATCCATGAGCGCCTGTATCCGGCCAGCACCACGAAGCTACTGACGGCTTACGTGGCCATCCGGCACGGCGACCTGTCAGCCACCACCACGGTGAGTGAGCAGGCGCTGGACTTAGAGAGCGGTTCCTCGGTCTGCGGCCTGTCCGCCGGGGAGGTTCTTTCCCTGGAGCAGCTTTTGTACGGTCTGATCTTAAGCAGCGGCAATGATGCGGCCAACGTGATTGCCGAGATGATTTCCGGAAGCACCGAAGCCTTTGCGGAGCTGATGAACCAGGAGGCGAAGGCCCTTGGCGCCACCAATTCGCATTTTGTGAACGCCCACGGTCTGCCGGACGCGGATCATTATACAACCCTGTATGACCTGTATCTGATTGCCCGGGCTGTGGACGAGCTGGAACCCTTCCAGAAAGTGATTGCCACCAAGAGCTATGAGGCTTCCTATACGGGCAGAAACGGCAATCCGGTGACCCAGACCTGGGAGACCACCAACCAGTATCTTCGCGGAGTGGCAGAGGTGCCGGAGGGTGTGACGGTCATAGGCGGGAAGACCGGGACCACAAACGAGGCCGGCTACTGCCTGGTGCTCTACAGCCAGGGCCCGGACCAGACCCCTTATATCTCCATCGTATTGAAGGCAGAGAGCCGCAGCGACCTCTACGATCATATGACAGAACTGCTGAATCTGGCCAAAAATCAGCCGGGTTAAAAATTACTGTAAAAAAAACGGAAAAGGTGATTGTATTTTCTGTCAATCTGTTCTATAATTATTCTATGAAGATAAAAGATTTTGTTCGCTTTGAACGAAAGTAGAACTAGGAGGGTATTGACATGATACAGATTATTGCCGGTGAGAAGGGAAAAGGGAAGACAAAACATTTATTGGATCTGGTGAACAACGCGGTGGGTTCTGCCAATGGCAGCATTGTTTACCTGGACAAGAGCACGAAGCACATGTATGAGCTGAGCAACAAGGTGCGCTTAATTAACGTTTCCGATTTCCCGATTTCCAATTGTGACGAGTTCTTAGGTTTCCTGAACGGAATCATATCCCAGGACCATGACCTGGAAGCGATGTATTTAGACAGTTTTCTGACAATCTCTGCGATTAAGGAAGAAGAGATTCCCCATGCCATTGAACGCCTGGATGTGATCAGCAGTACCTTCCATGTGGATTTCGTACTGAGCATTTCCAGAGATGAGGCCAGGCTTCCGGAATGTGCCAAGGCTAAGATAACCATTTCGTTGTAAGCAGATCAGAAGTGATAGGGATTATGACCAAGAAGGAGAGGATGCCACCGGGCATCCTCTATTTCATCTTGCTGCCTGGACCTTTATGCCTGCTGGAAGGAGCGGATGCGCCCGAAGGCGGTGAACAGATATAAGCCGCTGATTCCCACCAGTGCATAGACAATACGGGAAAGCCAGGACATTTCGCCAAACAAAAAGGCTACCAGGTCAAAGCGGAAGAATCCGATAAGGCCCCAGTTGACGGCCCCGATAATGACCAGGGCCAGCAGTGTATAATCCAATCCTTTGGTGTTCATTGACAATACCTCCTTGAAAATCTGTTTTTCTGTCATTGATAGTATTTCAAAATCGTGTTATACTATACAGGCAATTTACGATAGCGGTCTGGCTGTTTCCTTCCGGAAGACAGGGCAGACCAATGGACGAGCAGGAAGGACTTTATTTTGGCAGATCAGCGTAACCGTAAGGTGGTTCGATACCGGAAACCACGGAAAATCAATATTGGTATAGTCGTATTCTGTATCATTTTCATCTATTTGATGTATTTTGTATACCATTATATTACGGATACCCATATTTCCGCTTATGAGGTGACACAGGGCAGCATTGCGCAGAATACGGTTTTTGAGGGGATGATCCTGCGGGACGAGACGGTCTATTATGCCAGCGGCAGCGGATACATCCATTACTATTACCGGGACGGATCGAAGGCCGGCGTGGGAAGCTGCGTCTATTCCCTGGATCCCACCGGGGATTTCTATCAGAGGATGGCTAAGGAAAACGACGGCGATTTGCCGATTTCGGACGAATCCTACCGGCAGCTTGAGGAGGTGGCCCATCAGTTTCTGGAAAACTACTCAGACAACGGATTCTGGAAGGTTTACCAGTTCCGATACGACATGGAGGCTACCCTGCTGGAGGCCCTTAACGCCCGGCAGCAGCTTTCGGACCCGGCCGCGGCCGGAGGAAGCCTTCAGATGGAGAATGCCGTGAAGGATGGCGTGGTCGTTTATAACAGGGACGGCTTAGAGGATGTGACGGTGGACAATTTTACCGGGGATCTGTTTGACACCCAGTCCTACAGCAAGGAGAATTTCATGCAGCGGGAATCGGTAGCTGCCGGGGATGCCGTATACAAGATGATCAACAGCGAGCGCTGGCAGGTGGTGGTTCCTGTTGAGGAAGGACTTGCCTTCGACCTTGCGGAGGAGGAAAATATTGAGGTGCGCTTCTGGAAGGACAATACCACGGCCTGGGCGAAAGCTTCCACGCTCCAGCGGGACGGGGCCTGGTATCTGGTGCTGGAATTCCAGAATTCCATGATCCGCTTTGCCACAGAGCGGTACCTGAAGCTGGAGCTGCTCCTTACGGACACCTCCGGGCTTAAGATCCCAAATTCCGCCATCACCTCCAAGGAATTTCTGATGATTCCCAAAAATTATATCACCAAGGGCGGGGATTCCAATGCGTACGGGATTCTGAAGGAATCCAGAACGGAGGACGGGCGGACCGTGGTGGAATTCACACAAGTCACGCTGTTTTATGAGACGGAGGATTTTTATTACATAGACGGGGAGGGGATCCATCCGGGAGACACGGTGCTATTGCCGGATTCTAATGACCGGTATGTGTTAAAGGAGATCGCTTCTTTAGACGGCGTCTACAACATCAATAAGGGCTTTGCCGTGTTCAAACGGATTGAAAAGCTGTTTGAGAATGAGGAATATACCATTGTGGAGAGCGGAACCAGCTATGGCATCTCCATGTACGACCACATTGCGTTAGACAGCAGCGCGGTGGAGGAAAACGATATTATACATTAACGGAGCCGGAGCCGGAAGGCGGCAAGAGGAGCCAGACGAAAAGGAGAGCTTTGATTTATGTCAGAGGAAAAGATATTTGACGAAAACGTATCAGAGGAAACAATGTTAAAGGAACATCTGGCGAAGGTGCAGGAAAATATCAGAATCGCCTGCCAGAAGGCCGGGCGGGAGCCTTCCGAGGTGACGCTGATTGCCGTCAGCAAGACCAAGCCGGTTTCCATGCTGGAAACGGTGTATCGAACTGGAGTTCGGGAATTTGGCGAGAATAAGGTACAGGAGCTGGTGGACAAATACGAAGCGCTGCCGGAGGATATCCATTGGCATATGATCGGCCATCTGCAGCGCAATAAGGTAAAATATATCGTGGATAAGGCCTGCCTGATCCATTCGGTGGATTCCCTGCGGCTGGCGGAGGAGATCAGCCGCGTGGCTCTCCTCAAGCAGGTACGGGCCCGTGTTCTGGTGGAGGTCAATATTGCGGGGGAGGAAAGTAAGTTCGGGATGACCACAGAGGAGACTGTTTCCCTGGTTTCCACCATCGCCGCCCTTCCCGGAATCCATGTGGAGGGCCTTATGACCATCGCCCCCTTTGTGGAGGATCCGGAGGAAAATCGCATGTATTTTCGAAAAATGAAGGAATTATCTGTTGACATCAGTCACAAAAACATTGATAATGTATGTATGGATATTTTGTCCATGGGTATGACCGGAGACTATATGGTTGCCATCGAGGAGGGGGCCACCATGGTACGTGTGGGTACCGGGATTTTTGGGGAACGTCAGTATGCGGTTACGGTCTGACGGTCTTACCGTAAGAATGGATATTAAGGGAGAATAGGAATGAGCGTTCTTGATAAATTTTTGAATATTATGCGTCTGAATCCGGATGATGAGGATGATTTTTATAATGAGGAATACTACGAGGATGATTATGAGGAGGAGGAACCGCCCCGCCGCAGCTCCCGCAAGGAGCGGAAAGCGCGGGAGGAGTATCCGGAGGAGGAGTATCCTTCCGGTGCATCCAAGGAGAAGCCGGTAAAGACAACGCCTAAGGTGACCCCGATGCGGTCGGCCAGAAAGCAGGGAAGTGGAATGGAAGTATGTGTGATCAAGCCGACCTCGGTGGAGGATGCCAGGGAGATTACGGAGACATTGTTACAGAACCGGACGGTTGTGCTGAATGTGGAAGGGCTGGATCTTGATATTGCGCAGCGTATCATCGATTTTACCTCCGGTTCCTGTTTTGCCATCAGCGGGAATCTGCAAAAGATTTCCAATTACATATTTATTATCACACCGTCCAGTGTGGATATTTCCGGCGATTTTCTGAATATGGTGGACGCGCTGGATCATACCGGCATCAAGACGGATTATTAGAGGGCGGATCCATGACGAAGGAAGAATTGATGCTGGGACGCCATCTGGTGGATCTGTCCAGGCAGGCCTATGAGCGGGGGATTCCCTTCTACAGCAGTTTCCTGAATTTGAACGAACAGAATATATTTCATAGCTGCCAGCAGGAGCTTTACGGCCCCTATGAGTTATTTGGCGGCTATGAGGGTGCAGAGCGTCAGATGATAGCATTTCTACCTGATGCTTTTGTATTTGACAGGGATTTTCCCATTACCTGCTGTCAGATTACGCCCAGAAACCGCAGATTTGCGGAAGAACTCACCCACCGGGACGTGCTGGGAAGCCTGATGAGCCTTGGGATCGAACGGGAGAAGCTTGGGGATATCCTCATTCAGGAGCAGGAGATTTCTCTCTTCTGCCAGAGCGGCATCCAGGAATTCTTAAGCCAGGAGCTTACCAGGATCCGCAACACCGCGGTGTCCCTTGTGGCCGCAGAACCCGGGGAGTTTGCCGTTACGCCGCGTTTGAAGCTCTGCAGCGGGATCGTATCCTCCAACCGTTTAGACGGGATCCTGGCGTTGCTGTGCCGCATTTCCCGCAGCCAGGCGGCGGAGCTTCTGCACCGGGGGCAGGTCTTTATCAACGGCAGACAGGCGCTAAGCGCCAGCGCCGCCCTGAAGCCGGAAGACGTTCTCTCCATCCGGGGCACCGGCCGGTTCCAATTTCTCGAGGAGCAGGGGGAGACGAAAAAGGGGCGGCTGAAGATTTCCTATTATGAGTATCTGTAAGTATGAGTATCTGTAAGGATGATCTGTAAGGATAGAAAGGATATTGGTTTATGAGCCGAAGGATTCCGGTTTCCTATGAGGGAAGCCCTTGCTATGAAATTTATCTGGAGCAGGATTTTGGGCGGCTGCTGTCCTGTATCCAGGCGCTTGGGTATGCGCCTGGCCGCAGGGTATGCATCGTTTCCGACACCCATGTGGCGCCCTTGTACCTGGAGGAGGTTATCGATGCGCTGCGTCCGCATTTTTCCCTGTATACCAGCCTGGTATTTGAAGCCGGGGAGGCTTCCAAGCATACCGGTACGGTGGGACATGTGTATGAGCACCTGATTTCGAACCAATTTGACCGGAAGGACCTGCTGATCGCCCTTGGCGGCGGCGTTGTAGGGGATCTGACGGGATTTGCGGCGGCCACCTACTTAAGAGGCATCGACTTTATCCAGATTCCTACCAGCCTTCTGGCCCAGGTGGACAGCAGCATCGGCGGAAAGACCGGCGTGGATTTTTTGCAGTACAAAAATATGGTGGGGGCCTTCTATATGCCCCGGCTGGTCTATATAAACCTGTCTGTGCTCCATTCCCTGCCCAGGGAGCAGATGGCTTCCGGAATGGGCGAGATCCTCAAGCATGGGCAGATCCAGGACGCCGCTTATTTCCAGTGGCTGATCGCGCACCAGAATGCGATTCTTAAGAAAGAGCTCCCCGTCCTTGAGGAGATGGTTTATGGAAGCTGCCGGATCAAGCGGGACGTGGTGCAGCGGGATCCCAAGGAGCAGGGAGAGCGGGCTTTATTGAATTTTGGCCACACCATTGGCCATGCTATTGAAAAGCTGTCGGATTTCTCGCTGCTGCACGGGGAGTGCGTGGCCCTCGGAATGGTGGCGGCGGCGGAATTAAGCTGTCGGTATGGCTCTTATTCCAGGGAGGACTGCCAGAAGCTCCGGGAGGCCCTGTCGGCCTTTCAACTGCCCCTGCGGCTAACGGAGCCTGCTTTTTCACCGGAGCAGGTACTTGCGGCCACCAGGCTGGACAAGAAGATGGACGGCGGCTGTGTGAAATTTATTCTGCTGAGACGTCCCGGGGAGGCGTATATCACAAGGGAGCTTTCGGACGAACAGATCCTGGAGGGGATCTGCTGTCTGTTTTGAGTTAAGTTAACAGTAATTATATTATGTAAACTATGGGAGATTTTTTATGACAGATCGAAAAAAGAGCAGCATTGCTGCATTGATCGGGGTGCTCCTTCTGGTGGCGCTGGATCAGTTGACCAAGTTTCTTGCCGTAGAGCAGCTTGCGCCAGCTAAGGGAGGCCGTGATGTGGTTTTGTGGGAGGGCGTTTTCCGCCTGCGGTATCTGGAAAACCGTGGAGCGGCCTTTGGCCTTCTGCAGGGACAGAAGGTGCTTTTTGTGATTATGACGGTGGTCATCGGGCTGTTTGTCTGCTGGACGTATTTCCGGATCCCGCTGGAAAAGCGTTTTCTGGCGCTTAGGGCGGTCTGTGTGTTTGTGCTGGCCGGGGCTTTGGGGAATTTTATTGACCGGGTGCGGCTGGACTATGTGGTGGATTTTTTCTATTTTGAGCTGATCGATTTCCCGATTTTTAATGTGGCGGATATCTACGTTACCTGCTCGGTGATCCTGTTCGTTCTGTTGTTCCTGTTTTATTATAAGGAAGCGGAGCTTATGCGGATCTGGCCGGGGAGAAAGAAGGAGCATCATGGATAGCGGCAGGGAGTATCCCAAGAGCCGGGAGAACTGCCAGGAGTTCGAGGTGGAGCCCGAGGTGGCGGGAGAACGGCTGGACCGGTATCTGTCCCGGATCTATGAGAAGCAGTCCCGGTCTTTTTTCCAGAAGCTGATCAAGGAGCAGCTTGTGCTGGTGAACGGAAAGCCCAGGAAGGCAAGCTTCCCTGTCTGTGGCGGGGATCTGTTGTCGGTGACCGTCCCCAGGGCCCAGGAGATTGCGATTCTGCCGGAGGATATCCCCCTGGACATTCTCTATGAGGATGGGGATGTGCTGGTGGTCAATAAGCCCAAGGGCATGGTGGCGCATCCTTCCGCGGGGCACTATAGCGGCACCCTGGTGAATGCGGTCCTGTTCCATTGCCGGGATCTGTCCGGGATCAACGGTGAGATCCGGCCTGGCATCGTCCACCGCATCGACATGGATACCACCGGCGCGCTGATTGTCTGCAAAAATGACGCCGCCCATCTGGCGGTTGCCGCCCAGATCAAGGAGCATAGCGTCACCCGGCGCTACCGCGGGATTGTGAAGGGAATTGTGGCCGGGGATCAGGGCCGGATAGAAGGGCCCATCGGCCGCCATCCCACCCAGCGCAAGAAGATGGCTGTGAATTATGATAACGGAAAGCCGGCGGTGACCCATTACCAGGTGCTAAAGCGTTTTGAACGCCATACTTATATGGAATTTGAACTGGAAACCGGGCGTACCCACCAGATCCGCGTCCACATGGCCAGTATCGGCCATCCGCTTTTGGGCGACATGCTGTACGGCAGCGGGAGAGAAGGGGCAGATCTTCAAGGGCAGACCCTTCACGCCATGGTGATCGGGTTTGCGCATCCTACAACGGGGGCTTACCTGGAGGTGGAAGCGCCGTTACCGGCGTATTTTCAGGAATTATTACGGACACTGGGAAAAAATAATCATTAAATTTAATAAATATCATAAATTGTATATACATTTCTGTGATTTTATGTTATACTAAAGATGTGAACAGGAATTGCCGCAGGAATCCGCGGTAGAGAAAGGTGGTAATGCTATGGGTAATTATGTGATCACAATTGGTCGTGAATTTGGAAGCGGGGGCCTGGATGTGGGCCGGATGCTCTCGGAGAAGCTGGGGATCCGCTGTTACGATAAGGAGTTGCTTTCGCTGGCTGCCAAGGAAAGTGGATTTTGCGAAGAGATTATGCAGAATCACGATGAACGTCCCACCAATAGCTTTCTGTATTCCCTGGTCATGGACACCTATTTTGCCAGCGGCTTCGGTACCACCTCTTATCTGGATATGCCTCTGAACCACAAGGTTTTCCTGGCCCAGTTTGACGCTATCAAGAATCTTGCCAAGAAGGAATCCTGCATTATGGTTGGCCGCTGTGCCGACTATGCCTTAGAGGGACATCCCAAGTGCCTGAATGTGTTCATTCACGCCGATATGGAGTTTCGAATCCACCATCTGATGGATACCTACGGCTGGGAGGAAGGGAAGGCTAAGGATATGATCGGCAAGACTGACAAGAAGCGGGCCAGCTATTACAATTATTATTCCAGCAAGAAATGGGGCGATTCCAGGAGTTATAACCTGACTCTGGACAGCAGTAAGCTGGGACTTGGCGGATGCGTCGATATGATTTTAAAATATATCGAGATCTGTAAGCTGCGTTAGTACGTGGATACGAAGCGGCTTGTTACTAAGCGTGATTCTTTTGTTTCTTCATAAAATGTTACCTTCAGAAAAGAGCTGCCGTCAGGCGGCTCTTTTCATATTAACCAGCAATTCGGCGCCAGGACGCTAATCGTCCGGAGAACGATTGTTTAGCGCGGACCGAAACGGGGAGTGTAAACCGGCGACGAAAACCCGATCTGCGACAGGACGTTAATCCTGGTGAAAAATGCTTCCGGAGAATTTCCCGGCCAGACGGCGGCGCTCGTCGTCGGTGGCCGCGTAGTGCTGCCGGGTGGTCTCCACGCTTTTGTGGCCCAGAGCGTCCGCTACCAGATAGATATCGCCGGTTTCCTTATAGAGGTTGGTTCCGTAGGTGCTCCGCAGCTTGTGGGGGGTAATTTTTTTATTGATGCTGGCGGCATTGGAATATTTTTTCACCAGCTTTTCCACGGCACGGGTGGTAAGGCGGCCGTACTTTAAGGAGAGAAACAGCGCGTCTGCCTGCTCCGGCGCCGCTTTCTCCGCGATATTGCTCCGTTCCAGTTCCAGATACTCCATCAGGGCGGCGGAAACCTCCTCGCCAAAATATACCGTGGACTCGTTGCCGCCTTTGCGGATGATGCGGATACTGTTATGCTTGAAATTCACATCCTTAACGTCCAGGCCCACCAGCTCGGAGACACGGATTCCCGTTCCCAGCAGGAGAGTGAGGATGGCCGTATCCCGGTATTTTGTCTTCTCATGGAAGGTCTGCTGTTTTTCCGTCAGGTCCGTGCCCTGTCCGGCCACCTTCAGAAGATCCGAAACCTCGTCCTTATCCAGGTGAATGATGTTCTCCTTGTGCTTCTTGGGCGTCTCGATCATGGAGGGGGCGTTGGTGGTGATAAATTCCTTATTGAAGAAATATTTGTACATGGTCCGAAGGGCCGATAATTTGCGGGATTTCCCCTTTTCCCCGTTGGTTTTCTCCGTTCCTTCCTGGTTCTCGTAGAAGGAAAGGTAGGCCAGATATTCCTCCACGTCGGTGGGTGTAATCTGATCCAGCATAGACAAGGGCAGCTCCCGCATGGTCATCTTCCCGTAGACCGGGTTGTTCTGCTGCAGAAACTGAAAAAATAACCGCAGGTCGTAGGCATATGCCAACTGGGTTCTGGTTGAAGTATTCCGGGTATCCAGATACCGGAAGTAGTCGCTTAAAAACCGCGGCATATCCCCAAGCATGTCCCGCAGCTTACGCTTGTTTTCCAAATTAACCTGATCTGTGTATTCCATGGTAAATCCTTCC
>CATJBQ010000052.1 GCA_949738465.1 uncultured Lachnospiraceae bacterium
GATGACAAAACGATTTGCGAACTGTTTTTCTGCCTCATGGATGAACTGGATGACATCACGTTCAGTCAATCCATGAGGATTATCGTAGATGCACTAATGGATACCGTTATGGAATATTTCCACATCACAGAACAGCAACTGGAGGAATTCACCGCCAGCTTTATTCAGAGACTGCCGAAGTACATGCAAAAAGCATTGGAGTGCAGTTCAGCGGCTGCCTAAGCGCTATTTTGTGAGCTAAATCATTGATTTTTCAAGGAGCAAA
Source organism: uncultured Lachnospiraceae bacterium (assembly GCA_949738465.1). Lineage (GTDB taxonomy): Bacteria > Bacillota > Clostridia > Lachnospirales > Lachnospiraceae > 14-2. The sequence goes on from CATJBQ010000052.1 coordinate 266, forward strand.
TCCCATTTTTAATGTGGGAAGTTTGAGTTAATGATTGTAAACATAAACGCGGGAAGCCAGTGAAGATTCACTGCAAAGACGGCGATCAGACCGATCAATACGGCTCCAAGGCAGATGGTCAGAGAAACCGGCAGGCGCTTTAGCATACTGTCTAAAACCGGCTCCCTTGTAATATAGGAATCCCCCAGATCTCCTGTAAATACTCCCGCCACATAATCCAGAAACTGTACGGGTATCGGTTTATTTAACCCAAATTCTTCCCGCACTTCTTCCCGCTGTTCTTCCGTAAAGGAGTTTGTGGGCGCTATCTGATCCACCGGATCCCCCGGCGTTACGACGCGAAGGGCAAATACGATGATCACACCCCCCCAGCATAACCGGAATTACAGACAGTATTCTTCGAATCACAAATCGTATCATAGTCTCCTCCTTTTTATTCTTCTTTTGACAGGCCAATTTTCTGCAGCAGCGTATCAACCGTATCCAGCGCCTCCAGAAGCTGCTCCATTTCTTCTTCCGTGTAGATCTCAAACTGCTGGCCGTAGGCTGCCACTTCATCCTCCCAGAGGCCGTCCGCCACCTTTCCCCCTCTGGTGTCAGCGATAAAAGTATCTTACGCCGGTCAACGGTATTCGTTGTGCGGCAAACCAGCCCCTGCTTCACCAGCTTATCGACCATAATGCTGCCGTTGGGATCCGAGATGGATAATATGGCGCATAATTTTTTAAGGAACATTTCCTCTGCACCCACAATGCCCCAATCATTTTCATCGGCGCCCTTGTAAAGCCTTCCTCCTCCGGAAAAAGCTTTCTATAATATGTATGATAGGTGATATACGTATGCAGGAACTTTTCGGCCAGGGTGCGCCGAAAGCCGTCTGCCGCTTCTGTCTGCCCTGTTTCTTCTACACTTGAATCCCTCCTCTCCTTGTGGGAACTGTCCTGCCGCATTCGGAAACTGTTTTTCTTTTCATAATCATTATTCACTGTTTTTATTTCCTCTTATTTCATTTTTTAACAGAATTTATGGTAGATATAAGGGACCGCATTGAGCAGATCGCAACCGGATACGTGGAGAAAGGCGCCTATTTTACCGTGAATCGCGCGCCAGTTCGGAAAAACCACAACGCTGTATCTTTTGGAAAAGCATCTGGAAATGCAGTATCTGGTGATACGGCTGAGTTTCGAAGCGGCAGACGATCTCTTTTATTCTCTTGCGGTCTTTGTCAAAGGACGGATTCACATGATCGGCCGCAGCTTAAAAATGAAAAACGTCGATCCGCAAATCCTGGTCAAGTGGACGCAGCCGGTTTCTGCCGTTTTCCCTTTCCAGGATCTCAATGACCGGATTTCTGAATTATGCCAATGCTGGGGTTTCTGAAAAATATTGACAATTCGGTAGCCATTGCCAACCGGATTTTTGAAAGCAAGATGTATAATACGTTTCTCTCCGAGGAGGAATTGACACAGGGGCTTGAGGCTGCGCCGGCGATCCTGGAGGTTGTAGTGTGATCTGCCTTTCCCAGGCAGATCCACCCTGCTCCACGCCATCAATGGGATTCTCCGGATTCACATCCGCAGCACTTTTGCAGCCTCTCCGCCGGCAGCCACATGGGCAGATACAAAAGCCCGCCGTTCTCATACTCCTGGCCGCAGACCTGGAAACCAATTCTCTCGAACATACGTTTTCCTCCAGTCAAGGTACTGACATAGATCTCCCGGGTGCCGGACATAAGCGCCTTGTTAATCAGCATCCGCACCACGAACTCTCCGTAGCCTTTCCCGCGGAATTCTGCCTTTACCGCCACCCGGCTGATCCGGTAGATCTCTCCGTCATAGAGAATCCGCCCGGTGGCAGCCGGACGCCCTTCATCGTATGCAATGGCATGAATGGCCAGCTTATCGTAGCCGTCCCGCTCCAACTCGGCCGGAAAACCGAATTCCTTCTGGAATACCGCTTCCCGCAGCCGGTAAAGCTCTGCCAGGTTGTCGTTTCCCGTTAAATATTTCCCCTGGATCATCCTTTTCCCTCCCCATTAATTCCACACATTCCCTTTGACTGTTGGAAGCATCCGCTATTTTTCCAGGTATTTTTTCAACTCTGCCATCTGCTCCTTCGCTTGACGGTAGCCCTCCTGGTACAACGCCACCAGCCGGTCGGCGCGCCCCTCGGTCCGTCCTACTCCAGGGGCTTCTTTGGGAGCGATCACAAATACCTCGCCCCGGCTTTCCGCCTCATACAGCTCCTTCATGCACGCGTTGTATTTTTCGGGACGTGTCTTCAGATCCTCCACGATCCTGGGATACTTTTTGTACAATTTCCCGATGGCGCCCACAGAACGGTCCGCCTTCTTAATATAATCCCGCTCCCGGGTAAGGATTACGATGTTCTTGTCGCATCCTTCCGCAATGGCCTGCTTGTAGGGGACGGAGTCGGAAAGGCCGCCGTCCAGATAGTAATGCTTCCCGATCTTCACCGGCTGGAACAATACCGGCAGGGCACAGCTTGCCACCAGCGTGTCAAACTGCTCCTCTCCCCGGGGTACCTCCAGATACTCCGGCTTTCCGGTATGGATGTTGGTGACGCAGGCCGCCACCTTGCCCGGAAACCGTCCGAAGGCATCGTAGTCGAAGGGCAGCAGCTTGTGGGGAATCTCCCGAAACACAAAGGGCAGGTTGTAGTAGCTGCGGTTTTTCCTGTTAAATAAGTGCCTTGCCCCCATGTACCGCTTATCTCCCATATAATTTTTAGCAAGCTCCAGGTTCCGGCCCTTCTGCCCGGACAAATAGGATACGCCAAAAGCAATTCCTGCCGATACCCCGATAAAGTAATCCGGCATAATATTTTCCTCCAACAGCGCATCGGTAACGCCGCAGCTAAATATGGTCCGGCTTGCGCCGCCTTCCATGGTAATTCCAAGCTTCATAGTAACACTCCTATCTCTCTCAGCTTTCTTTCAATCAAATCCAGGTCTTCTTCACTTTCCGCCTCCACGGTATGACAGTGCACGCCGCTGGTAAGATTTTTCAAGGGTCTGGACTCTCCGTTCTGAATTCCTTCCATAAACCGCTCCACATCCCTGCGGGATCTTATAATTAAATCTGCCCTTAATTTTCCATATAAATTATGGTGTACAAACACATCCAGCACCCGGCCGCCCTGGTCCACGATGGTGTTGAGCTCTAAGGGAATCTGCTCGTCGGTATGGTTTACCGGAAATACCCGCACGGCACAGGGCCTGCTCTGGATCAGGTAGCCTCTGGAAGTGGACAGAATCCGGGCCTCCCCGGCCCGCAGCAGCGCAATGTCCTGCACAATAATCTGGCGGCTCACCTTGAATCGTTTCGCCAGGGCCGTCCCCGATACCGGGGCAGTGGCTGCTGCTATAATATTTAAAATTTCCTCTCGTCTTTCCTGCCCGTTCATGAGTCCTCCTGAAAAAATAATCGTTCCGGCGCTTAGGAGCCGCTTAATCCTGCAAATGCAGCGGATGCAGATTTTTCATGGAAATGTCCAGAATCGGGGCGGAATGGGTCAGCGCCCCGCTGGATACATAGTCTACCCCGGTTTCTGCGATTTTTGCAATATTTTCCCGTGTAATATTGCCGGAGCATTCGGTCTCGGCCCGGCCGGCCGCCAGCTTTACGGCTTCCTGCATCTCCTCCGGCGTCATATTGTCCAGCATAACAATATCGGCTCCTGCGTCCAGCGCCTCCTTCAGCATCTCCAGGTTCTCCACCTCGATCTCGATCTTGCGCACAAAGGGCGCATAGGCTCTGGCCATCTCAACGGCCTTTCTCACACCGCCCGCGGCGCCGATGTGATTATCCTTCAGCAGCACGCCGTCCGACAGATTGTAGCGGTGATTGCCGCCGCCTCCTACACGGACTGCGTATTTTTCGAAAATCCGGTTGTTGGGGGTGGTCTTGCGGGTGTCCAGAAGCCGGATCCCCGTGCCCTTAAGAAGCTGTGCCACCTGATGGGTATAAGTTGCAATGCCGCTCATCCGCTGGAGATAATTCAGCGCCGTACGCTCTCCCGAAAGCAGCACCCGGATATCCCCCCGGACCACGCCCATTTTCTGGCCCTTCTTCACCGCATCCCCGTCCTGGCAGTAAAACATGGCTTCCACCGCCGGATCCAGCAGGGTAAAAACCCGTGCAAAAACATCCAGCCCGGCAATGATGCCGTCTTCCTTGCAGATCAAGTCTACTTCCCCGGGCGTACTGGCGGGCATCACAGCGTTGGTGCTCACGTCCTCGCTGGAAATATCCTCCCTGAGGGCCTGACGGATTAAATTGTCAACATTCAGATTCATCGTAATCGGATTCATTTTATTCACCCTTCCGTATCTCTTCCCAGATACGTTCCTTGTTTATTTTAGCATATTGTTCCATATTTTCATATTCTTTTTTGTAAATTCCATAGCGTTCCTTAAGAAGCTCCCAGCTCCAGAGCCCGGACGCCGCCTCCCCGGCCGCATCTATGGAGGCGGCAGAGGCTCCGGCCGCCTCCTCGCCGGTACGACCCTTTTCTCTCTCCATGGAGGCCGCAATATCCCTGGCCGCCCGTTTGGCAAATACAAGGCTTTCCAGCAGGGAATTGCTGGCCAGCCGATTGGCCCCATGCACGCCGTTGCAGCTTGTCTCCCCGGCGGCATACAGATGCTCCAGCGAGGTCCGCCCGTCAAGATCCACCTCCACGCCTCCCATAAAATAATGCTGGGCAGGCGCCACGGGAATGGGCTCCCTGGTCACATCGTAGCCCTCCTCCAGGCATTTCCGATAAATGTTGGGAAAATGGGAGAGGATCCGTTCCCGGGGGATTTTTTCCAGGGACAACCATACGCAGTGGGTCTTATCCTTCTGCATCTGCTCTAAAATTCTCTGGGTTACCATGTCCCGGGGCAGCAGCTCATCCACAAAACGCTCCCCGTCCTTCTTATTATAGAGCACAGCCCCTTCTCCCCGCACCGACTCGGATATCAAAAAACGCCGGCCCGGCCGCTCTGTGTACAGCGTAGTGGGGTGGATCTGCACATAACTGACATGCCTTAGCTTCACGCCCCGCCGCAGGGCAATGGCCAGGGCGTCCCCTGTCAAATGCGGATAATTGGTGGAATTTTCATAAATCCCGCCGATCCCGCCGCAGGCCCAGATCACATCACGAGCAAAAACAGGCTGTATTTCTCCCCGGCTATTTTGTAATAAAATCCCCTCGCATCGGTTTTTATGGCGGAGAATATCTAGCATAACTGTACGTTTTTGCAGGAAAATGTTCTTCTGTGCCTGCACGGCAGCCAGAAGCCTGCCGGTGATCTCCCGCCCGGTGATGTCCGCATGATACAGAATCCGGCTAGTGGAATGGGCGCCCTCCCTGGTGTAGCAGAGCCTGCCCCCTTCCTGCTCAAATTCCACCCCATAGTCCCTCAGCTCCTGGATGGTTTCCCGGGAGGAACGGATCATGACCTCCACCGCATGGGGGCTGTTTTCGTAATGGCCCGCCCGCATGGTGTCCTCAAAAAAGCTGTCATAATCGCCGTCATCCTTCAACACACAGATTCCACCCTGGGCCAGAAAGGAATCGCTTTCTTCAAGATCCGCCTTGGTAATCATTAAAACCGAAAGCTCCTTAGGCAGGTGCAAGGCTGCAAAGCATCCAGCTACGCCGTTTCCCACTATAATTATATCGTAATATAACTTTAAATCTTCCTTCATAAACTTCTCATTTCCCGGCCAGTTCCAGCATCCGCCGCAAGGGCGCATGGGCCCGCTCCATCAGTTTTTCATCCAGCCGTACTTCCGTCTCCCCGGTTTCCAGGGCCTGAATCACCCGGTCCAGTGTGATCTTTTTCATATTGGGACAGACCTGGGCGTCCGATGCAGGAAAAAACCGTTTTTCCGGATTCTCCTGCTGCAGCCGGTAAAATACCCCTGTCTCCGTGCAGATGATAAATTCCTCCGCCTCACTCCTGGCGGCATAGTCGATAATCCCGGCGGTACTGCCCACGTAATCCGCCAGGGATACCACCAGGCCGCCGCATTCCGGGTGGGCCAGCACCGGCGCGTCCGGATGGGCCGCTTTCGCACGTTTTACCTGCTCTGCCGTAATTTCCGTATGCACATGGCAGAAGCCGTCGTTAAAAATAAAGTGCTTTTCCGGCAGCCGCCCGGCGATATAGCGGCCCAGATGCTCGTCGGGAATGAAATAAATGTCCCGGTTCGGAAGCTCCCTCACGATCTTTTCCGCATTGGAGGAGGTCACGCACACATCGGAATGGGCCTTCAGCCCCGCATCCGAGTTGACATAGCACACCACTGCCACATCAGGATACTCCCGGCGTACCGCCTCAATCCGCTCCTCCGCTGCCATATGGGCCATGGGGCAGTCCGCCTCCCCGTCCGGCAGAAGCACCCGCTTGTGGGGGTTCAGAAGCTTGGCGCTTTCCCCCATAAACCGCACGCCGCAGAACAGGATGCTCTGCTGCTCCACCTTTGTTGCCACCTCTGCCAGATAGTAGGAATCCCCCACGTAATCTGCAATGGCCTGCACCTCTGCAGGCACGTAATAATGGGCCAAAATCACAGAATTTTTATCCTGTTTTAATTTTTTGATCCGTTCTGTCTTATCATCCATCTTATCCTCCCTGCAGCAGCCGGACAATCGCCCGCTGCTGTTCTGATTCCTGTTTTTCCTTTCCAAGGGTACACGAATGGTAGTATACCATATATTTTTACATATGACAAGACAGGTGACAAGATTATTCGGGGATGTATAAATAGAACGGCTGGTAATGCTGGGGTGGCAAATGGCACAGCCTCAGTATTGGCAGGCGTTCTTTTGTAGATTTGGTAGGCTACACCATTTTGGCTACTATAATAAGCACCTAAATGAATTCCGGAAATGTAAAAAGCCCGGACCGCAAAGTTTTTTTGCAAGCCGGGACTTTTTACAGATCATATTCCTGCCGCCTATCCGGGCAGCATCTGATTGGTAAGTTTATTATCATTGATAAAAATTATGGAAGAAGTCTTCATTTGAGTCAGGTTCAAGCACAATGGTATTCGTTAGCGTACTATATACCACCCCTTCATCTGTGGATAATACGCATAATCCCTCTAATATCTCATCTTCCTTCCGCTCCGTCATCTGTTCTTCGGCAGGAAACTGTATTTCCAGCACGTATGTTCCGTTTTCTCCCCTGATGAAATAAAATGCCTGTTCTTCCTTCTGCGGTTTCCGGTGACTGACATGTAAGGTATATCTGCCCTCCTCATCGGGCTTCAAACGATACGTCTCCTGTTTGACAATCGTACCAACGGTATGCTTCTCATAATAATTCTCTCCCACCACCAGCTCGTCCGTATCCCAGCCCGTGGTAAAAGTCAGCGTCCCATCTCCCAGGATCACTCCCCGCATCAGGCCACCATAGTTAAAATCAAACCCTTCCGGGAAATAAGAAGGATCGATGTCCGCATTGATCCCCTGGCATTGAATGTTGCAGGTCAGGCTCCGTGGTCTTTCCTCCGTTTCTGCCGGCTGCTCCCTGGGATTGGTCAGCAGCGCCACCGCCAGTATCACACAAAAGACTGCGGCCACAGCCACCGCCCCGAGGGCCGGACGCTTCCACCGGGCCAGGTTGCGGATCCGCCTGCCGGGATCCCCCTCCCCAAAAGCCAGGGGCATCATGCCAATCTCCCGTTTTCCCGTGGCAAGCTCCAGAAGGGAAGCCGAATAATCAGCCCGGACCTCTTCTCCCATTCCTTTCACCACAGCCTCGTCACAGCTCATCTCCATATCCCTGCAAAACAGGACGAACGCCAGCCATACCAGCGGATTGAACCAGTGAATACAAAGAACCGCGAATCCCAGAACCTTCGCCACATGATCCAAGCGCCGGATATGATACTGCTCATGCAGCAGGATATAAGACTGCTCCCGCGCCCCCAGATCGGAAGGCAGATAGATCCTGGGCCGCCACAAGCCCATCACAAAAGGAGACGTAATATAATCCGACAGAAAAATATTGTCCTTAAGGTGCACCGCACCCACAAGATTGCGCCGCAGCCTGCGGCCAGACAGAACGGCATACAGCAGCATCCCCGCAGCGCCCAGGCACCAGATCACCGCAGCCGGAAATATGGTCCCGGCAGACAGAGGTCTTTCCACCGTCACCGTTACCGGACGCTCAGAAAATATATCATTTTTTTGCCTATCATCAACATTAATAGCGGAATTTATACCCGTCATCAACAGATTTTCGCCCAAATCACCCTCTGAATCCACATCCGACGCTACACCGTTGTCTGTTCCAGGCAGATTCCCCACCGGCTCCCCTTCAATGAGAATATACTCCAGACGGCTTCCCACCAGAGCCTCCTTCACCGGAACGTCCAGAAGGTTCAGAAGGGAAAAATCCGAAGATACCGCCAGCGGGCACAGCAGGCGGAACAGCACCACCGCCCACAGGCCATAGGACACTGCCTTCGGCGCCCGCTTCAGGCAGAGCCGCGCCGCCGCCACCACCAGGATCACGATCCCGCCGGTAAGGCTCATATTCACAATCTGCGAAAAAACAGAATACCACCTCATGGTCTCACCCCCTCATCTCCGCAATGATGCGTTCCAGTTCATCAATCTCCTTCTCCGAAAGCTTCTTCCGGCTGCCAAAAGCCGCCAAAAATGCCGGCAGGGACCCGTCAAAGGTCTCCTCCACAAACCGCTGGCTCTGCACCGCATAAAACTCATCCCTGGAAACCAGCGAGGTAACCGTCCCCTTCTGGTTCTGAAAAATCCCCCGTTCACAGAGCCGCTTCAAAATCGTATAGGTGGTGGACTTCTTCCACTCCAGCGCCAAGCCGGCCAGCTCCACCAGCCGGCTGGAGGACAGCGGCTCATTCTCCCAGATAATATCCGCGAACCGAGACTCCATAGCTCCAAGCCTCATTTCTGCCATTGTAATTCCTCCCTTCACACTTTTTTATATCTTGTAGATTAACTATAGTCTACAACAAGTAGACTCTTTTGTCAATCCTTTTGTGAAATAGAATCCTGCTTTGCAGGATTCTCCGCCTGCGGCGGATCGCTTTAGCGATATATTTCCTCTCCGCCGCAGTGCGATCCCGCCCGGGGGACTTTTTATAATATGGGAAATCTGGAAGAATTCCCCATATTATAAAAAAGGCCGCGCGCACCCGCACAGCCTTCACAAATTGCCTATCTTTTTTCCCGGTATCCCGCCAGCATCCGGTACATCTCCCGAAAATCCAGGGGCTTCTTCAGATGCCCGCTCATCCCTGCCTGGCCCGCCAGCTTCACATCCTCCTGAAAGGCGTCCGCCGTTACCGCAATGATCGGCACCGCATCCCCCTTCAGCTCCCCAAGCGCCCGGATCTGCCTGGTGGCCTCATAGCCATTCATCAACGGCATCTGGATATCCATCAGGATCACGTCATAATAATCCCTTCCCCGCTCCCGGAAACGCTCCACCGCCTCCGCCCCGTTGACGGCTTCCTCCACGCAAATTCCCTTCTCCCCAAGAATCTCCGCCGCGATCTCCCGGTTCACATCATTGTCCTCCACCAGAAGGATCCGCATCCCCGCAAGGTCCACTTCCTCCCCCGCCGTTTCCTGCGCCTCCTCCTTTCCGAAAAGCCTGAACTCCAGCGTAACGGTAAAACAGGAGCCCTTCCCCGGGACGCTCTCTACCTGGATCTCACCGTGCAGCATCTCCACCAGATTCCTGGTAATCGCAAGGCCAAGCCCCACATCCGGCATCTGGCTGACCCGCGGATCCTCAATCCCCTCAAATGCCTCAAAAATCTTCTCCTGCATGGAAGGCGCGATCCCCATCCCCTCATCGGTCACAGAAAACCGATAGGGCGCATAGCCGGCCCGCAGTCCGGGCAGCTCCTCCGCCCCCAGGCAGATCGTGGATTGCTCCGGCGAAAACTTCATGGCATTGGACACCAGATTACCAAGAATCTTCCGCAGCTTTTCCTCATCTCCCAGGACATGATGATGGCGGACCCTCCCGCACTCTGTCGTCAGACGCTGCCTGCGGCTCTTAAGCTCCGGAAGATACGCTCCCTGGATCTCCCGCAGGAAATCCGCTATCACAAAGCTCTGCTCCGTCAAAGCCAGACTGCCCGTCTCCAGCTCGCTCATATCAAGGATCTCGTCCACCAGCCACAGAAGATGGGCGCCAGCCGTCCGCACCACAGAAAAATATTCCTCAAGCTGCTCCATCCGCTCCGCCTTGCCCGCCAGCTCCGCAACGCTTAAGATGGAATTCAGGGGCGTCCGCAGATCATGGGAAATCTTTGACAGAAAATCACGCTTCACCATATTGGACCGCCTGGCACGTTCCAGGGAAACCGTCAGCAACTGATTGGACTCCAGCTCCTTGCGCATCCTGGCGTCCACATTGCGGAACCCCAGAATCAGATAGGCCGTATCATGGCTGTAGCTGCCCCCAAAGGAAGCATGCAGCTCCATCCACTGATAACGCCCATCCACAAGGCACCGGTAAATCTCCTGGTAATCTCCCCCCTGCCTCATCTGATCGCCGGAAAGCTCCGAGAGCCGTGATAACAGATTCCTGAGCTCCACATCCTCCGGATGAACCTGATGCTCCAGATAATCCTGAAAATACTCCGCCAGCTCCTCCGCAGAACCGTTCATATACTCCTCCGGAGCAGCCTGGTACCGTTTAATCCACTCATAGGTCTTACTCCTCACATCAATATACGCAATCTGGTCATACTCATGCCCCAGCGTATCCAGAAGCTCCATCTCCCTGCGGTGAACCTCGTCGATAACCCGCACCGCCGAAATCCGGAGCTTTCTGCCATCCATCGTAACAGACTCCTTGCTGATGCTGGAAACCCAGATATTCTCACCATTCTTGTGGCGGAGGCGGTACTGATGAGCGCGGTCACCTTCTTCCTCCAGCTCCGGCATCAGGCCGGCCCGGTCCTTCGGATACACGATCTCAAGATAATTGCCGCCGGTCACCTCCATAAATTCCTCAAAGGTGTAGCCAATATTCGCCATCATAAAATGGCTGATAAAATACAGCGGGAGGCCCTCCTCATAAAAAGTGCCCACCACGCCCACCGCGCCGTTCTCCGCCAGAAGCTCCACGATCGTGTTCTGATTCCAGGCCATCAGCTCCCGGGAATCTCCTTCTGTAAAATAAATCTCCTCTTTATAGTAAGCCGGCTTTATCATGCGTCCATCCTCATTTCCCCAAAGCTTCATTTTCATTATTTTACCATATATTTTACTAAAACGGAACAAAAAAAAGGCAGCCATTTCGATCTGCTGCCTTTTTTAGGAGAAGGTATTTTTACTATGGGGTGTAGTAAAAAATATATAATGTATTGGGGGGGTTTACGTATATTATAATACCATCTGTTCCGGTTTCTGTCTGCACAAACTTTGCAAAAAATCGAAATTTTTTTTGTGCAGATTAACGCCTTCCCATTTACAGTTCGCAAAACCCTTCGTCAATCAGTACAAAAGTACTAGTTTTTCATCGTTTGTACCATTTTCCGGAGGTACTTCCAAAATAATCCTGATTCGCTTTCAGCTTGGGATTCCGGGCCAGGAGCTTCTCAAAAACCTTGTAAAGCTCCGTGTCCTTATACCCCTCCCCCTTTTTCATGGGCAGCGAATAAATCTCAAACTGCCGCTTGCCATAGCCCGCATGAAGCAGCGCAATCTGCACGCCCAGCATATTTTTCTCCGTGATATAGATCTCGTAAACATCCGAAAGAAGCGTCCGGCTTCCTTTGCGCTTCTCGATCCACAGATCGCCCCCCTGGGTGCCGTAGCTGCCCTGATGCTTCAAAAAAGGCAGGCCGCCGCAGAAGCGGTAAACAAGATAGGCCAGCACCAGAACCGCCGCCAGGATTGCCAGCCGGTACCAGATATTCAGCTCCATCTGCTTTCCCAGAAAATACTCCGCCACCAGTCCCAGAATCACCACCGGCAGCATCAGCAGGCAGCGCAGCATATAGCGCTGATAATAAAATACATTTTTCTCCATAGTCCCCTCCTGTTATTTTAAAAACATTTTGATCAGCCGGTCATTGAGCTTCTTGTAGGGCTGGTAGCGCATCGGCAGGTCCAGCCAGGTCTTCTTGTCCACAATGCTCTTTTTATGGCTGAAGGTGTCAAATCCCGTCCTGCCATGATAGCTGCCCATGCCGCTGGCCCCCACGCCGCCAAAGCCCATGTTGGAGGTGGCCAGGTGGATAATGGTATCATTGATGCAGCCGCCGCCGAACTGGACGCTTTCCGTAAACCGCCGGATCCGCTGCTTATCCCTGGAAAAATAGTAGGCCGCCAGCGGATGCGGCTTGCTGTTGAGAAGCGCCATCAGCTCTCTCTGGCTGGTATAGGTCAGAACCGGAAGAACCGGCCCGAAAATCTCCTCCTGCATCACCGGATCGTCCCAGGTAACATGATCCATCAGGGTAGGCGCAATGCGGAGGGTGTTCTCCTCCCGCTGCCCGCCTGCCAGCACCTTGTCCGGATCGATCAGGCCGCTGATCCGGACAAAATGCTTCGCGTTAATGATCTTGCCATAATCCGGATTTTTCAGAGGTTCTTTTCCGAACTGGCGTTCGATCTCCTCCCGGATCAGCTTCAAAAGCTTCTCCTTCACACTCTCGTGGCAGTAGAGATAATCCGGCGCCACACAGGTCTGGCCGCAGTTGAGATATTTTCCAAATACAATCCGGCGGGCCGCCACCTTAAGGTCTGCCGTCTGGTCCACCACGCAGGGGCTTTTTCCCCCCAGCTCCAGTGTCGCCGGCGTCAGATGCTCCGCCGCCCTGCGAAGCACCTCTTTGCCCACAGCCTGGCTCCCGGTAAAGAAAATGTAATCGAACTCCTGTTCCAGCAGACAGCTATTCTCCGCCCGGCCTCCGGTTACCACCGCCACATATTTTTCCTCAAAGCATTCCTCCACCAGCCTCTTTATCACCTGGGTAGTGGCCGGCGAATAAGCGCTGGGCTTCAGCACACAGGTATTGCCTGCCGCCAGAGCGTCCACCAGGGGCTCGATGGTCAGAAGAAGCGGATAATTCCAGGGGCTCATAATCAGCACATTTCCATAAGGCACCGGCTTCACAAAGCTGCGGGACACGTAATGAGCCATGGGCGTCACCACCCTTTTTTCCCTGGCCAGACGGCGCAGATGCCTCTGCATATAGCTGATCTCGCTCAAGGTAAGGCCCACCTCGCACATATAAGCCTCGGAGGCGCTTTTCCCCAGATCACTCTTTAAAGCGTCCAGAAGCTCATGCTCATGCCGGACCATGGCCAGCTTCAGCTTTCCCAGCGCCGACAGGCGTTTTGCCACCGAAAGAGTTGCCCCACTCTGGAAAAATTCCTTCTGCTCCTTTAAAATCCGCTGAATCTCCGTCCTGTTCATGACTTCTCCTCCTCCATCACAGCATAATAAAACTGCTCCAATTCCTTTGCGTCCATCAGCTTCGGCACCGGATACAAAGGATTTCCTTCCTTATCGGCCTTCTTCGCCAGATCGGGAATGTCCTCCGTGCGGATACCGGGAATGGTGTCGCCAATCCCCAGGTCGCGCTTCATCTGCCGCACGGCCCCGATAAACTTCTCCGCACCCTTTTGATGGTCCTCCTCCGGACCGGAAAGTCCCACGGCAACGGCCAGGCGGTGCAGCGGCTTATACGCCGCCTCCCCGTAAGCGTCAAGCACCACCGGCAGCAGCACCGCATTGGCCAGACCGTGGGGTACATTGTATTTTCCGCCCAGGGAATGCGCTACCGCATGGACATATCCCACGTAGGAGCGGGTAAAAGCATTTCCCGCCAGATAGGAGGCGTACAGCATCTTCCGGCGCGCCCTCCTGTCATTTCCGTTCTTATAAACCTTACGGATATTTTCAAAAATAAGCTGCACCGCCCGCACGGCGTCCTTGCGGGTGCCTGCCGTGGTCGAGTGCCCGATGTAAGCCTCCACCGCATGGGTCAGGGCGTCCATCCCGGTAGTGGCCGTCAAATGGGGCGGCAGGCTCCTTGTGACCTCCGGATCCAGCACCGCATACCGCGGAATCAGCGGGAAGGAATTGATGGGATACTTGTGCCTGGTCTCCGCGTCAGTAATCACGGAAGCCAAAGTGGTCTCGCTGCCGGTGCCAGCCGTGGTGGGAATGGCAATCAGAAGGGGCAGTCTGCGGCGGACCTTTAAGATCCCTTCCATATCTGCCAGCTCCTTCCTGGGATAAGCAACTCTCGCCCCCACCGCCTTGGCACAGTCGATGGAGGAGCCTCCGCCAAAACCAATCAGAGCCTTACAGTCGTTCTCCTGATACAAAGCCAGCGCCTCCGCCACATTTTCTGTGGTAGGGTTGGCCACCGTCCGGTCATAGACCACACAGCGGATGTCCTGCTCCTTCAGCACGCCTTCCAAGTGCTTCGTAATCCCCTGGGACCGAATCACAGGATCCGTCACCAGAAGGACCGCATCCTTTTTCTTCTTAATAAGAAGCTTCGCCAGCTCCTCCATGGTCGTCAGGTCCTTGGGATGCCGATAAGGCAGAAAGGGAATCGCAAGATGGAAAATCTGCTGATAGGTACGGCAGTATGCCTTTTTGAGGGGATTCATGTGGTATCACTCTTCTTTCCATATATAATAAAAATTTTGATTATCAAATAAGTCTAGTATAAAACGCCGTTTTTTTCTTGTCAAGAGCGATGCCATACAATTTCACAGTGCCCGCTTCCCCTTCCGGTACACCGCCTTCCTAAGCGCCCACACCGTCACCGGCAAGGTCAGAAGCTCCGCCGCCGGAAAAGCAAGCCACACGCCCCGAAGCCCCAGCAGCGCAGACAGGCCGAAGGCACAGACCAGAATCGCCACAAAGCCCCGGAGGATCGATGCCGCAAATGCCTCCCGTGCCGACTCCGTAGCGCTTAACACCCCGGTTCCCAGTACATTGATCCCGGCAAACAGAAATCCCAGAAAATACAGACGCAGGCCCTCATTGGCATAGCCCGCCAGAACCGGATCTGCCTCCCGGTTAAAGACCGCGGCGATGGACTCCGCCCACAGGCAGACAGCCCCAAGGATCACCGCCGCCAGCGCCAGCGACGTAATAATCCCATACCGCAGGATGTTCTGCACCTTTTTCATTTCGCCTTTCCCGAAAAAATCACTGATCAAGGGCTGTGATCCATTCGCCACCCCGTTAAAAGCCGACACCGCCACAATGGCAATATTCGCCACCACACCGTAAGCCGCCACTCCCGTATTGCCCACCAGGCCCAGTATAATAAAATTAAAAGCCGTGGTGGTCACGCCGGAGGAAATCTCCCCGGTAAAAGCAGAAACTCCCACCTGGCAGGAATAGAGCAGCCGCTTTACTGACGGCCGCACCGGCTTAAAGGATATGGTATTCTTTTTTCCACAGAAATGAACGCAGCAGATCAGCACTCCCACAACCGGCGAGCAGGCGGTTGCCAGCGCAGCGCCGGCCATTCCCAGCCCCAGGGGGAACATCAGTACGTAGTCTGCCACAATGTTAAACAGGCTGCTGAGCAGCGTGGCCAGCATCGCCACCGTAGGCGCTCCGTCGTTGCGCACGAAAGCATTACAGATGGAATTCCACATGAAAAAGGGCGTAAAGCTCATGAAAATCTTTGTATAAATACTACCCACCTCTACAATGGCGGCGTTCCCGCCCATCAGGGCCACAATCTTGTCCGGCAGAAAAAATCCCGCCAGCGCCAGCAGGATCCCCATGACGGCGCTGCAGAGAATCGCATTCATAAAATAACTGTCCGCATCCCCATCTCCCCGGCTCCTTGCCACCGCAAACCGGATGGAGGCGCCCACGCCGATCATGGTTCCCACCGCAAAGATCACGCTATAGATCGGCAGCACCAGATTCAACGCCGTAATACCGTCCGCTCCCACCCCCTGGGCAATAAAAAAAGTATCCGCCAGGATATACAGCGAGATTCCGACCATTCCCAGGATATTCTGGGACACATATTTTGCAAATAATCTCTTTTCCGTTTTCATCTGTAACTCCTTTTCACATAGAAAGGGCATCCACCCGCTTATCTTCTAAGACCTGACGATAAGCCAGTGAATGCTCTCCATTCACCCCGCCCGGTGGCGGGACATATTCACTTTCCTTCTCTTTCAAAGAGAAATGCTACCTCCCTATTATACAAAAATGTTCTCACTTTTACAAGGGATAAAAAAGAATCTTTTTCCCGGCCGTATTTAGCTGCAATAATGCGCAATGGCCTCTGCCACATACTGGGCGCAGCCCTCCCCGGCCGCCTGGTTAATGCCCTCCGTAAAAGCTCCGCCTCCGCCGTACATCTTTCCAAGCCCTGCCAGAAGCTCCCTGGTGCAGTCATAGAAATGTTCCGTAAAATATTCTCTGAGCCGCTCCACCTGGCGCTGAGCCTGCTCCTCCCGGGGCAGAACCCCCTGCCGCATCAGCCGTCCGAACTCTGTAAACAGATCCCACACCTCCTTTTCAAGGACCTGTTCCTCCCCGGGGCCCCATCCCTTGATCTTCTCCTCATACTGCCGGTACGCCTCCGTGGTTCCCCACCGCTCCTTGGCCTGCCTGCTGTATTCATCCATCTTTCTCGTATCAAATGCTGAAAAATCCATATTTTTCACTCCCGTTAAATATATTCCACGGGCAAAGGTGATCAGGTTCTCCAGATGCTCTTTTTTCAAGGTCAGCAATTCGACCTGCTGCTCCAACGCCCGGTTCCGGTCAAAGTCCTTCCCGTCCAGGATCTCCTTAATCTCCTTCAGCGGGAATTCCAGCTCCCGGAACAGCAGGATCTGCTGCAGCCGCTCCAATGCCGTATCGTCATACAGCCGGTAGCCTGCCTCCGTCCGCTGCGAGGGCTCAAGCAGCCCGATCTTATGATAATAGCGCAGGGTGCGTACGCTCACGCCTGCCAGCTTCGAGACCTCCGTTACTGTCATCATGGGATCCTCCTCCTTCCGTGTAAGACTATCATAAGGCATGACCTAACGTCAGTGTCAAGGGGGAGTTTACGACTAATTTATTTTATGATATTGAAATGATTATAAGGTCTTTCATAAATCCTTTCGTATTCCTACACCGTCTTCATGGAGCTCCATATAAAATCACTCCTTCTCTAAAAATATTGGCCTAAAATCTCCCCTGGCATATGACCCATATAAAATTACTGTTTTCAAATGTAAACTATATATTTTCTCAAGCTCTGAAATATACTGTTCCATCAAGCTTTGCATTGTCTGCGGCACAACAATGTCTCCCCTCTATTCATACACATTCCATAATCATCCTTCACTCCAAAAATACAGACGGACTTAATTGCGCTTTGCTCTAAGCATTTCTATCTGTTCTTCCGCATTCGTCCTTGGTGTATTATAATAAAGCAGTTTCTCCTCCGTTGTCATATGCTTTGTCACTTCATAATTACGCTCTCGAATCTTGTGGATATCCTCAACCGTAAAATCTGGACTGATCTCCAATGTATATGCCATTATTCCCCACCTCCCAATAATACAGACGGATTCATAATATCAATATCCTTATAGCTTTCAAGGTGTGTGATTGCCCTGATA
>CATJBQ010000053.1 GCA_949738465.1 uncultured Lachnospiraceae bacterium
ATCCCGCCAATCTCCTCCGTAGCCAGGGGGTGGGCCGTGGCGGGCTTCACATTCATGCCCTCCATGTCCTTTTTGCACTCGGCGATATACTGCTTCGACACCTCCTCCGCCGTGCGCCCTTCCTCGATGGCCTTGGCGATGATCTTGTCGTCCACATCCGTAAAATTCGATACATAGTTCACCTCATAGCCCTTGTACTCCAGATAACGGCGCACCGTATCAAAGACGATCATGGGCCGGGCGTTTCCGATATGGATAAAATTATAGACGGTAGGCCCGCACACATACATGCGGACCTTCCCTTCCTCAATGGGTACAAATTCTTCCTTTTGCCTGGATAAGGTATTATAAATCTTCATGCGTAGTTCTCTCTTTCTTTTTCTATCTTAAGCCTCCGGGCCCATACAGCCTGCCTTGCAACGCAGCTCCTTAAGCTCCCGCTCCAGATCGATGAGCCGGTTGCACAGGGCGGAATTCTCCTGCTGGAGCACCGTAATATCCTCCATAATAGGATCCGGCAGATCCACCTGGTTCATGTCGCTTCTGGGCACCTTCAGGTTATCCCGTTTCACGATACGCCCCGGCACGCCCACCACCGTACAGTTGGGCGGCACCTCCTCCAACACCACCGAGCCTGCGCCGATCTTGGAATTCTCCCCGATGGTAAAGGAGCCGATGACCTTGGCCCCGGCGCTGACCATCACGTTGTCGCAGAGGGTGGGATGGCGCTTTCCCGTCTCCTTGCCGGTTCCTCCTAATGTCACACCCTGATACAGCGTCACATTGTCGCCGATCACCGTGGTCTCCCCGATAATCACGCCGCTTCCGTGGTAGATAAAAAATCCCCTTCCGATGACGGCGCCCGGATGGATCTCAATGCCGGTCTTCCTGGCCGCCTTCTGGGAAATCCATCTCGCCCTGAAATACTTTTTCTTCTGATAGAGCTTATGCGCCCGGCGGTAGCTTAACATCACCCGGAAGCTGGGGTACAAAAGCACCTCCATGGGTGATTTGATGGCCGGATCCCGCTCCTGTATCACTTGAAATTCTTCCTTTACGCGTGCAATAAATCCCATAAAATCCCTTCCTGTTCCAGGGCATCTAAAAACAAAACTCCGCCTTTGGTTGAAGACGAAGTTATCCGCGGTTCCACTCGAAGTGAATGCAAAAGCTTACATTCCATTCTTCGCTCGATGCCTTTTTTCAAATACTGATACATCAATATATTATGCAAAATTGCGGATTTTGTCAAGGAATTTTTATACCCACTCCCGGACATACATCCGTATTTTCCCAAATAAAAACACGGCAAGGGCGGCGATATCCATCTCACATTCCGCCTCCTCCTCCGGAATCTGCCGGATTCCGGAAGCTCCCTCCCCGCAGTACAGCAGAAAGCAGCCATTGTTCTCCTTCACCACTTCATCCTTCAGCCGCACCCGGAGCCGAAAGCTTCCGGTTTCCCCCCCGCCCATCAGCTCCATCAGCCGCTTCAGATCCAGAATCCGCACCATAAAGGGCATTTCGGCATCCCGGATCTGATGGATATTCATTCCGAACATATGTTCCTCAATAAGCTTACGCACCTGGGCCCGGTCTTCCCGCAGTGCCAGGACATACAGCAGCTCCCCTGCATCTTCCTCTCTCCCATATGTGGCAAGCCCTGCCAGAGCCCCGGACCGTTCCCGCACCGCAAGCATCCCGCCCGCCTGGGCCGCAAGCTCCTGCCGCATCCGCGCCATATACGCCCGGCTCCACAGAGGAAACACGTCATACTGCTCCGCCATCCGCTCATTGGCAAAGACCGCTGCACCGGCAAAGTCTTCTTCCCGAAGCTCCTCCACCCAGAGACCTCCTCCGGAGCCGGCGCCTGCAGATCGAGAAGTCTCCTTTGTCCCCTCCGGCAAAAACGCAAATCCGCTGGACCGGTACACCGCGGGGGTTGCCGGAATCAGAAAGGTAAAGGGGTGCCTGCGGGCAGCAAGGTCCAAAAGCGCCTTGACCATCACCCGGGACATTTTTCCCTGGCCCCGGGCCCTGGGGTCCGTCGCCACAGCCACAATATAATCCAAACTGACGTTCTCCCCACCGAACCGGAACGCAAAAGGATTCAAATGCAGCATTACCTGGGGCCAGCCTTCTTCCTCCCTTACGCCATCCGCCCCCTCCATCGCCAGGATCTGATTGTCCTTTATCTTCTCCCGGTAATAGTAATCCACAAAAACCCCGGTATCCTCCGGAAAGCATTCCTCATAGAGGGAGCGGGTCTTCGCCCGCTCCTCCCTGTCCAGATATCTTATGATCTCCCACCGCACTGTCCGCATCCTTCACAGCTCCTCCCACTGTCCGCCGCCAAAACGCTTCCCTCGTAAAGACCGCTGATGGAGCAGACCGCCTGGGCGGCGATTCCTTCCCCGCTTCCGGTAAAGCCCAGTCCCTCCTCGGTGGTGGCCTTCACATTGATCTGATCCAGCCTAAGCCCCAGCACGGCGGCAATATTTTCCTCCATCTGCCGGATATAGGGACGCAGCTTCGGGCGCTGGGCCACCACCGTGGCGTCGATGTTCTCAACCACATAGCCCTCCTGTCGCAAAAGCTCTCCCACATGGGCCAGAAGCTTTCTGCTGGAAATTCCCTTATACTGCTCCTCCGTGTCCGGAAAATGCATTCCGATATCTCCCAGGGCCGCCGCCCCCAGAAGCGCGTCCATCACCGCGTGGATCAGCACATCCGCATCCGAATGACCCAGAAGCCCCTGCTCATAGGGAATCTCCACGCCGCCCAGAATCAGTTTTCGTCCTTCCACCAGACGGTGTACATCATATCCAAATCCAACCCGCATCCCTTTTCCTCACTGAAAGTTTTTCTTAAATTCTTCTTAGTTTCCCTCATATGCGACGATACTATCCACCACATAATCCTTTAATTTTTCCCTGCCTTTTAGTCCTTTCAGCTCCATGACAAAGCAGATCTTCACCACCTCACCCCCCAGGGCCTTCACCATTCCCACGATGGCCTCGATGGTTCCGCCGGTGGCGATGAGGTCGTCCACAATAACCACCCGCTGTCCCGGCTGAATGGCGTCCTTATGCATCTCCACCACCGCGCTGCCATACTCCAGATCATACTCCGCGGAAATGGTCTCGCAGGGCAGCTTCCCCTTTTTGCGCACCGGCACGAAGCCCTTGTGCTCCGCATAAGCCACCGGGACGCCGAAAATAAAGCCTCTGGATTCCGGTCCCACGATCACGTCATATTCCACGTCCTGCAGCATCTTACGGATGCCGTCAATGGCCATCTCAAGCCCGTCCGGATCCTGTAAAATGCTGGTCACATCCCGGAAAATAATCCCCGGCTCCGGAAAATCCGGAATACTTCTTACATACTTATCCAATTCATGCATATCGCTTCATCCTCTCTCTTTTCGCAAATCCTTCGTTCCCGCCGTCTTCCCCGGTAAGGCCCCAAAACGCCGCCCGGCCTGTCAGGCTTTAGAAGCCGCCTCCAATGCCTGGTCGATATCCGCAATCAGATCCCGGGCATCCTCTATGCCGCAGCTTAACCGGATCAGCTCCGCCGGAACGCCCGCCTCCCGAAGCTGCTGGTCGTTCATCTGCCGGTGGGTGGTGGAGGCCGGGCTTAAGCAGCAGGTCCTGGCATCCCCCACATGGGTGGCCCTCCCCGCCATTTTCAGGCTCTTCATGAAAACACTGGCTGCCTCCCGTCCGCCCTTTAAGCCAAAGGAAATCACGCCGCAGCTTCCATTTGGCAGGTATTTTTGGGCCAGCTCATAGTATTTATCTCCCGGAAGACTGCAGTAGTTTACATACTCCACCGCCGGATGCTTTGAAAGAAACTCTGCCACCGCCAGGCCGTTCTCACAATGGCGCTGCATCCGCACATGGAGGCTTTCCAGACCCAGATTCAACAAAAAGGCGCTCTGGGGGCTCTGGACAGAGCCTAAATCCCGCATCAACTGGGTGGTGCATTTTGTGATAAAAGCCCCTTCCTTCCCGAACCGTTCCGCATAGGTCACGCCATGATAGCTCTCGTCCGGCGTACACAGCCCCGGATATTTCTCGGCATGGGCCATCCAGTCAAACCGGCCGCTGTCCACAATGGCGCCCCCCACGGCCCCTCCGTGGCCGTCCATGTACTTGGTGGTGGAGTGGGTGACAATATCCGCGCCCCATTCAAAGGGCCGGCAGTTGATGGGCGTTGCAAAGGTATTGTCCACAATCAGCGGCACCCCGTGTTCATGGGCGCATCTGGCAAACTTCTCGATATCCAGCACCGTAAGGGCGGGATTGGCGATGGTCTCTCCGAATACCAGCCGGGTATTCTCCCGAAAGGCCGCGTTCAGCTCCTCCTCGCCGGCATCAGGACTGACAAATGTCACATCGATGCCCATTTTCTTCATGGTGACGGAGATCAGGTTGAAGGTTCCGCCGTAAATGCTGCTGGAGGCCACAATATGCTCCCCGCAGCCGCAGATGTTGAACATGGCATAAAAATTGGCCGCCTGGCCGCTTCCGGTGAGCATCGCCGCCGTGCCGCCCTCTAGCTGGGCAATCTTGGCCGCCACCAGGTCATTGGTGGGATTCTGGAGGCGGCTGTAAAAATACCCCTCCTCCTCTAAGTCAAACAGGGCGCCCATGCCCTCGCAGGTATCATACTTAAAAGTTGTGCTCTGTACGATGGGGATCTGCCGCGGTTCCCCGTTCCCCGGGGTGTAGCCCCCCTGTACGCAAATACTGTTGGTCTTCATCTTTCATGTCCTCCTTTATGTCATGTACTTCTCAATCCAATCCCTCAAAAATCTCGCCCAAAGTCATTTTGATACCGGGAAATGCCCTCAGGCAAATCTCCAGATCCGCATTATAGGCTTCCTCCTCTTTGTCTGCCTGGAGCATATAATTCTGCTCCAGCACATACCTGCCATCCTTCAGATAGTAAATCTCCACCGATCCCTGGGGAGATACAATCCAAAATTCCTCCACTCCCGCCGCTTCGTAAATATCCTTTTTTTCTGTCCGGTCCCGCTTTGCCGTGGAATGGCTTAACGTTTCCGCAACAAACTTCGGAACACCGCGGTAAGAGCCGCCTTTTAATTGCTTCCGGTCACAGAGAACCATAATATCCGGACACACATAATCATCATTTACATCCGGATGATATCTGAAATCCAGATTTTCCATGGTAACCAGGCAGATACTGTTTTTTAATCCCTGCTTGATGATGGTATGGATATTGCTGTTGATAATCCCATGGCGATACTCCGGAGCCGGAAACATATCATAAACCACGCCGTCGATCTTCTCATCCCTCCAATGTTCCCTTGCCGCTGATGCCACACGATCACTTCCTTTCCTTAAGAATTGTATCACACATTGAACGCAATATCTATACATGATATCGATTATTTTACTCTGATTTTTCCCCCAGGCCGCCGCGCCGGAGTTCTTCCCTGGAGTGCCCGTATGCAAAAGTAAGGTCTTTTCCTAACCCAATAAGACTTTATTTCTTTCCCTATAATAATCTCACTATACCAGATTTCTATATGAAAAAGGCGTAAAGCTCCTATTAAATTTTCAAGGCAAATACAGAACATACGTTCTGCTTTCTTTTTTAATTACCTTTCATTTCCGGCCAAAAACAAAAATCCCGCAACGTGCATAAAAACACGTTTTCGGGATTCTTAAAGTAGCGGAAGAGGGATTTGAACCCACGACACCACGGGTATGAACCGTGTGCTCTCGCCAACTGAGCTATTCCGCCATATCACTATACAAATCGGTAAGTGGGACCTATAGGGCTCGAACCTATGACCCTCTGCTTGTAAGGCAGATGCTCTCCCAGCTGAGCTAAGATCCCATATCGCAACCGACTTGTATAGTATACTATCTGCAGCGCCAAATGTCAACAACTTTTTTCAAAAAATTTCCCGTTATTTTCCACGTTATTTACGCCATGGATTTCTGCTATCTTAAGTTCAGTACATAGGACGCATACTCCTCCGCTTCGGAGGCCGTATAAATCTCAATGGTCACGTCCTCCACCGTATCCTTCACCTCAATCACAAAGGACACCGCAGCCGTCTGACAGGAGGGAATCAGCTCCAGATTACTGTACTGGAAGGGATCATTCAGCTCCAAAAAGGGGGCACGATACCGGTAAACGTCATTGTCTTCTTCCCCCCTGACCACCAGATCCATATAATCCACAATCATATAATCCGTCCCGGCATTGTAGACCTGCATGGTCACCTGGTAATACTGATAGCCCTCCAGAGCCTCCTGCTCCTGGTAGGAAGTCCCGATTAATTCCGCACCGGCCCCGGTAATAGACGGAAGCTCATAGTAAACCGAGTCGTCCCAACTGCCATAATCCTCATCACCGTAGTCCCAGCCGTCATCGTAGCTCCAGTCGTCACCATAGTCCCAGCCGTCATCGTAGCTCCAGTCGTCGCCGTAATCCCAGCCGTCATCGTAGTTCCCGGCATAGGAATCCAGGATATCCTCATAATATTCATCCCATGCCTGGCTTTCGTATTCCCGCTCTACCTCCTCGAATGCAAAGTGGAAAGTCACCATGGACAGGATACTGATACACAGAAGTACGCCGAAAACACTCCCCAGCACGATATTGGCAATAAATAATTTACTCTTTTTCATTATTCCGCCTCCCCGCTCTGCGCGTCATCCGAAGCTTCCACCGGAAGCTCCATGGGAATCTCATAAAGTCCTGCCATCTGATTGGTTTCCTCATCCCTGGATTCCAGAAATAAGGAAAAGCTGGTATACTCCTCCGGCACAAATACCAGAAATACACCCTGGCCTTCTTCTCCAACTATAGAATACGCGTCAAGCACCTCCATCAGATCCAGCTCCGCCGTATATCCCGTCACTTCATAGGGCGGTAAAATCCCGCGGTAAATCCCTTCGCCATACCCGGCATACACAATCCCCAGGCTATTGTAATCATCATACGAGCTGCTTTCATCCAGGTAAGAAACCGGAACCGCCACCAGGTTCTCTCCCCGGGGGAATTCCTCCATCTGGCCGCTGGGCGCCACGATATAAGGCTGTCCCGTCACAGTCACGGTCAAGGGTCCCTTTCCAAACACACAGGGGCTCCCAATCTCTGCCACAGTAACCTCCACACTCTGCCGGGTGTGCTCCACCTCCGGAAGGGGAAGCTCATCCGCGTAATCGTCCAGGGACGCCCCGCCATCCTCCGGATATTTCCAGCCCTCACTCCAGTCAAAAACCGCCTCCGTCGTATCCTTTAAAACCTTCGCTCCCAGGCCCATACTTTTACCAATGAAATATACAAAAGGCATTCCGATGGCAATCACAATCCCCAAAATCAGGAAAATGAACAGAATAATCGTACCCGAAGACGATTTAGGCCGGGGATCCAACTGGACATACCCGTAGGTATTCTGTCCCTGGAACTGGTATCCTCCCGGCGCACTCTGCTCATGAAGCTCCTGATGCTCCTGCCCGGCCTGATTTTGGCATTCCTGCACCGCATCATACTGCTCATGAAGCTCCTCGTGCTCCTCCTCCGGCAGCTTATCCCGGTTATAGGCGCTGCATTTGGGGCAGATTCCATAAAATTTTTCATAGTCAAAGCTTTTCCCACAATTATAACATTTTGCCATATTCTAACCCTCTGTCTTCCTCTCTCTGCCCGCGTCCTCGCTCCAGGGCAGATCCTCGTGCTCCGCCTTTTTATCCCGGAGCATCAGCTCCTGCACCGCCGATTTGCAAGACTTATCGTAAAATAAAACCTGGTTCACCTGTTCGATGATGGGCATGGAAATTCCATAGTTCCTGGCCAGTCCCATGGCCGCCTTGGCGCTGTAAACGCCCTCCACCACCATCTGTACCTCATCCATGGCCTCCTGCATGGTCTTTCCCTGGCCGATCAGCATTCCGGCCCTGCGGTTACGGCTGTGAACGCTGGCACAGGTAACGATCAGATCCCCGATGCCGGTCAGCCCGCTGAGGGTCTCGTATTTTGCCCCCATGGCCAGGGCCAGCCGGCCGATCTCCGCAATTCCCCGTGTAATCAGCGCGGCCTTGGTGTTGTCGCCATACCCCAGTCCGTCCGCCATGCCGGCCGCCAGGGCAATCACATTTTTCAAAGAGCCCCCCAGCTCGATTCCCAGCATATCCGGGCTGGTATACACACGGAATACCTGGTTCATAAAAAGATTCTGGATATACTCCGCCGTGGTTCTGGTATGGGCCCCCACCACACAGCTTGTGGGAAGCCGTCTTCCCACCTCCTCCGCATGGCTGGGACCGGAAAGAACCGCCACATCCGCCTTCGGAATCTCCTCCTCAATGATCTCCACCAGGGTTTTTAAAGAATTCTCCTCAATCCCCTTGGCCACATTGACGATCACCTGTTGCTTTGCCACATAAGGCTTCATCTGCTTTGCCGTGTTCCTGGTAAAAACAGAGGGCACCGCCAGCACCAGCAGCTCCTTCCCCGTTACCGCCTGTTCCAGATCCGTTTCAAACAGGATTCTTTCCGACAGCTTTACCCCCGGCAGCTTTGTGGTATGCTCTCTCTTTTCGGAAAGCATACGGATCTCCTCCGCAAGCGCCGACCAGACCGTCACCTGATGGCCGTTGCTGTCAAGAACTGTGGCCAGGGCCGTTCCCCAGCTTCCTGCTCCAATCATCCCGATCTTTGCCATATCAGTTCTCCTTTTTACTCATACCGAATTTATTCTCCGTCCCGGTCAGCAGCCGCTTGATGTTGGCCCGGTGCCTCCAGAGGGCCAGCAGCGAAAATACCGCTCCCACCATATAGACCTCCGGCAGATACTCCGGCTTCACCGGGAAAAATCCCATCTGCCCGTAGACCACCAGTTGTATGTAGAAGCTGATCGCCACCAGGATCGATCCCAGGGAAACATATCTTGTAATGGCCACCGCCAGGATAAACAGCACCAGGCAGATAGGCGCCGTGGGAATAAATACCGCCAGGATAAAACCGGAGGTACAGGCGATCCCTTTTCCCCCTTTAAAATGAAGGTAACAGGGATAATTATGCCCAAGCACCGCCCCCAGGCCCGCGTACATCTCCAGGATCTTCACCGTATCCGGATACTGATTCCGGAAAATCAGCCAGGAAACCAGGATCGCCAGCATGGCCTTGGCAAGATCCCCGATAAAGGTGATGGCTCCCGCCTTCCATCCTAAGGTGCGCAGGGTATTGGTGGTTCCCGCATTGCCGCTCCCATGCTCCCGGATATCAATATTATGAGCCTTGCCGTAGATATAGCCGGTCTGGAACAGGCCGAACACATACCCGATCGCCAGGCAGATCACACGACTCAATATCACCATTATCTTCCCTCCTTCCTCTCCCGGATGATAAATTTCAAGGAAGTCCCCTGGAACCCGAAGGCATCCCGGATCCGGTTCTCCAGATACCTGGTGTAGGAAAAATGCATCAGCTCCTTGTCATTGACAAAAATCACAAAGGTGGGAGGCTTCACCGCCACCTGGGTAATATAGTATAGACGCAGACGTTTTCCCTTATCCGACGGAGGCTGCTGCATGGCCACAGCCTCCGACATGATCTCGTTGAGGACCCCGGTAGCCACCCGCATGGCATTATTTTCCAGAACCATGTCGATCATATCAAAAAGCTTATGCAGCCGCTGGCCGGTCTTAGCCGAAATAAACAGAATCTCCGCATAAGGCATGAAGCTTAAAATCTCCCGGATCCGTCCGGAATATTTGTAAATGGTCTTATCGTCCTTCTCGATGGCGTCCCACTTGTTCACGGCAATGATGATGCCCTTGCCCCGCTCATGGGCAATGCCGGCAATCTTGGCGTCCTGCTCCGTGACGCCCTCGACAGCGTCGATCACAAGTACCGCCACATCGGCCCGCTCCACTGCCGTCACCGCCCGGATGATGCTGAACCGCTCGATTTCTTCTTTAATTTTATTCTTCCTCCTAAGGCCGGCAGTATCGATAAGCACATATTCTCTTCCATTCCGTTGGATCTCCGTATCAATGGCGTCCCGGGTGGTGCCTGCAAGATCCGAGACAATCACCCGCTCCTCCCCCACCAGCTTATTGATAAGGGAAGACTTACCCACGTTAGGCTTCCCTATGATAGCAATCTTGGGCCGGTCGTCCTCCGTCTCCTCCTCCACATCCTCCGGAAAATGCTTTGCCACTTCCTCCAGCATATCTCCCAGCCCCAGCCGGGAAGCGGCGGAAACCGGCACCGGATCGCCAATCCCCAGATTGTAAAATTCATAAACGTCCGGCATGAATTTCTCGAAGCTGTCCACCTTATTCACCACCAGAACCACCGGCTTTCCCGAACGGCGCAGCAGATCCGCCACCTTGGTGTCCGCGTCCACAAGGCCCTGGCGCACATCGGTGATAAAAATAATCACATCCGCCGTGTCGATGGCGATCTGGGCCTGCTCCCGCATCCGGGAGAGGATAATATCCTTGCTCTCCGGCTCAATCCCGCCGGTATCGATCATGGTAAATACCATATTCAGCCAGGTCACATCCGCATAGATCCGGTCCCGGGTCACCCCCGGCGTATCCTGCACAATGGAAATCCGTTCCCCGGCTAAGGCATTGAACAGCGTTGACTTGCCAACGTTGGGCCGCCCCACGATAGCAACAATTGGTTTACTCATATATCATTTCTCCTATTTTAACATACACTCCATCAAATGTCGTCCGTTTGATTCTACAATATCGATAGGCACTTGTAAAGTATTTTTCATCTCCGTCAGGGTCATGTCGTCCAAAAATACCTCCTCCCCGCTGCGGAGAAGATTGCAAGGCAGAAGCAGCCGGTCCCCCAGCTCCTTTCCCGCAAGCTGCTCTACGAGATCCCGGCCGGTCAGAAGACCGGATACGGTAATCCGCTCCCCGAAGAAGCGGTTTTCGATTGAATAAACCGTCACCCGGCGCCCTGGGTAACGCTCCGTCAGCCGCTCTGCCAGCCGCCGAATCGACGGAGCCGCCAGAAGGCCAGTGGCAATGGACACCGTACCCTCCTTAAGAGCCTGGGAGAATTCCTCCTCAAGGGCCTGGGAGAATTCCTCCTCCAAAAGCCGCAGCATCCCTACGCCGTTCTCCAACTGCAGATAACCGTCGTAGCGCTCCTCCTGTGGAAGCTCCCGCTCCGCCAGCAGATACCACTCGTCGCTGGCATGGACAAAATGAAGCCCATGTTCTTCATAGCAGACCCGCTGCCACCGCTCGATGGCGTCGATCACCTGCCCCGCGTCAGCTTTCGTAAAGGGCTCTAAGGGGTACAGCCCCTCCCGGAACCGGCTTAAGCCCTCCGGCACCACCGACACGCTCTCCATCACTGGAAGATACCGGGTCAGATCCCGGATGGAGCGTTCCAGCTCCTCCTTATCATTGACGCCCTTACAGAGCACTATCTGGCCATTTAAGGGAATCCCCGCCTCATACAGCCGGTCTATCTTCTTTAACGCCTCCCCGGCAAAACGGTTGTTTAACATTTTGCAGCGAAGCTCTGGGTTCGTGGTATGCACCGAGATATTGATTGGGCCCAGCTTATAATCGATAATCCGCGAAATGTCATGCTCCTTCATATTGGTAAGGGTCACGTAATTTCCCTGCAGAAACGAAAGCCGCGAATCATCATCCTTAAAATACAAGGTTTCCCGCATCCCCGGCGGCATCTGATCGATAAAACAGAAGATACATCTGTTACAGCAGGACTTATACTCGTCCATCAAGCCGTTTTCAAATCCGATCCCCAGATCCTCCTCGTACTCCTTCTCAATTTCCAGTTCCCAGATCTCCCCGCCCTTACGCTCCACCTCCACCGTAAGATACTCCTCATTGCAGAGGTAATGGTAATCAAAAACATCCCCCACCTCCTGGCCGTTGATGGAAAGCAGCCAGTCCCCCGGCTTAAGATTCAGTTCCTCGGCAATACCTCCCGGAACGATATGGTCAATTCTATGTTTTTTCAAGGTCTGTTCCTCTCCGTCTCTGCTCCCAGGCAAATCGTCTGTCCTGTGAATTTCTAATTAATAGTATAGACACTTTTTCACAAAAATGCAAGTTCTGCCGGAAAAAGCATCCTCTGTCACGGCCCAGAAAACTATAAGCCAACTATTCCTTTTTTCTGCATGCGCTTCAAAATATTTTCTTCATTTGCGCCAAGAGAAATATCCTCCCGTACGGAAGCAATCATACATGCTTCCACGCACTCCAGAAAATAATCGACAAATGGCGTGAAATCCATCCA
Source organism: uncultured Lachnospiraceae bacterium (assembly GCA_949738465.1). Taxonomy (GTDB): domain Bacteria; phylum Bacillota; class Clostridia; order Lachnospirales; family Lachnospiraceae; genus 14-2. Next base: position 12,292 of record CATJBQ010000053.1, read on the forward strand.
TTTTTTCCCATTTAAATACAAAATTTCCGCATCCCTTAATGTATGGTAATACCCGTTCAGCCTCTGATTTATCGTTCTTGATAATGGAAGATATCTGACCTTCTTAAGGCCGCTTTGGTACAGATACGCATTGGTTAAAATCCGTATTACACGGCCATTTCCATCGCAAAATGGATGTACATACACAAAGTAGAAATGAAAAATTGCCGCTTTGATCCAGATATTTTCCTGCGATTGCGCCAAAAAAGGCCCTAACTGCTGCAGCATACATTCAATTTTCTCCGGATGTGGCGGCGTATGAATCATCCGGTCCCGGCTTCCCACATAAACCATGCCGCTTCGATATTTTTCACCTGCCAAACGCTCATTTTCACATACATCTTTCACAACCATTTCCCATAGCATACGGATATTTTCACCGTTTATCCCATGGCGATAGGCGTAATTCATAGCTCTTACCGTATTAACGACCATCTGGTCATCCTTTGTCTTTGGGGCATCAAAAGCATGACGTACCTTGTCTACGGTAGTACGTGCCCCTTCTATGGTTGCAGAATGATAGGCATCCAGCAAAATGATCTCCTGCACCTTTTGACGGGATGAAATAGACTGGTACAAATGTTCTATCACAGACAGGCGCTGCTTCATCTCAGCAGTGATACATATGTAACACTCTGCTTCGCCCATTCCTTGAAGTGAAATCTTCTGCATCTGCTCTTTCCGGAGCTTCTGCTCCTGCACGGCTTCTTCTATTCCCGCCTTTTCTTTGATTTTCAAAGTCTCAAAGGTTTCATACATGGACTGTGCCCCCTCTTTTCTCCATTTTCTTCCACCTTATTATAGTAATCTGTTAAAAAAAAGTCAATTATTACAGCCTGCACAACTCCCGCTTGTCCCCCAGCCTGCCTTATGGTAAAATAAATTCCGGACAATCCTGACATTATACTAAAAGAAAAGAGGCTATTATGAGAATTTTCATCATCCGGCATGCAGAGCCGGACTACTCCATCGACTCCCTGACGGAAAAAGGCTGGCGGGAAGCCCGTCTTCTGGCCGACAGACTGAAAAAAACATCCATCGACGCCATCTACTGCTCCCCCTTAGGCCGGGCGAGGGACACGATCTCCCCCTATCTTAAGGACACCGGGCGGGAAGCCGTCACCTATGAGTGGCTGCGGGAATTTTCCCCCAGGATCCACCGGCCGGACCACCCCGACTGCAGGAAAGGCGCCTGGGACTGGCTTCCCTCGGACTGGCTTCCCTGTGAGGAATTCTTCCGCCGGGATCTCTGGTGGACCCCCCCCGCCATGGAGGAGGGCCACGTAAAGGAGGAATACGACTGGGTAACCGGCGGCCTGGACCAGGTTCTTTCCCACCACGGCTACCGGCGCAGGGGCGAATACTATGAGGCTGCCCCGGCCAATCGGGATACCATCGCCTTTGTCTGCCATTTTGGGGTAGAATGCGTGCTTTTAAGCCATCTGATGAACACCTCGCCCATGACGCTGTGGCATCACTTCTGCGCTCTCCCCTCCTCCGTCACCACACTCTACACCGAGGAACGCAGGGACGGCGTGGCGGTTTTCCGTGCCTCCGGCTTCGGGGACCTGTCCCATCTCTATGCAGGCGGCGAGGACCCTTCCTTTATGGCGCGGTTTTGTGAAACTTTTCACAATAACAACGGAGAACGGCGGGACGATTAGTCCCGCCGAAACATCTAAAATAGAATCCTGCCCGGAGGGCTTTTTATCATATAGGAAATTCGGAGGAATTTCCTATATGATAAAAAAAGAGTGCCAGATAACCTCCGGCACTCTTTTCCAAATATTCTGTCTTAATTCTTCTTATTCCTCGGTCCCGTACAGCTTCACCAGCTTGTTCAGGTACTCGTAACGCTCCTTGGCGTTCTGCTCGGCATTGTCAAACAGCTTCTCTGCCCGCTCCGGATTGAAGCGCGCCAGCGCGTTGTAGCGGACCTCGCCGTTCAGGAAGGTCTTGTAGTCCCCGGTAGGAGCCTTGCTGTCTAAGGTAAAGGCGTTCTTGCCCTCCTCCTTCAGAGCTGGGTTGAAGCGGAACATATGCCAGTAACCGGCTTCTACCGCGTTCTTCTCCTCGGTCTGGGCCTTGGACATACCAACCTTGATGCCGTGGTTGATACAGGGAGCGTAAGCAATGATCAGGGAGGGTCCCGGATATGCTTCTGCCTCTGCAATGGCCTTCACGGTCTGGTTGTAGTCAGCGCCCATGGCGATCTGGGCTACATAGACATAACCGTAGCTCATGGCAATGCTGGCCAGATCCTTCTTCTTCACATCCTTACCGCCGGCTGCGAACTGTGCGATGGCGCCGGTGGGGGTAGCCTTGGAGGACTGACCGCCGGTATTGGAGTATACCTCGGTATCAAATACCATCACGTTAATATCCTGCCCGCTGGCCAGTACATGATCCACACCGCCGAAGCCGATGTCGTATGCCCAGCCATCGCCGCCGAAGATCCACTGGGACTTCTTGGCCAGATAATCCTTATCCTTCAGAATCTCCTGGGCATGCTCGCATCCGCAGGCCTCTAAAGCCGCGATCAGCTTATCGGTAGCCGGTCCGTTGGTCACGCCGCAGTTGTAGGTGTCAAGCCACTCTCTTGCAGCAGCCTTCACATCCTCATTGTCGCCGTTCTCCACGATATTCTCAAGCTTGGTCTTCAGGCTGCCACGCAGCGCTCTCTGGGCCAGCAGCATACCATATCCAAACTCAGCCGCATCCTCAAAGAGGGAATTGGACCAGGCGGGACCCTGTCCCTTCTCGTTCACCGTGTAAGGCGTGGAGGGTGAGGAGTTGCCCCAGATGGAGGAACACCCGGTTGCGTTGGCAATGTACATCCGATCACCGAAGAGCTGGGTAATCAGCTTGGCGTAAGGTGTCTCGCCGCAGCCTGCGCAGGCGCCGGAGAACTCTAAGAGAGGCTGCTTGAACTGGCTTCCCTTCACGGTATTCTCCTTAAACTTCGCTACCACCTCCGGCTTCTTCTCCACCGTCAGGCCATAGTCAAAATACTTCTGCTGATCCGCATTGGCCTCGAAGTTCTCCATGGTCAGAGCCTTTGCGCCCTTCATGCCCGGGCAGACATTGGCACAGGAACCGCATCCGGTACAGTCAAGGGCAGAAATGCTGATGGCAAACTTCATGCCCGGCATACCGGTCATATCCTTGATCTGCATGCCTTCGGGAGCCTTGGAAGCCTCATCCTCCGTCATGGCAACCGGACGGATTACCGCATGAGGACATACATAGGAGCAGATGTTACACTGGATACAGTTCTCCTGATGCCATACCGGAACGTTCACGGCAATGCCGCGCTTCTCGTATGCAGAGGTTCCGGAGGGAGTTGTGCCGTCCACATAAGTCTTCACTACCGATACCGGCAGAGAATTGCCCTCCTGGGCCGTAACGGCCTTCTGGATATTGTTGACGAAATCAACGGCATCCTGACGGCTTCCAACCGCCTTCTCGCCGGTGATATCCTCATACTCACAATTCTTCCAGGATGCAGGCACCTCTACCTTCACCACCTGCTTTGCGCCGGCGTCGATGGCGGCCCAGTTCTTCTGCACCACATCATCGCCCTTCTTGCCGTAGGTAGCCTTGGCGGCTGCCTTCATCAGCTCATTGGCCTTGTCGGCCGGAATGATGCCGGTCAACTGGAAGAACGCGGACTGCAGAATCGTATTGATCCTGGTGGGTCCCATGCCGGTCTCGATACCGATCTTCACACCGTCGATGATGTAGAACTGGATATCGTTGTCGGCAATGTACTTCTTCACCTGGCCCGGAAGATGCTTCTCCAGCTCCTCCATG
>CATJBQ010000054.1 GCA_949738465.1 uncultured Lachnospiraceae bacterium
ACCATCACCATCGAGGCTTCCGAGGAGCTGAGCGATCTTCTGAAGCGCAAAGGCATCCAGCACAAGGTGCTGAACGCCAAGTTCCATGAGCTGGAGGCGGAGATCGTGGCGGAGGCCGGCGTTCACGGAGCCGTTACCATCGCCACCAATATGGCGGGGCGTGGGACGGATATCAAGCTGGACGACGCGGCCAGGGCGGCCGGCGGCCTTAAGATCATCGGTACGGAGCGCCATGAGTCCCGGCGTATTGACAATCAGCTCCGCGGCCGGTCCGGCCGGCAGGGAGATCCGGGCGAATCCCAGTTTTTCATCTGTCTGGAGGACGATCTGATGCGCCTGTTTGGCTCCGAACGGCTGATGAGCATGTTCAATGCCTTAGGCGTGCCGGAGAATGAGCAGATCCAGCACAAGATGCTGACCAATGCCATTGAGAAGGCACAGATGAAGATTGAGAATAACAACTTTGGCATCCGTAAGAATCTGCTGGAGTATGACCAGGTGATGAACGACCAGAGGGAGATCATTTACGGTGAGCGGCGCCGGGTGCTGGATGGCGAGAGCATGCGGGATGTGATCTACAAGATGATTACCGACCAGGTGGAGAATACGGTGGATACCTGTATTTCCAATGACCAGCCCAGCGAGGAGTGGGATCTGGGCGAGCTGAACCAGTTGCTGATCCCCATTATCCCCTTGAAGCCGGTAGAGAAGGCGGACGTGGAAGGAATCAAGGCCAACGAGCTGAAGCACCGGCTGAAGGAGCAGGCAGTCAAGCTGTATGAGCTGAAGGAGTCGGAGTTTCCGGAGGCCGAGGCGGTCCGGGAGCTGGAGCGCGTGATCCTTTTGAAGGTCATCGACCGGAAATGGATGGACCACATCGACGATATGGATCAGCTCCGTCAGGGAATCGGCCTGCAGGCTTACGGGCAGCGTGACCCGCTGGTAGAGTATAAGATGAGCGGTTTTGACATGTTTGACGGGATGATCGCCAATATCCAGGAGGATACGGTGCGTCTTCTGTTCCATGTGAAGATCGAGCAGAAGGTTGAGCGGGAGCAGGTGGCCAAGGTTACAGGCACCAACCGGGACGATTCCGCCCAGAAGGGGCCCGTGCGCAGGGAGAACGCCAAGGTGTATCCCAACGATCCCTGTCCCTGCGGCAGTGGGAAGAAGTATAAGCAGTGCTGTGGAAGATTGTAAAAATGGATATTGGATAAGAAAAAGGAAGGCAGATGTGAAAATATCTGCCTTTTTTCGTGGAGAGGCGGCATTGACGGTTTGGAAAAATTATCGTATAATATGTATATATGGTTAATACATATTAGGAGGCAGATGATATGGAACAGGTTGCAGTTAAGCCATGGGGCAATAGTCAGGGAATCAGGATTCCAAAAAAAATTCTGGATAAGCTGAATATTAAGGTTTCGGATACCTTGCAGATTGGTATTGAAAATGATGCGATTGTGCTTAAGAAGATTTTTAAGCATCGGACATTTGAAGAACGCCTGGCAGAGTATGGGGGAGAGATTTCTGTCTGTGGGTTTGAATGGGGTGAGCCGGTGGGCAGGGAGATGCTATGAAGGATTTTTACCAGGGGGATATTATCAGGATATCCGGTTTCCGGAATAAGTTTCTGATTGTAAGCAGGAATGCTTTTATTAAAGCGGCAAATGTTTTTCATGTATGTCCGATCCTTGAGATGTATCCAGAGGGACCGCTTCATATTGCAGTCGAGGGAAGGGAGCAGACTTACGGGACGGTGGTCTGCGAACAGATTAAGCTGATTGATCCGGCAGTTCGCGGATGTAACCGTATAGACCGTATATCCTATGAAGCGCTGATGAATATTTCGGATGCAGTGCAGGGAATGTTCGAGTATGATTGAGCGCGGGCTGTTTTTTCAAGCCTGGGATCCGTTAGTATAGCGATTTCGTATTCGTTGCACCAGTTTCCCGCTCCTTCACATATTTCATATCCTGAAATTCCCGGGGCGAGAGGCCATACTCCCGCTTGAAGGCCCGGTAAAAGCTGGAATAATCCCCAAAACCGAAGGCCTGGTAAGCTTCGGTAATGCTCATATCGCCCAGAATCGCCTGGCGGCACAGATCCAGGCGTTTTTTGATGATATACTGGTGGATGGACAGCCCCATATGCTCTGTAAAGACGTGCCCCACATGGTATTTGCTGACAAAAAATTCCCGGGAAAGCCGCTCTAAGGACAGATCCTCGTCGATATGCTCCTCAATAAAATCACAGAGGTTCTGGTAAAGGGACATAAGTTCCGGCTGATCGCCGGGATGGCGCTTCTGGTGGACAGTCCGGTTCAGATACAGAATCAGATCGCTGGCATCAAGAAAAATCTGGGCCTCCCGGCCAAAACGATGGTTCTGCAGTTCTTCAATCAGGCGGATCAGCCGGGACTGGATGGCGTTGAAGGCCACACGGTCATTGTGAAAAATATAACAATGTTCCCGGTTCACGCATTCCATCAAATATCCGTAGCTGGCAGAAGAAGCTGTCAGGCTGTCATAAAACTCCTGGCTGATCCAGAACACAAAGCGCCGGTAAGGGACCCCGGTGCTGTGGATCAGCGGATTGTGCCGAAGCCCCGGCGGAATCAGAATCACATCCCCATAGGAGAGCGGATAGGCCCTGTCTTCGATCTGGATCTCCACATCTCCCTCCAGAAAAAAATAAAATTCATAATAATCATGGGCATGGCGGGCCACATGCTTTAAGGCAGAATCATTGTAATAATACAGCTCCAGATCCTTGGACACCATATACTGCCGTGTCTGGAACGGTGTGCGCAGCTTCTTTTTCATGACAGAATCCTCTTATTTCCCAGCAAGCTTTCTTTGATGTTGGGGTAAAAAGCCCCTTTTTCCCACAACAACTTTCTTTCAGTATATCACGTTAAAAAAATCCAGACAACAAGTTTTGCAATATATACAACAAAAACCTCAATGTTCTTTTCGGGCAGATTTTTGTATAATAATGCTGTGGATAAAAGGGGCATTATCCAATAAAAAAAGGAAAGAAGGAAGCAGCTATGGAAATGACATTGCGTTGGTACGGGGCAGCCTTTGATACGGTAACCTTAGAGCAGATCCGCCAGATCCCGGGCGTGACGGGGGTTATTACCACCCTTTACAACACGGCGCCGGGGGAGGTGTGGAGCCGGGAGCGGATCCGGGCTATGAAGGAGGAGGTGGAAGCGGCGGGCCTTCACATTGCAGGCATTGAAAGCGTGAACGTTCACGACGCCATCAAGACTGGGGCGCCGGAGCGTGACGGGTACATCGACAATTATATCGAGACGCTGGAAAACCTCGGGAAAGAAGACGTCCATCTGGTATGCTACAATTTCATGCCGGTATTTGACTGGCCCAGGACAGAGCTGGCCCGCAGGCGGCCCGACGGCTCCACGGTGCTGGCCTACACCCAGGAGGCGGTGGACGCCCTGAATCCGGAACAAATGTTTGAATCCATTGCCGGGGACACCAACGGCGCGGTGATGCCGGGCTGGGAGCCGGAGCGGATGGAGCATGTAAAAGAGCTGTTTGCCCAGTACCGGGAGGTGGACGAGGAAAAGCTGTTTGAGAATCTCCGCTATTTTCTGGAGCGGATCATGCCGGTCTGTGATCAGTATGACATTCGCATGGCCATCCACCCCGACGATCCGGCCTGGAGCGTCTTCGGCCTGCCCCGGATCATCACCAGCCAGAAAAATATCCTCCGCATGATGAAAATGGTGGACAATCCCCACAACGGCGTCACCTTCTGCTCCGGCTCCTACGGCACCAACCTGGAAAACGATCTGCCGGGGATGATCCGGGCGTTGAAGGGCAGAATCCATTTTGCCCATGTGCGGAACTTAAAATTCAATTCCCCCACGGATTTTGAGGAGGCGGCCCACTTGTCGTCGGACGGAACCTTTGACATGTATGAAATCATGAAGGCCCTCTACGACATCGGATTTTCCGGCCCTATCCGGCCGGACCACGGACGGATGATCTGGGGAGAGAAAGCCATGCCCGGCTACGGATTATACGACAGGGCGCTGGGAGCCTGCTATCTCCAGGGCCTGTGGGAAGCCATTGAGAAAGGAGAAAAATAAGATGAAGCTGGATCAAAAAGGATTGGAAAACAGGCAGGGCTGGCAGCAGGCAGGCTGCCGGTTACCGGAATATGACCGGGAGGCAGTGAAAGCGGAAACACGAAAAGCGCCCTTCTGGATCCACTTTGGTGCAGGCAACATCTTCCGCGCCTTTCTGGCAAATGTGGTGCAGAACGCCTTGAATCATCAGCTGCTGAACCGTGGCCTTGTGGTGGCGGAGGGCTTTGACTATGAGATTATAGAGAAAATGTACCGCCCCCACGACGACCTTTCCCTTCTGGCAACCTTAAAGGCGGACGGCAGCGTGGAGAAAACCCTGGTGGGAAGCGTGGTGGAGTCCCGGATCCTGGATTCCGGAAACCTGGAGGAATTCGGACGGCTTCTGGAGATTTTTAAGGAAGATTCCCTTCAGATGGCTACGTTTACCATCACGGAGAAGGGCTACAGCCTGCAAAATGCCGGCGGGGAGCTGCTTGGCGATGTTGCCGGGGACTTAAAGGCAGGGCCGGGGAAGCCCCAAAGCTATATGGGCAAGGTAGCGGCTTTGCTGTATGCCAGGTATCTTGCGGGCAAGAAGCCCATCGCCATGGTCAGCATGGATAACTGCTCCCACAACGGCCAAAAGCTGCAGGCCGCAATTGACGCCTTTGCAGAAGCCTGGGTGGAAAACCAGGCGGCGGAGGATGGTTTTCTGGATTATGTCAGAGACCCGGGGAAAGTCGCCTTCCCCTGGACCATGATCGATAAGATCACGCCGCGGCCCGACGCTTCGGTAGAAGCGATTTTGAAAAAGGACGGCATCGAGGATCTGGATCCCGTTGTAACCTCAAAAAATACCTATGTGGCGCCCTTTGTCAACGCGGAGGAATGCCAGTATCTGGTGGTGGAGGACAATTTCCCCAACGGCAGGCCCCCTCTGGAAAAAGAAGGTTTACTATTTGTAGACCGCGAAACGGTGGAAAAAGTAGAGCGGATGAAGGTCTGCACCTGCTTAAATCCCCTGCATACGGCTCTGGCGGTGTTCGGCTGCCTGCTGGAGTACGAAAAAATTTCAGAGGAAATGAAGGATCCCCAGCTAAAAAAACTGGTGGAGCAGATTGGCTACACAGAAGGACTTCCGGTGGTGACAGATCCGGGCGTGCTGGATCCCAAAGAATTTATCGACACGGTAATCAACCTGCGGCTGCCAAATCCGTTCCTACCGGACACGCCCCAGAGAATTGCCACGGATACCTCCCAGAAGCTGGCCATCCGCTTCGGGGAAACCGTCAAGGCGTACCTGGCCTCGCCCTTACTGGATCCGGCAGACCTTCTGGGGATTCCCCTGGTTTTTGCAGGCTGGCTCCGGTATCTGATGGGAATCGACGACGCAGGCAGGAAATTCACCTTAAGCCCGGATCCGCTGCTTTCCGCGGTCTGCCCCTACGTGGCGGATTTTGTCCTGGGAGATCAGGGGAAGGACGGCGGCCAGGCTGCCGGAAGCAGCGGCTTTGGGCCTGGCGCTGACAGTGGGCAAAATGAGCGTGCTGTGGAGGAAAAGCTCGAGCCCCTGCTGAAAAAGGAAAAGATTTTTGGCGTGAACCTGTACGAGGCCGGCCTGGCCGGGAAGGTGTGCGGCTATTTTGCGGAAATGACGGCGGGAACAGGCGCGGTGCGGCGTACGCTGGAGCGGTATCTGTGAGGCCGGAAACGACACATTGGAGCGGTATCTGTGAGGCCGGAAACGATACATTGGAGCGATATCTGTAAGGTCAGAAACGATACATTGGCTATAGGATAAAGGAGGACCGGAACATGACGGAGATGGAAAAAAAGCTGGAACAGGTGGGAATTATCCCAGTGGTGGTGTTAAAGGAGGAAAAGGATGCCCTTCCCCTGGGCGCGGCATTGCTGGAAGGAGGGCTGCCCTGCGCGGAGGTAACCTTCCGTACCGAAGCGGCGGAAAGGTCTATCCGCAAAATGACGGAAGCCTATCCCGAGCTGCTGGTGGGGGCAGGGACCGTGCTGACCAGGTCGCAGGTGGATAGGGCCGTGGCGGCCGGAGCAAAATTCATCGTAAGCCCCGGCTTAAATCCCAGGGTTGTCCGGTACTGCCAGCAGATCAATATCCCTATTGTGCCGGGAGTGGTTACCCCCGGCGAGATCGAGCAGGCCCTGGAGCTTGGCCTTACGACGGTAAAATTTTTCCCGGCAGAGCCCTCCGGCGGCCTCAAGATGATCGAGGCCCTGGGGGCGGCCTACACGAAGCTGAAATTCATGCCCACCGGCGGGATCCATCCAGCCAACGTAAAAGAGTATCTGCGGTCGGAAAAAATCCTGGCCTGCGGCGGAAGCTGGATGGTGAAGGGGGACCTGGTTTCCCAGGGAAAATTTGACGAGATTGCCCAGATGTGCCGGGAAGCGGCCGGAATGGTAAAAGAAATACGCAAAACGGGTACCATATAAAAATACGCAAAATGCGTACAAGGGTTCCAAAGGAGCCAGGAACAAGAAAGGAAACGGTTATGAAACCATTTTTAAGCGAAGATTTTTTACTGGAAACAGAGACGGCAAAGGAATTATTTTACGAGAAAGCAAAATCCCTGCCGGTAATCGATTTTCACAACCATTTAAACCCGAAGGAGATCTATGAGGACCGGCGTTACGACAATCTGACCCAGGCGTGGCTGGGAGGGGACCATTACAAATGGCGCGCTATGCGTGCCTGGGGCGTTTCGGAGGAGCAGATCACCGGTGGGGCAAAGGACTATGATAAATTTGTGGCCTGGGCGGATACGGTGGCCAATGCCATCGGAAATCCCCTGTATCACTGGACCCATCTGGAGCTTTTGCGGTACTTTGGCATCCGAAAGCCCCTGACGGCCCAAAGCGCCGGAGAGATCTGGCAGGAGGCCAATGAAACGCTTCATAGTCCCGGTTATTCGGCCCGCGGCCTTCTGAGGATGCAGAATGTAAAAGTGCTGTGTACCACAGACGATCCGGCCGATTCCCTGGAATATCACAGGAAGCTTCGGCAGGAGGGATTCGAAATTGCGGTCCTTCCCACCTTTCGGCCGGAAGTGGCCCTTGGCATTGAAAAGGAAGGATTTTTGGCTTACATGGAGAAGCTGGGTGGAGCCGTGGGCAGAGAGCTTCTGACAGCAGCAGATCTTCTGGACGCCCTGGAAAAGCGCCTGGACTACTTTGTGGAGGCAGGCTGCGTGGCCAGCGACCACAGCCTGGAGGGCAGTATTTTCCGCCCATCCGACGAGGAGGAGGTCACTGCGATTTTAAGGAAGCGGCGCGACGGAAAGCGCTTAACGAAGGATGAATGTGATGTGTACCATGGATTTTTATTGTCGGAGCTGGGGAAAAAATACGCAAAACGCGGACTTGTGATGCAACTCCATATCGGGGCCATGCGAAATAACGCTACACGCATGTTCCGGAGACTGGGGCCGGACGCGGGGGTGGACGGGATGGGAGATTTCCCCTTTGCCTCCCAGCTTGCTGCCCTGCTGGACGATATGGACCGCACGGGAGAGCTTCCCAAAACCGTGCTGTATTATCTGAATCCCAAGGATGCCGAGATGCTGTCGGTGCTGGCGGGCTGTTTCCAGGACGGCGGTCAGGGAATCCGGGGAAAGCTCCAGCTTGGAAGCGCCTGGTGGTTCTGCGACCACAAAACCGGGATGGAGCGCCAGCTTACCACATTGGCAAGCACCGGGATGCTGCCGGCCTTTATCGGGATGCTGACGGATTCCAGGAGCTTTCTTTCCTTCCCGCGCCATGAGTATTTCCGGCGGATTTTGTGCAACGTGTTCGGGGGCTGGGTGGAACGGGGCGAGTATCCGGCAGACCTGGATGCATTAAAACGGATGGTGGAGCAGATCTGCTGTGGGAATGCCCGGCGGTATTTTGGAGGCTGTATTGCGGAATCATACGCATAATCATTCGCTTTTCCTTCATATATATAGGAGAGGAAATTGCGGGAGTATCGGATGAAACGATTGCAAAAAGCGATCCTGGCGGAAGCTCTCTGCCTGTGCCTCCTGGGCGGCGTGGCGGCGGTCCGCTTCCAGGCGCAGGCGGTGACGGCAGAGGCGGAGCAGGATTTTATCAAATGGGTGGATTTTAACGTGTCCTACGAGGCATTGTGCGCGGCCTATCAGTGGGACGTGGACACCTATGGCAGGGAGCATCATGTGGACTGGATCGAGCTTCTGGCGTATCTGGCGGCCCGGGACGGGGACAATTTTGGCAAAAGCAGCCTGTCGCGGATTGCGGAGACGGCAGAGAAGCTTTCCGAAGGCAGCGTCACCATGGAGGAGCTGAGCAGGGATCTGAGTCATTATGCATACTATAAGGAAGCATATACGGCGGTGCTGGGAGGCTATGTGGGCGAGTTCGAGCAAGAGACGGCGCCGGGGAGCGGATTATATGAAAAAAAGTACGGCTTAAAGGCGTACCTTCCTTTAGCCAAGGGCTTTCCTTACGGGGATTACGACGATTTCGGCGTTTCCAGGAGCTATGGCTACCGCAGGCAGCATCTGGGGCATGATATGATGGGGCAGATCGGAACGCCGGTGATTGCGGTGGAATCGGGCTACGTGGAGGCGCTGGGATGGAACCAGTATGGCGGCTGGCGCCTTGGCGTCCGCAGCTTTGACGGCCTGCGCTATTATTATTACGCCCATCTGAGGCAGAATTACCCCTATGCGGAGGGCTTAGAGGAGGGCAGCGTGGTAACGGCGGGAGATGTGATCGGCTATATGGGCCATACCGGCTACAGCACCACGGAAAATGTCAACAACATCGACGAGGTACATCTTCATTTTGGAATCCAGTTGATTTTTGATGAGTCCCAGAAGGAGGGAAACTCCGAAATCTGGATTAATCCATACCAGCTTGTGCGTTTTTTGCGGAACAATCAGTCGGAGGCGGCAAAAACCGAGGGAACCAAAGAATGGAAAAGAACGCAGAAAATCAAGGATCCAGCGGCAGTGTCCTGGAAGAAAACGGAAAAATAGGAGAAAAAAGATATCTTTTCATGCAGATTTTTGTTGAAGGCAGGCTTACTATTTGGTAAAATAAAAATGTCAGATATTTTCACGATATAAAACAGTAAGAATTACTATAATGGAGGACTGCGTATGTTTGGAAGTGGAAAGCAAAAGAATAACGAGATTCTTTGGGTATCGAAGATGCAGAACGCTGCATATGAAGGGGAATATGCGAATGTTTACCGGCGTCTGCTGCGGGGGAAGGAAAAGTTTGAGCAAGTGGTGAACCGGAATATGAATGTGCTGATGCAGATCAGTGCGCTGGATCTGACCATCGGGCATCATATGGAGCGGATGATCCGTATTTCCAATGATGTGGACGATGCCACTTCTACGATCCAGACGGCCACATCGGAGCTGAGCGACATAGCGGGTTCCGTATTCAAGCAGCATGAGGAGCTGACCAACACCATTATCCGGGTGGCGGAGGAGTCGGACGGCGTATACCGCAATATCGAGAGCGGCCAGGATGAACTGACCCAGATCAAGGATCTGTCCGGGAAGACGATTCTGGTGTCCCAGGATATGCAGAGGGATATGGATGAGCTCTCGGAAGTGATCAATAAGATGAACGAAGTCATCGACGGCATCAATGCCATTTCCAACCAGACCAACCTGCTGGCGCTGAATGCTTCCATTGAGGCGGCGCGGGCCGGCGAGGCGGGCAAGGGCTTTGCCGTGGTGGCGGACGAGATCCGCAAGCTGGCGGAGGAGACACAGAAGCTTACCGGCCACATGGGAGAATTTGTGGCCGGCGTAAGGGAGGCTTCCCGCAAGAGCAACGAGAGTACCCTGAATACCATCGAGTCTCTGGAGACCATGACAGAGAAGATCGGGAATGTATGGAAGAACAATGAGAGCAACAAGGATAATGTTTCCAAGATTTCGGAAGGGATCAGTTCCCTGGCATCTGTCAGCGAGGAGATTTCCAGCTCCATGGCCGAGCTGGAGAGCGAGGCGGAGAGCATCCGGGAGCAGTGCGATAAGCTGGCCAGCGGCACCAGCGAGCTGACCGGGATCGAGGACAAGCTGAAGAATTCCACGGAGTCCATCGTGAAGGTGGAGCAGGAGCTGGACGAGGCGGCCAAGGTTATGGGCGATATGACCCAGGATGCGTTTTATGAGCTGGGACGCCATGTGTTTGCCGATTATATCAACAAGGCGGTCAATGCCCATAAGAGCTGGCTGCAGAACCTGAAGAATATGGTGGACAGCCAGACGATTCTGCCTTTGCAGATCAATGACAAGAAGTGCGCCTTCGGACATTTTTATAATTCCATGACGCCCATTTATCCGGAGATTGCCGACACCTGGAACGGGCTGGGAGCCAAGCATAAGAAGTTCCACAATTTTGGAAACCAGGTGATCCATGCGCTGTACCAGGAGGATTATATTGGGGCGCAGCGGATCTACCGGGAGGCGGAGGAGTACTCCCATACGCTGATTGCGGATCTGGAGCGCATGGCGCGGACATTGCAGAATTAGAGACAGAAGGACTGTGGCCTTTTTCGGGCCGCAGTCCTTTTTGAAGCCGTTATCCGGTCAGATAAAAGGTATCGGCCAGAAGCAGCCAGTTTGCCCGGAACAACTGCATGATCTGCCAGTAGCCTGCGCCACGGAGACTGTATTCCGATATCAGAGAGAATTTTGCCTGGAGGCTACGTACATCCTCGAACCACACCTCGTGCTGCTGGCCGCCCTGTTCATAGTGGAAATAGGGGGTCTGGGCAGTGGCGTCAAACTGGATGGCGGCGTTGTTCTGAATGGCAAGCTGGACGGCCTCCACATTGCCGATGGTGCGTGCCTTGGACTGGCCCCGGACAAAGGGCAGCGTCCAGTCGTAGGCGTAGTTGGGGATCCCCAGGGAGAGCTTCCAGGCGGGGATGCGGGTCAGGGCGTATTCCACCACCTGGCGGACCTTATCCACAGGGGCGACGGCCATGGGCGGGCCGTAGGTATAGCCCCATTCGTACGTCATCAGCAATGCAAAGTCCGCCGCTTCCCCCAGAAGCGCGTAATCCTTTCCTTGATAGAGCAGGCCGGGCTGGTCGTCGGAGATTTTGGGGGCCAGGGCCACCGAGACAGGATAGCCGATGGCGTTGACGGCGTTGCGCACGTCTCCCACGAAGGCGGCGAAGGCATAACGGTCCTCTGCCAGGATGAATTCAAAGTCGATATCCACGCCCCGGTAGCCTTTTTCCGGAAGGATGGCTTCAAGCTGGCGGATGAGCTCCTGGCTGGCAGCGGGATTGTTGATGACCTGGGTGATAAGGTTGTTGTTGAACTGGCCGTCGGGCCCGAAGGGGGTCAGGGTAAGGATCGGATTCACATTGTGGGAGAGGGCCGCCTGGATCAGAGGCTCATCCGGAAGGGCCGGCGGGATCAGCGTTCCCCCGGTGGTGAAGCCGTAGGAAAAAACAGGCAGCTCCGTAAGGTAGGGCAGCGTTTCCTCCAGGACATAGGGACTGATAAAGGGATACGCGTAGCCGGCTGCGGAGATAGCCTGGCCGGTCTGGAAGCTTTCGCCGGAGGAGAGCAGCAGGGCCTGGCCTACAGCCAGACGGTAGGGATAAGGAATCTGGTTCATATAGAGCAGGGAATCCACAGGGGCGCCGGTCTGGCGGGCAATGGAGTCCACGGTATCCCCGGGACGGACGACATAGATTTCCATAAAACTCCTATGCCGGCGCCGGAAGGTATTTCCGGGCACAGGCGTTTTTTATTAGAGTATGTCAAAAGGATGGGATTGGTGCATGCTGGGACTGTTTCTGATGCTTAAGCAGGCTTCACGTTAAGGTGGAAAAGCAATCGTTGCATAGTAAAAGTATACCATATTTAGTTGTATTTGTTCCAAAAAAAAGAAATAATCACCAAATCTTGTAAAAGGGTTTGACATTGCTTTAACGCAGTGATAAACTAAAACTAGTTGTAATCTCGAGAGATGAGGTGATGAGCATGACAGAACAACAAACGAACATCAACAAAGTACGCGCATCGGTTCTCCAGCAGCTTGGAAGTAAGGTTATGATCCAGTTGGACCGGGGAAGGCATCGGGTGGATGTACAGAAGGGCATTATCCAGGGAGCGTATCCCTGTGTATTCACGGTTCTTGTTAATGACGAGAAGCAGGAGAATCCCCCTCAGTTATTATCCTTCAGCTATGCGGATATTTTGACAAAAGATATCAGAATGAAATTATGTTAATTGGAATAAAGCTCTTCCTTTCGGAATAAAATGAAACAAAGTTTCCGAATGGGAGAGTTTTTTCTTGTGGATTTAACAAAAAAGTACATACATCAAAACTGCCAAAAGGGAAAGGCCTTTAGCCAAATTACGTTAGATGACGATTTTAATGTGCCAGACAGCAAGCCGGATGTCATCCGCCTGATCCAGGATAAGGGTGAGATCAAGCTGGAGGAGACGACTCTGACCGCAGGCCATATCTGGCTGAAGGGGGTGCTGAAATTCCAGGTTCTGTACCGCAGTGACAGCGAGGATCACAAGGTCAACAGCTTTAGCGGGGAGATCCCCTTCCAGGAGAGCCTGGCGGCCGACGGGGTCGACGAGTATGATACGGCCCGGGTGCGCTGGCAGATCGAGGACCTGTCGGTGGGAATTATTAATTCCCGTAAGCTCAGTGTAAGGGCCCTGGTACAATTGAATGCCACGGTGGATGAAGTGCGCCAGGAAGAAGCGGCGGTGGGCGCCCTGGGGGAAGATGGTATGGAGACTTTGGTACAGACACATACCATTTTACAGCTACAGGAATCCAGGAAGGATACCTGGCGGTTTAAGGAGGAAATCATGCTTCCGTCCAATAAACCCAATATCCGGCAGGTGCTCTGGAAGAGCGTACAGCTTCGCGGTGTGGAGACGCGCCTTCTGGAAAATCAGATTGCCATTAAGGGCGAGGCCATGGTATTCGTGCTGTACCTGGGGGAAGAAGAGGAGGAGCGTCTGGAATGGCTGGAAACGGCGCTGCCCTTTACCGGAAATGTGGAGTGTAACGGGGCCAATGAGGAGCAGCTTCTGGATCTGTCCCATGCCATTGCCCTGGTGGAGCTGGAGCCTAAGCCGGATTATGACGGGGAGGAGCGGATGCTTCATCTGGAGCTGGTACTGGATCTGGATATCTGCATTTATCAGGAAGAACAGATGCAGCTTCTGGAAGATGTATACAGTATACATAGTCAGCTTCTGCCGGAATTTGTGCCCACTGTGTTTGAGCGTCTGCTGATGAAAAACGCATCGAAATGCAAGATTTCCCAACGGATTTCCGTGGGGGAGAACCAGGAGGGGATCCTGCAGCTTTGCACCAGCGAGGGCGCGGTAGCCGTGGACCAGGTGGAGGTTACGCCGGAGGGCCTGGTGGTGGAGGGGACGCTGACCGTACAGATCCTCTATATAACGGCCGACGACCGGATGCCGCTGTCCTCCCTGCGGGAAACCATTCCGTTCCACCATATGATCGAAGCGCCGGGGATGACGCCCCAGTGCAGATACCAGTTGGAATGCTCCTTAGATCAGATGACTACGGTGATGCTGGAGGGAACCCAGGTGGAGGTGAAGGCGGCCATCGGCCTGTCTGCCATTGTATTTGAGCAGAACCCCATCCGGCGGCTGGTGGAGGTGAAGGAGGAGCCTCTTAATCTGGAGCTGCTGCAGGAATGTCCGGGAATTATCGGCTATATTGGCCGGGCCGGGGACCGTCTGTGGGACATTGCCAAGGAAAATTATACCACCATTTCCGATATCAAGGAAACCAATCATCTTTCCGATGATATTTTAAAGGGCGGGGAAAAAATTCTGATTATTAAAAAAGTGGGATAAAAGCGGGAGAAACGGTTGTCATGTGTTTTTTTTGATGGTATACTGGAAATAATCTGTGAAAGGATTAGCGATACGGGATGCCCTGGATTTTAAGGAGGACAGAATGAGATACAGAATGGACGAGAAGGGAAAAAGACGATGGAAGATGAAGCGGAGACATCTGTGCCAGATCAGCCTGCTTCTGGCGCTGCTCTTAGGGATGGGGCATGTGGCGCAGGTGTCTGCCGGAGCGATACAGGATGCTACGGATAAGAAGAATGAGGCCCAGAGCGGCCTGGATTCCGTGAAGCAGGATATAGACAGGATTGAGGCAAAGCAGGGTGAACTGAAGACGGAGATCGATGCTCTGGATGCGGAGCTGGTGGATGTGATCTTAAGTCTGAATATCCTGGAGGGGGATCTGGCCAAGAAGGAGGTCGAGCTTCAGGAGAGGACCGAGGAGCTGGCCCAGGCCCAGGAGGACGAGGAGAAGCAGTACCAGGCCATGAAGAAGCGGATCCGTTTTATGTATGAGCGGGGCGATACGGCAGTTCTCACGGCGATCCTGGAGTCCAAGAGCATTACGGAGCTTCTGAACCGTGTGGAATACTATAATGAAGTATACGACTACGACAGGGAGCTTCTGGTGACTTATCAGGATATCAAGATCCAGGTTGCGGAGCTGAAGACCCAGGTGGAATACGAGATTGCCGAGATGGAGGAGCTTAAGGCCAGCTACCAGGAGGAGCAGGCCCGCTATGAGACGCTGCTTGCCGAGAAGCGTGTGCAGATGAAGGATTTCGATGTGAAGCTGGCGGATGCCCAGAGCCTGGCCAAGCAGTACCAGGATACCATCAATGAGCAGAATGATATCATCCGCAGGGAGGAGCAGCGGCTGGAGGAAGAACGCAAGGAACGGGAGCGCCAGGAGGAGGCGGAACGGCTCCGTCAGCAGCAGGCGGCTGCCAACGCGGCTGCGAACAATAACAGCAATAATAATAGTAATAACAATAATAATAACAATTCCAGTACCCCATCCCAAGGCGGCGGGGATAATGGCGGCGGTTCCGAGGGGGGAGGCGGCAAGAATCCGGCCCATACCACAGGCATCAGCGGCAGCGAGGTGGTGAATTACGCCTGTACCTTTATCGGAAACCCCTACGTGTATGGCGGGACGGATATCAATAACGGGATTGACTGCAGCGCTTTTGTCCAGCAGGTGTTTGGACATTTTGGCGTATCGCTGCCCAGGGATTCCTATTCCCAGCGGACGGCCGGCCAGGAGGTCAGCTATTCCAATGCCCAGCCGGGGGATATCATCTGTTACAGCGGCCATGTGGCGATTTATATGGGCGGCGGACAGATTGTACATGCCAGTAATTCCAAGCCTTATCCCGCAGGCGGGATCAAGACGGGAACGGCGACCTACCGGACCATTTTGTCGGTTAGACGTGTATTATAAGAGTTAGGGGAAAGGGAGAGAAGAAGAAAAGAACCATGCAGATGGAACGTTCACCAATGACGACACTGTGCTATCTTGAGAAAGGGGACAAGTACCTCATGCTCCATCGCACAGTGAAGAAGAATGATGTGAATAAGGATAAGTGGATCGGCGTAGGCGGTCACTTCGAGGCAGGAGAGAGCCCGGAGGACTGCCTTCTTCGGGAGGTGAAGGAGGAGACGGGGCTGACGCTTCTGCGTTGGCGCTTCCGGGGGATCATTACTTTTATTTGTGATGATTATCCCATTGAATATATGTGCCTGTATACTGCCGATGCCTTCGAAGGAGCACTGCGAGAGTGTGATGAGGGAAAGCTGGAGTGGGTTAAGAAGACGCGCATCTGGGAGATGGAGCTGTGGGAGGGCGACAAGATCTTTTTCCGGCTTCTGGAGCAGGAAGCACCCTTTTTCTCCCTGAAGCTGACCTATGAGCGGGGGGTGCTTATGGAGGCGGTGCTGGATGGACAGCGGCTGGATTTGCGTGAAAAACAGATTGAACAGGAATAATAAGGACAGATTCCTCATACATTGTAAAAAAGCATGTATGAGGGATTTTTTTGAAAGGGTACATAGAGGAACGGGCAATTGCGATTGCAAATTACATTATTGAGGAGAATGCTACGGTACGGCAGACGGCGAAGAAGTTTGGGATTAGTAAGAGTACGGTACACAAAGACGTAACAGAACGCCTAACCCAGATTAATCCAACCCTGGCGGCAGAGGCCAGGAAGGTCTTGGACGTCAATAAGTCGGAACGCCATATCCGGGGCGGTCTTGCCACCAGAGAAAAATATTTGCACCAGCATGGGTAGAAGGGAGGAGCCTGATCACATCTGATTGGAAAACAATAAAAAGAAGCCATCGTTTTGGAAAATGATGGCTTCTTTTTGTTGAAAAAAGGCAGTGATTTTAGTAAAATGATAGTGTAACTATCAGATAGAAACAGGGGTGTAAGGGAAAACAGAAGCTATCATAGGATGAGGTTGGGGCGTATGGAAACAAAACAGATTTGTAAAGAGGAACGAAGGACAGAAAATGACAGGCGGAAGCAGAAAATGGTGGAGGCAGCTTTTTTCTGTTTCTGCAGCAAAGGCATTGAGGCCGTATCCATTGCGGATGTGGCCCGGGAGGCGGAGCTTGGCGAGGCGACGGTGTACCGGTATTTTACCAATAAGGAAACGCTTGCGCTAGCCTGTGGAAAGCGGTTCTGGATTATGGCGCTGGAGTTTGTTGAGGTGTGGACGAAGGCGCCGGATTTTGCCAACAAGAACGGTATGGAGCAGTTGGAGGCTTTGATCTGGGGAGCTTACGGATTTTACCAGCAGCACCGGGAGGCGTTTTGTATGATCCATAATCTGGACGGATTTCTGGTGTCTCACGAGCTGCCATCCGGGCAGATGGCGGAGTATAAGAAGGCGATGAACGGGCTGCGTCCCTACATCTGCAGCGCCATCGAAAGAGGAAAGAATGACGGCAGTATCCAGGCGGATACCAAGACTCTGGAGTTATATCATGCGGTGACAACAGGAGTCTTAAGCTTTATGGAAAAGCTGGCGGTGGCAAGTGTTTTGAAAACTACGGACTGGCTTTCCGTATCGGTGGATCTGGACCGGAAATTGTCGCTACTTCTGGAGCTTCTGATCGTGGGAGTGAAGGCTTCTTATGGAAATTTGAATTCCTGGTTGTAAAACGGGCAGGGCTTTGCTAAAATGGGAAGAAGAATCAGGGAGAAAAGGGAGGAGATACCATGGAGCAGGAAAAAGTCGTTGTAATTGACTTTGGAGGACAATACAATCAACTGGTAGCCCGGCGTGTCCGGGAGTGTCATGTGTACTGTGAGATTTATTCTTACCGGACGGATATCGGGAAAATACGCAAAATGAATCCGAAAGGGATTATTTTAACAGGGGGGCCGAATAGCTGCTACGAGGCGGGGGCGCCTACTTATACAGAGGAATTGTTTAACCTTGGCGTTCCGGTTCTGGGACTTTGCTATGGAGCACAGCTTATGCAGATGCTCCTTGGGGGCAGAGTGGAGAAGGCTCCGGTGCGGGAGTATGGACGTATCGAGGTGTTAGTGGATCAGACTTCGCCTCTTTTTACAAATGTGGAGCCTGAGACCGTCTGCTGGTTGAGTCATAATGATTATATCAGCCAGACGGCGCCGGGGTTCCGGGTTGTGGCCCACACGGCGGATTGCCCGGTGGCTGCGGCAGAGGATGATGCGCGCCGTCTGTATGCCATCCAGTTCCATCCGGAAGTGCTTCATACCGCAGAGGGCAGCAAAATGCTGTACAATTTTGTGCGAAAGGTCTGCGGCTGCAGCGGAGACTGGCGCATGGATTCCTTTGTGGAAAATTCGATACAAAAGATCCGCAAAAAGGTGGGAGACGGACGGGTGCTGCTGGCGCTTTCGGGCGGCGTGGATTCCTCTGTGGCGGCTGGGCTTTTATCACGGGCCATCGGCAGCCAGCTCACCTGTGTTTTCGTGGATCACGGCCTTCTGAGGAAGGACGAGGGGGACGAGGTGGAGGCTGTTTTCGGCCCCCGGGGAAGGTTTGACCTGAATTTTATCCGGGTCAATGCCCAGGACCGGTTTTATGTGAAGCTGGCCGGCGCCATTGAGCCGGAGGAAAAACGCAAAATTATCGGCGAGGAATTTATCCGCATTTTTGAAGAAGAAGCCAGAAAGATCGGCGCTGTGGATTTTCTGGCTCAGGGAACGATATACCCGGATGTGGTGGAGAGCGGCCTGGGGGGAGAATCGGCAGTGATTAAGTCCCACCACAATGTGGGCGGCCTGCCGGATTTTGTCGATTTTAAGGAAATCATTGAGCCTCTGCGGGACCTTTTCAAGGATGAGGTGAGGAAGGCCGGTCTGGAACTGGGTCTGCCGGAGCGCCTGGTGTTCCGCCAGCCGTTCCCGGGGCCGGGGCTGGGAATCCGCATCATTGGCGAGGTCACTGCCGGGAAAGTGCGGATCGTCCAGGAGGCAGATGCTATTTACCGGGAGGAGATCGCGAAGGCCGGTCTTGACCGGAGCCTGGGACAGTACTTTGCAGCGCTGACAAACATGCGTTCAGTTGGCGTTATGGGGGATGAGAGAACTTATGATTATGCCGTGGCCCTGCGGGCGGTGAATACCGTGGACTTTATGA
>CATJBQ010000055.1 GCA_949738465.1 uncultured Lachnospiraceae bacterium
GCGGGATGCAGGATATTACCATCAATTTACGGCATCTGATGGATTTTGGAGAACATACATTCGAAATAAGGGTTTTAAATACAAATCAGATTGTTCATAATATGGACGAGCTGCTATCTGTGGCCGGAATGCTCGTCCGGTAGGGGTGTGTCAGATGAAGGGAAAATACAGGATCGTTGTTTCCAATGCAAAAGTGCGGTATGATTTTACAATTTGCCGGAATATCACGATTATAAAAGGTGATAGTGCTACCGGAAAGACGACTTTAGTGGAAATGATACGGGAGCATTATGAATCGGGAAGTAATAGCGGAATTGAATTAAGGTGTGAGAAACCTTGCAGAGGGCTTGGAGGCCGGGACTGGAAAGTGCTGCTTGCGTCAATTCATGAAACGATTATTTTTATTGATGAGGATAATGATTTTTTGCCGACAAATGAATTCGCAGAAGCAGTACGTGAATCAGACAATTATTACGTAATTGTAACAAGAGAGGGGCTTCCGAATCTGCCTTATAGTGTAGAGGAGATTTATGGAATTCGTGAGTCCGGAAAATATGCTTCCCTGAAGCAGACGTATCATGAATTTTTTCATATTTATGGCAGGACAGGCACAAAACCAATAAAGCCCGATACGATAATTGTGGAGGATTCCAATGCCGGATATGAGTTTTTTGCGCGATTGCCGAAAGGGAGAGATTGTACTGTGATCAGTGCAGGCGGGAAATCGAATATCTATGCAGAAATCATGAAAAATCAGAGTAAACAGTTACTGGTAATTGCAGATGGCGCAGCATTTGGACCAGAGATGGATCGTGTGATGAAGCAGGCTGACAGAAAAAAAGGATTGGTACTTTATTTGCCGGAATCTTTTGAGTGGATGATTTTAAAGTCTGGCGTTGTTTTGGATGCAGACCTGAATGCGATTCTGGAGACCCCGGAGAGTTATATTGAGAGCAGCCGCTATTTTAGCTGGGAGCGTTTTTTTACGGAGCTGCTTACGAATGTAACAACAGGATCTAAATAAATATGAATGTAGTCTGCCTGAATATGGCAAGCGTTATGGAGGAGGCGGAAGATAAGGAGAGCGGGCAGAGGAAAAAATCCCCCTGCCCAATTGGAAATCCGCCCATAAACGCCTATTCCTCTGTCTCCTCCTGCCGCTTCTCCGGAAGCCGCAGGAATACCTTGTTGATCCGGTTCTTCTCCATATCCTCCACCCGCAGATACAGACCATCCTCCGTGGTGATGGCCTCCCCCGCCTCCGGCAGATGATCCAGAAGCTCGATCACATAACCGCCGATGGAATCATAGTCCTCAGAAGTTATATCTATATTTAATATATCGTTCAGATCCTGTAGGTTCAAGGAACCTTGTACCATGTATTCCCGGTCATTGATCTTCTGGATGGGATCCTCCTCATCGTCGTCATACTCGTCACGGATCTCGCCCACGATCTCCTCCAACAGATCCTCCAAGGTAATCAGTCCGGCGGTGGCGCCATACTCATCCAACACGATTACAATATTGATGGAAGACTTGCGCATCTGAAGCATCAGCTCCGAGGTACTCTTATGCTCGTAGGTGTAATAGGGCTTGCGGAGGATATCCCGGATGGAAAAGGCCTCCCGGTTCTCGTACAGCAGAAGATCCTTCATATTGATGATGCCAACCACATTGTCTGTGGAGCCCTCATAGACCGGAAGCCTGGTGAAATGGTCCTCCTGGAAAATGGTCAGAAGCTCCTCGTAGGTATTGTCAATATTGGCAAAGGTCATGTCGATCCGGGGCACCATCACGTCCTTGGCCTGGGCGTCGCCGAAATCAAACACATTGTTGATCATCTGGCGTTCTTCCTTCTCAATGACGCCTTCCTCGTGGCTCACATCCACGATGGTACGAAGCTCATCCTCCGTCATGGCATTCTCCGCCTTATTTGGATCCACCCGCAGCAGGAATAAAAACCCCATGGCCATCTTATTGACAATAAAGATTGCCGGTGTCAGGATCTTCATTAAAAGCGAAATAACGCCGGAGTAAAAAAGAGCGATCTTATCCGCATAGATAGTTGCCAGGGTTTTGGGCGAAATCTCCCCAAAGATCAGCACCACCAGCGTCAGGACACCGGTGGCAATTCCAACCGCCACGCTGCCCCATACCCTGGTAGCCAGAGAAGTGGTGAGGGAGGAGGCCGTCAGGTTGACAATATTGTTGCCCACCAGAATCGCGGAAAGCATCTTGCCGGAATCATCGGTAATCCGAAGCACCCGCTTCGCTCTCGCGTCCCCATTTTCAGCCAGAGTCCTCATTTTGATACGGTTACATGTAGTTAGCGCAGTCTCTGCCGAAGAAAAAAATGCCGACAGGAAAATAAGTACAAGAATGGTTATTAGCTGCGCGACGTCTCCTGAGTCCAAGTAATAATCTCTCCCTTCTATAAATGTTACAACATACAGCTATTCATAAATATACGGTAAAAATCAAAAAAAAGCAAGGAGTTCATAAAAATTTAAGAAACGCATATTTCCCGTTCCCGCCTCATATAGTTTAGGGACAGACTATTTAATAAAAGGAGATAAGGGAGATGGAGAAACCTGTAAAAAGGAGCACCGTGCCGCTGACGCTTTTAAAAATCCTCCTGCTGATGTACATTATTACAGGAGTTATGCTATTGATCCTCACGCTGCTGCTGTCAAAGCTGCAGCTTACGGAAGGGGCCGTATCGGTGGCCGTGGTGGCCATATACGTCCTTTCCGGTTTTGTGGGGGGCTTAGCGGCGGGAAAGAGGATGAAAAGCCGCAAGTTCTTCTGGGGCATGGTGATGGGAGGCTGTTACTTTGTGGTGCTGGTGCTGGGCTCCGTACTGTTCCACCAGGGGCTGGAGATGGACCTGACCCGGTTCGCCACCACGCTGGTGCTGTGCATCGCCTCGGGCATGGTAGGAGGCATGGTAGGGTAAATACATAAAAAATATCAGGGCAAAAATAAAAAAAAGCATGGCGGTTCTGGAAAAAATTGTGTAAACTTAAGAAAAGAGGAGGAGATACCATGAAGATTGTAAATACTCGCATCAACGGAATCGAAAACCCCCGCGGCTTTTGCTGCGACAGCTTAAGCTGCTCCTGGCAGGTGGCAGAAGCCCAGGCAAAAAAACAGGCATATGCCAGGATCGAGGTCAGCCTGTCCCCGGATTTTGAGGAGATCCTGTATACAAAGGAAGGGCCGGCCCTTGACTCCATCGG
This sequence comes from uncultured Lachnospiraceae bacterium, assembly GCA_949738465.1. GTDB lineage: Bacteria > Bacillota > Clostridia > Lachnospirales > Lachnospiraceae > 14-2. The sequence continues at coordinate 3,240 of CATJBQ010000055.1, forward strand.
CGAGACCCTTGAAATTGTCCGAAAGCCCCGCACCACCTACTACTACCGGGTGTCCGTGACCGGGGATAACGGGGAGAGCGCCGTCAGCGGGACGTCCTTTTTCGAGACGGGAAAAATGGATGAGCCCTGGGAGGCAGAGTGGATCGGCATGGCCGAAGGCGAGACCATGCATCCGGTATTTTCCCGGGAATTTGCCCTGGCAGGGAAGGTAAAACGGGCCCGGCTGTACGCGACGGCGGCAGGCGTATTCGAGGCGTATTTAAACGGCAGGAAGTTGGGAAAGGAGTATCTGACCCCTTATCTTACCGATTATGCCAGATCGATCCAGGTCATTACCTTCCCGGTGGAAGAACTTCTGCAGGAAAAAAATGTGCTGGAGATTAAGACCGGCAAGGGCTGGTACATGAGCGTGTTCGGGCTGGACTTAAAGGCGGAGAATTTCGGGAACCGCATGGCGGCCATCGCGGAGCTGCATCTGGAATATGAGGACGGCGCCCATGAAGTGATTGCCACCGATGAACGCTGGACCTGCTGCGGCTCCCTGGTGGAGGATTCCGGCATTTACCTGGGGGAGATCTACAACCGTCTGCTGTGGGAGGATAAGGACAACAAAGAGCGGCCGGTGCAGGTGCTTTGCGGCGGGCCGGATATGCCGGGAATTGAGAACTTAAGAAAAGACAATCTTTCGGACCGGTTAAGTCTTCCGGTGCTGGCAAAGGAGACGGTCACGGTAAAAGAGGTGATCCATACGCCGGCCGGGGAGACGGTGCTGGATATGGGCCAGAATTTTGCCGGGATTCTGGAGTTTGAGGCAAAGCTTCCCAAGGGAACCCGGGTGGTGCTGGATTTTGGCGAGATCTTACAGCAGGGGAATTTTTACAACGGCAATTACCGGGATGCCCAGTCCCGGTTCGTGTACGTTTCCGACGGGAGCCGGGAGCGGGTGCGGCCTCATTTTACCTTCTTCGGCTTCCGCTATGTGCGCCTGTCCGGCTGGGTGGGCGAGCTTGACCCTGCGGATTTTCGGGGGCTGGTATTGTATTCCGACATCACCAGAACCGGTTTTGTGGAGACCGGCCACGAGAAGGTCAACCGCCTCTATGAGAATACGGTATGGGGGTTAAAATCCAATTTCCTGGATATTCCCACCGACTGTCCCCAGCGGAGCGAGCGGCTGGGCTGGACCGGGGACGCCCAGGTGTTTTCCCCCACGGCCTGCTATCATATGGATACCAGGGCATTTTACCACAAGTTTCTGCATGACCTTAAGGTGGAGCAGGCCTGTCTGGGCGGTGCGGTGCCCAACTTCCTGCCCAACTTCGGCCATCCGGAAGCGGTGTCCAGCGTCTGGGGGGATGTGGCTGCGATTCTTCCGGAAACGCTGTACCGCTATTATGGAAACAAAGAAGATGCAAAATTTAATTATGATTTAATAAAAGAATGGGTGGATTACCTCACAAGAAAGGACCAGGAGCGGGGCCAGAGATACCTTTTTGACTTTGATTTTGGCTTCGGCGACTGGCTGGCCTTGGACGGCGCTACCCCCACCAGCTTTTCTGGCGGGACGGACATTGGATATATTGGCTCGATGTACTATTACAATTCCACCCGGATCCTGGCCGGTCAGGCGAAGGCGCTGGGCTATGAAGAAGATGGGGAAACCTATGAGGCGCTGGCGGAGAAGATCCGGGAGGCCATTTTGAGGGAATATTTTTCCGGGACAGGCCGTCTGGCGGTGAACAACCAGGCCGCTTATGTGATCGCCTTAAAGTTCGGGGTGTTCCGGGACCGGCAGAAGCTTCTGAAGGAATTTGCCGCCCGGCTGGAACTGGATTGCAACCAGATCAAATGCGGCTTTGTGGGCGCGCCTTTGCTTTGTACCGTGCTGGCGGAGAACGGCATGACGGAGCTGGCCTATGATTTCCTGCTGAAGGAGGGCTTCCCAAGCTGGCTCTACAGCGTTAATCTGGGGGCTACCACCATCTGGGAGCGGTGGAATTCGGTGCTTCCGGACGGGACAATCAGCGATACCGGCATGAATTCCTTAAACCATTATTCCTACGGTTCGGTGATGGAATTTATGTATGCCTATATTGCCGGGATCCGGCCCCTGTCGCCGGGCTTCCGGGAGGCGGTGATTGCGCCGGCGCCGGATGTACGCCTGGGTTATGTCAACTGTCGTTACAATTCGGTCAGCGGCACTTACGTTTCCAACTGGTCCATTGAGGCGGACGGAAGTGTGCGGATCCATGTGGAGATTCCTTTTGGCTGCAGTGCAAGGGTATATCTTCCAGGTGATTCCGGAGAGGAGGACGCTGCGGCTCTGGAGGGAAAGGAGGCGTCTTCTGGAAACCGGTATGTGGTGGATGGAGACGGGGGAATGTTGCTTTCTGCGGGAAGCTATGATTTTGCTTATATGCCCCAAAAGAGCTTCCGCAAGCCTTACCATGAGGGAACTACCTTGGCGCGGCTGGCCTTGGATCCTTCGGCCCTTGCCATTCTGGAAGCATATACCCCGGGCCTTGCGGGGATTGCCAGGTCGCAGGATCCGGAGATCGGAGCCAAGTCCCTGAAGGAGTTGCTGGGGATGCGGTGGCTGCCCTTTGAGCCGGACAGGCTTGCCCTTGCAATCCGGGAGATTGAACAGTTGACGGTGTAGAAGATTTGTGGTATACTCTTAAAGATATGTACAAAGATAAGGAGGAGCGATAGTTATGAAGCATGTGAAGACCTTAAATACAAAGAAGTTACAGAACACCGTGAAGAAGGGCGGCTGCGGCGAGTGCCAGACCTCCTGCCAGTCTGCCTGCAAGACTTCCTGCACGGTAGGAAACCAGAGCTGTGAGCATAAGTAGGCCGGAGTTTTATATGAGAATGACCAAAAGACCGTTCGCGTGGAGCGAGCGGTCTCTTGTGCGTTATAGCGAAGGAACGTTTAGAAAGAGAGGAACGGATCGTGGTTCATCAATATAAGAACAACGGTTACAACATTGTCCTGGATGTGAACAGCGGGGCTGTCCATGTGGTGGATGATGTGACTTACGATATGATTCCCCTGTATGAGACCCATACCAGGGAGGAGATTCTGACGGAGCTGACCGGAAAATATGCCGGACGTTCCCCGGAGGATTCCGTGGGGGAGCTGGAGGAGGTCTATGAGGAGATCCGGGAGCTTGCCGGATCGGGCCAGCTTTTTACCGAGGATGAATATGAGTCCTGCATCCAGGAGTTTGCCGGCCGCAAGACGGTGGTGAAGGCGCTGTGCCTGCATATTGCCCATGACTGCAACCTGGCCTGCCGTTACTGCTTTGCAGAGGAGGGCGAGTATCACGGAAGACGGGAGCTGATGTCCTTTGAGGTGGGCCGGGCGGCCCTTGATTTTCTCATTGCCAATTCCGGAAACCGCAGGAATCTGGAGGTGGATTTTTTCGGCGGGGAGCCGTTGATGAATTTCCAGGTGGTGAAGGACCTGGTGGCCTACGGCAGGGAGCAGGAGAAGCTTCACGATAAGAAGTTCCGGTTTACCCTGACCACCAACGGCGTGCTTCTGGACGATGAGGTGATGGAGTTTGCCAACCGGGAGATGGCCAATGTGGTGTTGAGCATCGACGGGCGCAAGGAGGTCCATGATTATATGCGGCCCTTCCGCCGGGGAGACGGAAGCTATGACCTGATCGTGCCGAAGTTCCAGAAGTTTGCCAGGAGCCGGAACCAGGAAAAATACTATGTCCGCGGAACCTTCACCCATCACAACCTGGATTTTTCCAGGGATGTGCTGCATTTGGCGGACCTTGGCTTTACACAGATTTCGGTGGAGCCGGTGGTGGCGCCGGATTGTGAGGATTATGCCATATGCCCGGAGGACCTGCCCAGGCTGTTTGCGGAGTACGATGCTCTGGCCGTGGAGCTGATCAGGCGGAAGAAGGAGGGGAGGGGCTTCAACTTCTTCCATTTTATGATCGATCTGGAGGGGGGACCCTGTGTGGCCAAGCGCCTTTCCGGCTGCGGATCCGGTACCGAGTACCTGGCCGTGACTCCCTGGGGAGATCTGTATCCCTGCCATCAGTTTGTGGGGATGGACGGGTTTTATATGGGGAATGTGTATGAGGGCGTGAAGAAGCCGGAGATCCGGGAGGCTTTCCTGGGCTGCAACGTCTATGCCAAGGAGGAGTGCCGGGACTGCTTTGCGAAGTTTTACTGCAGCGGCGGGTGTGCCGCCAATGCCTACAATTTTGCCGGAACGATCAACGGCGTTTATGATATTGGCTGTCAACTGCAGAGGAAGCGTGTGGAGTGTGCCGTTATGATACAGGCCGCGCTGGCAGAATGAGATTAAGTACTTATAATATGAATAAGTACTATAACAAGGAGGAATACCATGAAGAAAAGTAAAGGGATTGCTACCCTGCTGATTATGCTGGTTGTTGTTGTGGCAGCGGTGTTCGGCGCGGCGGTGATCGGAATGCCCACCGGGATCGGTGCGGATCAGAACATTAAGCAGGGATTGGATCTGGCGGGCGGCGTCAGCATCACCTACCAGGCGGTGGATGAAAACCCCACGGACGAGGCCATGAACGATACGGTCTACAAGCTGCAGAAGCGTGTGGAGGTCAAAAACAGCGAGGCCCGGGTATACCGGGAGGGGGATCGGCGGATCAATGTGGAGATCCCCGGCGTCAGTGATGCGAATGCCATCCTGGCGGAGCTTGGGAAGCCGGGAGCGCTGGAATTTGTGGATCCCGATGGAAATGTGATTCTAACGGGGGCGGACATTGCCAGTGCCCAGGCTCGGACCACGGAGGACAGTACCACCGGAGCCAAGAAGTATATCGTGACCCTGGATCTGACAGAGGAAGGGACGGAGGCTTTCCGGGAGGCTACCACGACCTATCTGGGGAAGGTTATTTCCATTGTTTACGACGGGGAGCATATCAGCGATCCGGTTGTGAATACCGTGATTTCCGACGGAAGCTGTTACATTGAAGGCCAGAAAACCTATGAGGAGGCGGAGACGCTGGCTTCCCGGATCAGGATCGGTTCCTTAAGCCTGGAGCTGGAGGAACTGCATTCCAAGGTTGTCGGGGCGGAGCTTGGCGAGGAGGCCCTTTCTACCAGTATCAAGGCGGCGGGCCTCGGTATCCTTCTGATTATTATTTTCATGATCGCCATGTATCTGATTCCGGGCCTGGCGGCAAGTATCGCGCTGGTTTTATACTGCGCTCTGACGATACTGGTACTGTGGTTCTTTGATATCACCCTGACGCTTCCCGGTATTGCCGGTGTGATTCTGTCCATCGGTATGGCTGTGGACGCCAATGTCATTATTTTTGCCAGGATCCGGGAGGAGATCGGCGTCGGAAAGAGTGTGGATTCTGCCATCAAAGCCGGATTCCAGAAGGCCCTCTCTGCCATTGTGGACGGCAACATCACCACCTTTATCGCGGCTATTGTGCTGGGGATTCGGGGCTCCGGTCCGGTGAAGGGCTTTGCCTACACCCTGGGGATCGGTATTGTTTTGTCCATGTTTACGGCCCTTGTGATCACGCGGCTGCTGATTAAGAGCTTCTATGCTGTCGGAATAAAGAATCCGAAGCTATACGGGATCCAGAAGGAGCGCAAGCTTATCAATTTCCTGGGCAAAAAAGCGGTATTTTTCATTCTTTCCGTTGCGGTGATTGCAGCAGGCTTTGTGGGTATGGGGATCCGGAACGGAAGTAACGGTACGATCCTCAATTACAGCCTGGATTTTGTGGGAGGTAATTCCAGCACGGTAACCTTTGGCCAGGATTATTCCATTGAGGAGATCAGCAGTACCATTGTTCCGGTGGTGGAGAAGATTACCGGGGACGGCAATGTGCAGACCCAGAAGATCGATGGAACCAACGAGGTGGTAATTAAGACGCGTTCCTTAAGCCTGGAGGAGCGGGAAGCCTTTAATGCGGCGATGCTGGAGAATTTCGGCGTAGAGGAGGGCAGTATCTTAAGTGAGAACATCAGTTCGACCATCAGCTCCGAGATGAAGTCGGATGCTGTCTGGGCGGTGGTGATCGCTACCCTCTGTATGCTGGTTTATATCTGGTTCCGCTTTAAAGATATCCGGTTTGCCGGAAGCGCCGTAATCGCGCTGATCCATGACGTGCTGATTGTACTGGCCTTCTACGTGTTCACCTGGACCTCTGTAGGAAATACCTTTATCGCCTGTATGCTGACCATTGTGGGGTACTCCATCAATGCCACCATTGTGATCTTTGACCGGATCCGCGAGAATATGGCGGTGGCCCGCGGCCAGGATAAAGAGTCTTTGAAGGAAGTGGTTAACAGCAGCATCACCCAGACGCTGTCCCGGAGCATCAATACCTCCCTGACCACCTTTATCATGGTGTTTGTGTTGTGGCTGCTGGGCGTTACCACCATCCGGGAGTTCGCAATGCCGCTGATGGCAGGGATTATCTGCGGCGCCTATTCTTCCGTGTGCATTACCGGCGCCCTGTGGTATGTGTTTAAGGTGAAGTTTGCCAGGAAAAATAAATAATTTCAAGAAAAATCCCCTGCAGCTTTTGCTACAGGGGAAAATTATGTGATTCTGCTTATGCTTCTGTATCTTCGGTCTTGCTGACGCCGGCCCACTCATCGAAGCCCTTCATTACGGCATCGTAGGTGCGGTTGGAGATGTCGGGCAGCGACTGTCCCCAGGACTTGGTAGCCAGCTTGAAGCCCTTCTCAAAAGCTTTGCGCATCTCCTCAGCCTTGGAAGGATCTCCGCCGGTTAATGCCTTGGCGAAATCCAGGATCCGCTGGGAGGTCTGCTTCACGCCGTAGTAGCCGTCCTCGGAAATGGCCTCCTGAGCCTTGGCCTTGGCGGCGGCGGTAACGGTAAAGTTGCCTCCTGCTAAGAAGCGCCAGATGCTGTCGGCGGTTCCCACCTGGACGCCCTGGTTCTTCATCATGTCCCGAACCATGGATGTCAACTGGGCCGTTCTCTGCTCCGCGTCTGACTTCAACTGTGCGATGATAGCGCTGCGGTCCGTGGCACTCTTCTCATATACAACGCCGCTCTCCTTCTTGGAAGCAGAATCCTCTGCCTGCTTCTTGGAAGCGGTATTCTCGGTGGTGTTCCTGGCAGCATAGGTATTCGCGGTATAAGCTGCCTGATTGACACTGTTTACACTCATGTTATGTTCCCTCCTTGGTTTTGGATCAACGGGCAGTTCCTTACGGAAACACCCCATTGTCATGCTTAAAATGGATATCCGTATCCATAGTTACTGCGTTCTATCTAATATATCGGCCAAAATGAGGAAAACTTTAAAGGAGAGATTGACTTTTTTGAAAAAAGATCTTACAATGTATACAAAATACAGGAGAGTGCAAATGAAGGAATTAAACTTAAAAGCATTAGCCAAAATCAATCTGGGACTTGACGTATTGCGGCGGCGTGAGGACGGGTATCACCAGGTCCGCATGGTGATGCAGACCGTCAGGCTCCACGACCGGATCTGGATGCGGAAGCTTCCCCGGCAGGAGATCCAGGTGCAGACCAATCTCTATTATCTGCCCTGCAATGAGAACAATCTTGTATACAAGGCGGCAAAGCTGTTGATGGAGGAATTCCAGATTCCCGGCGGCGTTGCGATAGAATTGAAGAAGCATATCCCGGTGGCGGCCGGCATGGCGGGGGGAAGCTCCGATGCGGCGGCGGTGCTTTTTGGCATGAATCTGATGTACCGTCTCAGGCTCAGCCGGCAGCAGTTGATGGAGCGTGGTGTGAAGATCGGGGCTGACGTGCCCTACTGTATCCTGCGGGGAACTGCTCTGGCAGAAGGGATCGGAGAAGAACTGACGCCGCTTCCGCCGGCGCCCAGATGCCCGGTGCTCATTGCCAAGCCGCCCATCAGCGTTTCCACCAGATTTGTATATGAGAACCTGAAGCTGGATGCGGACATGGTCCATCCGGATATCGACGGGCTGCTTTCGGCCATTTCGGATCAGGATGCGGAACAGATGGCAGGCTGCATGGGAAATGTGCTGGAGACTGTGACCATTCCCCACTATCCGGTGATCCGGGAATTGAAGGAGCATATGCTGGAGCATGGGGCCATGAATGCCTTGATGAGCGGCAGCGGCCCTACGGTATTTGGATTATTCCGGGACAAGAAGACCGCTATTGCGGCCATGGAGAACCTTAGGAGCCGGGATCTGGCAAGACAGGTTTATTTGACGGATATGTACCATAATGGAAGAAGGAGCCAGGACGGGGCATTTTCATAACAGGAGGCGGGATCATGACAGATAAGCTGGAATTAAATATGAACGCGTATCTTCCCCTGCGGGACGTGGTGTTCCATACGCTGCGGGAAGCGATCCTCAAGGGCGAGCTGAAGCCGGGGGAGCGTCTGATGGAGCTGCAGCTTGCGGCGAAGCTGGGGGTGAGCCGTACGCCCATCCGGGAGGCCATCCGCATGCTGGAGCAAGAGGGGCTGGCAGTGACCATACCCCGTAAGGGCGCGGAGGTAGCCAAGATGACGGAGAAGGGCATGGAGGACGTCCTGCAGATCCGGAGAGCTTTGGATGAACTGGCGGTGCAGTTGGCCTGCGATAAGATGGACGCGGAAGGGCTGAAAGAACTGCGGTTCGCCATGAAGGAATTTGAGGACGCCACCCGGTCCGGAGAGGTGAAGCGGGTGGCCCAGGCGGATGTGGCCTTCCACGATGCCATTTATGCGGCGGCCGACAACCCCAAGCTGATGACGCTTCTGAATAACCTTCGGGAGCAGATGTACCGCTACCGGGTGGAATACCTGAAGGACGCAAACAGCTACGAGGCGCTGATCGCCGAGCACCAGAAAATTTTTCACTGCCTGAAGGAGCGGGACAAGGAGCGTGTGGTGCGGGCGTCGTCGGAGCATGTGGTGAATCAGGAGAACTTTATGAAAAATATGATACGGGAGCAGGAATAAATTCTGCCGGGTGAGAGAAACTGTTATGTAGAAATAACGGTTTCTTTTTTTATAAAATTGCAAGGGAGGAGCTTATGCCTACACCTGTAACAACCAGCCTGCAGCAGAATATCCATAATTTTAACCGGCTCTTTGCGGACTGCGCCGACATCAAGAAGCGGCGTATGAAGCTGGGCAGGGATGTGAAGACAGAGTGCTTTATCGCCTACGTGGAGGTGGCGGTAGGCAATATGCTGCTGGAAAATTCCGTGCTGGGAAAGCTTTTGAATACCCTGTGGGAGATGCCGGGGGAGGAGATTTTACAGTATCTTCGGGAAAACGCCATGGGGATCTCCGACTTGACGGAGTATGAGACCATGGAGGAGGCCGCCACGGGAATGCTCACGGGCGACGCCCTCTTTTTTGTGGACGGATACGACCGGGCCTTAAAAATCAAGGACAAGGGCTACCCCAACATGGGGGTCAAGGAGACGGATTCGGAAAAGGTGGTGCGGGGCTCCAACGAGGGCTTCGCGGAGTCGGTCAAGGTGAATACGGCCCTGATCCGCAAGCGTCTCAGGACCCCCAAGGTGAAGGTGCGGGAGGTGTTTGCCGGAAAGCGGTCCGTCACCAATGTGGATCTTGTATACATGGAAGACCTGGTCCGCCCCGAGCTTCTTAGCGCCATCGAAAAGCGTCTGTCGGAGTTTGAGATCGATATGGTGGGGGACAGCGGCGTCATCGAACAACTGACAGAGGGAAGCTGGTTTTCCCCCTTTCCCCAATTCCAGACCACCCAGCGGCCGGACCGGGCGGCCATGGCGGTGGCGGAGGGGCGGATTGTGCTGCTGACGGATAACTCCCCGGTGGCGCTGCTTTTGCCCACCGGCTACAATTCCTTTATCCAGACCAGCGACGATTACTATATGCGCTGGGAAATCGCCTCCTTTACCAGGATCCTGCGCTACATTGCCTCGGTGCTGGCCATGGTGCTGCCTGGGCTGTATCTGGCGGTGACGAATTTCCATACCCAGATTCTGCCCACAGACCTGCTGTTATCCTTTGCGGCGGCCCGCCAGGGCGTGCCCTTTCCGGCCCTGGTGGAAATCCTGATCATGGAGCTGGCCTTCGAGCTGCTGCGGGAGGCGGGGGTACGCCTGCCGGGAGCCATGAGCAATACCATCGGCATCGTGGGAGGCTTAATCATCGGCCAGGCGGCGGTGGATGCCAACATTGTCAGCCCCATTGTGGTGATTGTGGTGGCTTTAACGGCGCTCTGTTCCTTTGCCATTCCCAACGAGGAATTTGCCACGGCCTTCCGCCTGCTGAAATTCGGATTTATTTTCCTCTGCGCCTGGCTGGGATTTTTCGGTTTTCTGATGAGCATGCTGCTGGTGCTGATCCATCTGTCTCACCTGGAGAGCTTCGGCATTCCTTACCTGATGCCCTTTGTGGGGCCGGATTTAAACGATTACCAGGATCAGCGGGATACCCTGCTCCGGATGCCCCTTGGGTGGCTGTCCCGCCGTCCCGTCTATACCAGAGAGCATGCCAGGAGAAAGCTGCGCTGGAAAAAAGAAAAGGAGTGAGGAAATGTTTTCCAATAATCAAAAAATTTCCGTCCGCCAGATCGGACGCCTTCTGATCCTGGATCTGTTCGGGGTGGGAAGCCTGCTGCTGCCGGGGATGCTGTCCCGTGTGGCGGGACCCGACGGCGTATTCTGCATTCTTGCGGCTCTGGGGATGGGGCTTGTATACGTGTGGGTGCTGGGAAAGGTTCTGGATCAGATGCAGGAAGACTATTATTCCTATATGAAAAATAGGATAGGCGTGATCGGGAGCGATCTCCTAATGGTATTTTACCTGTTCCTGTTTTTGCTGACGGCTTCCTTTGTGCTGTACCAGTTGACGGGCTTAATCCGGGCCTGGCTGCTGCCGGAGGGCGGGTATCCCTTTGTCAGCTTTTTGCTGGTGCTTCTGGCGGCCTATGCCACCGTCCGGGGGCTGGAGGGGCGGGCGAGGATTTACGAGATCCTGTTCTGGCTTCTGTTTGGCCCCCTTCTGGTGATGCTCCTTCTGGCGGCGCGAAATACCAACGTGGACTATTGGACGCCGGTATTTTTTACAGAGCCGGCCAGGTTCTTTCGGGGAACGCTGTGGGTATTTGCCTTTTTTCTCCCGGTATTTTTTGTATTGTTTCTGAAGCCCTACTGTGCGAAGCCCCAGAAGCTTAAGGGCTGTGCGGCCAAGGCCATGATGATTGCCGCCGGCGCCCTGGCGGTCCTGTATCTGATCCTCCTTGGAAATTTCGGCACAAAGGCTCTATCGGCCCTGAAACGTCCGGCCATCACATTGATGAGCATGGTAAAGCTGCCCGGGGGATTTTTTGCAAGAATGGACGCCTTTATGACCGCGATCTGGTTTTTCTCCCTGTTTGCCCTGATGAATACCGGGGTGTTTTACGCGGGCCATATTTTAAAGGAGCTGTTCCATGAAAAAAAGACCCACTACAGCCTGCTGGCAGTGCTGGCGGGATGTTATATGATCGGCCAGTGGTTTTTTGGCTATGGGGAAGCGGTAGAGCTGTTCGCGTCGTTTCTGATGCGGATCGCGCTTCCGGCGCTGGTGGTGCTGCCGCTGCTTTTATGGCTTTTGGGCTGTATCCAGATCAAACGGGAAAAAAGGAGGACGCCTCATGAATAAGCGTGGATTTTTGGTTTTATTCTCGGTTTTTGCAATGCTTCTTTGCGGCTGCAGCGTGACGGAGCTGGAGGACCGGGGCTTTCCCCTGGCCATCGCCATCGACAAGGCTGAGGAGGGGATGGTGGTGTCCTTCGACCTGCCGGATCTTTCCGCGGTGTCCGACGGGAAGAATCCCAGCGGCGAGCCGGTGAGCCTGTCGGTGGAGGGAGGGGCCTATTTTGAGGCCCAGAAGGCCTATGAAAATAATACCAACAAGGTGCTGGATTACAACCACTTGAAGGCCATTATTTTAAGCAGGGAATTCCTGCAGGACGATACGGCGCTCAGGGAGCTTCTGGCCTGGCTGGAGGGGGAGGAGGTGCTGGCCCGCAATATCTGCCTGTTTGCGGCGGAGGATTCGGCGGCCGGGATCCTGACCCTGAAGGACCGGACGGAAACCTCCGTGGGAAATTATCTGGAGCAGATGGTGGAAACCCAGCAGGATTTTAGGGAAAATAAGGTGGCGACCATCGGTGCGCTGATGAACCAGTGGCACAACCAGAACGAACTGCTGCTGCTTCCGGTGCTTTCGGATAACGGCGGGATCCCTTCGATTACCTCCTACCTGGTGATGGACGGATTTGAATACGGCGGGAGCATTCCGGTGGAGGAGGCCATGGAGGCATTTCTCTGCCAGGGACAGCTAAAGGGCATGACCTACGTGATGAAGGAGGGGGCAGTGGTGGATCTGGAGCAGATCAGGGCGCAGATTGACATTTCGCCCCGGGAGGCGTTACAGGAAGCGGAAGAAGCGGAAGGGCAGGGGCCAGAGGAGGAAATCCTGGTGACTGTCAAACTTAAGGGGGACGGGAAGCTGAAAAAGCATCCCTCCACCAAGGCGCTGTCCGCCACCCAGCTACGTGAGGGCTTAAATAAGCAGCTTGGGCAGAAAATCGAGAAGACGGCGGAAAAGCTCTTAACAGAGCAGGGGATGGACCTTACCAATAGCTTTTACCGGCTGGGCGGGTACGACCGGGAGCTTTACGGGCAGTTTTATCAGGATTATGACGGGTACCGGGAGCGGGTGGCGGTGGAGGTGGAATGTGATTTTCAGATCGGCACTGAATAGAAGATGATTTTCTGGGTAGAATTTATCTATCAGAAATTCTACCCGGAAAATCAGGAGGTTACGAAAATGTTGCATGGAAATCATAAAATACATAGAAACTGGAGGAAACTGGGAAGCGGTATTTTGCTGGCGGCGGCAATTGTTCTTGTGTGCGCGGTGGGCGCGGCGAAGGCGCGGCAGCAGGAGCTTGTGAAAAATTTGTCAGACAAAATTATCCGTTTTCATGTGCTGGCCAACAGCGACAGTGAGGAGGATCAGGAATTAAAGCTAAAGGTGCGGGATGCAGTGGGAGCCTTGATGCAGCCAGAGCTTGCAGGCGTTAGGGATAAGGAGGAGAGCCGGAGGATTATTTGCGGGAACCTGGAGAGGATTGCCGATCGGGCCCGGAAGGTTGTGGAGGAGGCAGGGTATGACTATCCGGTGACGGCGGCGGTCTGCCAGGTGGATTTTCCAGAGAAAACCTATGGGAATTATACGTTTCCGGCGGGGGAATATGAAGCGCTGAAGCTGACCATAGGAGCCGGAAAAGGGCAGAACTGGTGGTGCGTGATGTATCCCAATCTGTGTTTTTTCAACAGCATGTACCAGGTGGTGGATGAGGAAGCGGAGGAATCTTTAAAGCGGGTGCTGACCGGGGAGGAGTATCGGGCGGTGATGGAGGAAGGGAATTATCGGGTAAAATTCAAGTGGCTCTCCTTTTTTACAAAAGATTGAATGTACTAATCCTTGCATATTTGCCCCAGAAAGGGTAAAATGGAGGGAGAACAGATGGAAAAAAGATGGAGAGTTCATATATGAATAACGAGAAGCAGTATGCTCCTCTGGGAGTATTTGATTCCGGTGTGGGCGGGCTTACGGTGGCGCGGGAGATTATGCGCCAGCTTCCCCAGGAACGGATCATATATTTTGGAGATACAGCCCGCGTCCCCTACGGCAGTAAATCCAGGGAGACGGTGACCCGCTATTCCAGGCAGATTGTGCATTTCCTGCTGGAGAAAGGAGTGAAGGCGATTGTGGTGGCCTGCAACACGGCCAGCGCTTTTGCCCTGGAGGCGATCCAGGGAGAGATTCCGGTACCCATCATCGGCGTGGTGAAGCCGGGGGCGAAGGTGGCGGCGGAGACCACGGAAAATGGGATCATCGGCGTAATCGGCACGGAAGCCACCATCAGCAGCCAGTTGTATACACGGGTCATCCATCAGCACAACCCCCATGCGGTGGTGATTGGGAAGGCCTGCCCTCTTTTTGTGTCCCTGGTGGAGGAGGGATGGCTGAAGGACCCCATTACCGTGGCGGTGGCAGAGCGGTATCTGGAATCCTTCCTTGCGTCGGATATGGATACGCTGATTATGGGATGTACCCATTATCCGCTTTTGCGCTCTACCCTGCGGGGAATCCTGGGGGATAAGGTACATTTGGTGAATCCGGCCTATGAGACGGCCAGAAGCCTGAAGGAGCTTTTGGAGGAGCATCATATTTTAAATGACGGCCAGGGAGCCCCACAGGAGATCCGGCATCAGTTTTATGTCAGTGATGCGGCGGAGAAGTTTAAGAATTTTGCCAGTTCTATTCTGCCCTGTGAGATCAAGGAGGCGCGGCTGGTACATATTGAGGAGTAGACCGAGGAGGAAGTCATGACGAAGGATATACTTTTGAGCATCACCGGCCTGCAGTTTACGGCCCAGGATGAGGGCGATGCGCAGGCGGTGGAGGTGATTACACCGGGAGATTACTATAAGAAGAACGATAAGCATTACGTGATTTATGACGAGGTGATCGAGGGCTATGAGGGGACTACCAGGAATCTGATTAAGGTGGGGCAGGACTGTCTGGATATCACCAAGAAGGGCGTTACCAACGTCCATATGATTTTTGAAAAAAATAAAAAGAACGTGACGTACTATTATACGCCCTTTGGCAGTATCCTGATCGGGATCGATGCCAAGCAGGTGGAGGTGGAGGAGACCGAGGAAAATATTGACGTGAAGGTCAATTATGACCTGGAGATCAATTATGAGTTTCTGGCAAACTGCAACATTACCATGAATATCAAGGCCAAGGACGCCGGGGATTTCAGGCTGGCGTAGCAGAGGCGGGGGCAGGAAGGAGTAGGAGGAGGCTATATGAATTACCGCAGGCTTGGAAAAACAGGACTGATGGTCAGTGAGATCGGCTTTGGAGCCGAGTGGCTGGAACGCCATAATTATGAGGAATGTAAGGCAATTCTTGATCGTGCCGGTCAGCTTGGGATCAATATCCTGGATTGCTGGATGTCAGAACCGAATGTACGTTCGAACATCGGAAAGGCTCTTGCAGGCGCCCGGGAGCGCTGGCATATTCAGGGGCATATCGGCTCTACCTGGCAGAATGGACAGTATGTCCGTTCCCGTGACGTGGCGGTCTGCCGGGAAGCCTTTGCGGATCTGCTGTCCAGGCTGCAGACGGATTACATCGACCTGGGCATGATCCATTTTGTGGACCAGGAGCCGGACTGGGAGGAGGCCATGCATGGGCCATACATAGAATATGTGAAGGAGCTTAGGGCCAGCGGGAGGATCCGCCACATCGGCATGAGCACCCATAACCCGGCCATGGCGAAGAAGGCGGTGGAGAGCGGTCTGGTGGAGATGCTTCTGTTCAGCAGTAATCCGGCTTTTGATCTGCTGCCGGCCACCGATAATATAGAAGATTATTTTGCAGAGGAATATCGGGAGGGACTGGGTGGTATTGCACCGGAGCGGGCAGAGCTTTATAAGCTGTGTGAGCAGAAAGACGTGGGGCTTACGGTGATGAAGCCCTATGCCGGAGGCCGGCTGTTCGATGCGGCCCGTTCGCCCTTTGGCGTTGCATTGACGCCGGTGCAGTGTATTCATTACTGCCTGACCCGTCCCGGGGTGGCGGCTGTTATGGCGGGCTATGACACCCCACGGCATGTGGAAGAAGCCGTGGCCTATGAGAGCGCCTCTGAGGAGGAGAAGAACTATGCCGCCGTTCTGGCGGGGGCGCCACGCCATACCTTTGGGCAGGGGGAATGCACTTATTGCGGCCACTGCAAGCCTTGTCCCAAGGACATTGACATTGCAATGGTGAATAAATATTATGACCTTGCCGTTATGCAGGAGGAGGTTCCTGCTGCGGTGCGGGCGCATTATCTGGCCCTGGAGCATCGTGCGGAGGAATGTATCGGCTGCAGGGGCTGTGAGGACCGCTGCCCCTTTGGAGTACCCATCGCTGAACGGATGGAGAGGACGGCGGAGCTGTTTGGGTAAGCGGTATGGTCCGTGCCGGATTTGTGTGGCCCTGTCTGAAAATGAAATAAGAATGGAAAAGAAGGAGAACGGAAAGCCAGAGGTGGCTTTCGGTCTCCTTTTTTCGTACAACTCATAGAATGACGCGCTCTATGCTTTCCGTGCGCTTTCCCCGGGTTCCATATTTTCGATGGCATATTCGCAGGCCTGCAGCACAAAGCTGGAGAATGACACATTCTGATTTTCAATAATCCGTTCGATCCGTTCCACCAGCGTCATCGGAAAACGGATGGTTTTATTTTCCGTTTCCTTCCGGTCGGGTTTTAGTTGAAATGCCATTGGCAACACCTCCTGTACCTATATCATAATGTATTGTTTGTAATAAATATGCATTGCTAAATGCAATGCAATTTGCAATGCAAAATAAATTGCAAATTGCGGGGTACTGTGTTATTATATGAAAAGAGAAACAGGACTTGCACAGGAGAGACGGAAAATGAAGTACAGTAAGAGAAAAGGAGAGCTTTGCGGGATCGTATTTGGGATTATGATGGTTTTTCTGACTGTCGGATGCGGCCGGGAACCGGAGGAGTTGGAACCGGAGATTTTTGGAAAGATCGGAGCGGTTCTGCCGGAGGGAGAAGCGCTGGAGGAACTTAGGCTCAAGGAGCGGGAAAGGACCAGGGAGACCGTCCGCTATCATGTGTACTGCCGGGTCTGCAATGATGCGGATGGGACAAGTTGTGAGAAATGCTATCTGGTTACCTTTCGCCGGGTGGGCGGGAAGTGGATCTGCGATGGAGAGAAAGACATACAGTTTATGGAGGAGAGAAAGTAAGGGTTTTATTAGGAAAATGTATGAATAGATGACTTGATGTCCGGAAGAAAGTATGTTACAATTCATTCAAGCAATGATTTCAGAGATTCTTTTTTCAATCAGGCTGAAAAGGTAAGCTTTCCAGCCGGTCTTTTGTAATTCGAACTCCTTGCTTAGAATCCCACA
>CATJBQ010000056.1 GCA_949738465.1 uncultured Lachnospiraceae bacterium
CCGGTACAGATGCCGGAGACAGAAGCGCCGGTACAGATGCCGGAGACAGAAGCGCCGGTACAGGCCCCGGGAGTACAGATGCCGGAGACAACGGCGCCGGAAGTTGTGGAGCTGCCTGTAGAAGAACTGGTGATTGCGCCGATCGAAAAGGCGGCGGCAGCGTCGGTGGAGATTGCGGCGGAGGAGCCGGTTTCCGAGTGGGCAAGCAGGCTGATGCCTAATGTAGAGGAATTTTTGAATATCCGTACGGAACCCAATGCGGAGTCGGAGCCTGCCGGGAAGCTTTACAAGGGCGCGGCGGCAGATATCCTGGAGCGGGGAGAGGAATGGACGAAGATTTCCTCCGGCAGCGTGGAAGGATATGTGAAGAATGAGTTCTGTGTTTTTGACCAGGAGGCGGAGGCACTGGCCCATGAGATGGGGACTGTGTATGCAACGGCTTTGACCGGCGGCGTTCGTGTGCGCCGTGAGCCGGGGACCGGAGAGGATGTTGAGATCTGTGATGTCCTGGAGGAAGGCAAGAAGATCAAGGTTGCCACCGATGCGGAGGCGCCGGAGGGCTGGGTTGCCGTGATTTCTTCCGACAGCACCGCATATGTCAGCGCAGAATTTGTATCCGTAGAACTGGAACTTGGCAAGGCAATTTCCATCGAGGAGGAGCGGGAAGCGATCCGCAAGGCCGAGGAGGAGAGGAAGGCCAAGGAGAAGGCTGCATCCCAGAAGCAGGCATCCAGAAGCCAGAAGGCGGCAGTGGCGGCGTCTTATGATGATGTGACATTGTTAGGAGCCTTGATCCAGTGCGAGGCCGGCGGCGAGTGCTATGAAGGCCAGTTGGCAGTGGGCGCTGTTGTGATGAACCGTGTGAGAAGCGGATGGGCTGGAAGCGTTTCTGGTGTCATTTACCAGAGCGGACAGTTCACGCCGGCATCCAGCGGTTCCCTGGCAAGCAGATTGGAGAGGGGCGTCAGTTCCAGTTGTCTGCAGGCGGCGCAGGAGGCCATCAATGGCGTGGATAATGTAGGCGGCGCTACCTATTTCCGAAGCACAAGCTCCGGACAGAGCGGCATCGTGATCGGTAACCATGTATTTTTCTAAAACTTCGTAAAAAGAACCTTAATTATAAAAAACTCCCTCTGGGAGTTTTTTATTGTTGTATTCTGGGCAGAATTATAGTAAGATAAAGGAAAGAAACTGTTTCAGGTGCAGGAAAAAAGAGGTGAATGCGAATGATGGGGATTATCTGGCTGTCGATCCTTGTGGTGATGGCAGTCATTGAGATCATTACACTGGGGCTTACTACGATCTGGTTTGCCGGGGGAGCGCTGGTGGCATTTATTGTTAGTCTTTTTGGGGCGCCGGTCCCGCTGCAGATTACGGTGTTTGTTGTGGTGTCTCTGGCCTTGCTGTTCAGTACACGGCCACTGGCGTTGAAGTATTTTAACAAAGGCCGGGTCAGAACCAATGCGGAAGGACTGATTGGAAAGAGCGGCATCGTGCTGGAGGATATCAACAATCTTCACGCGGTGGGCCTCGTCCAGGTGGACGGGATGGAGTGGTCGGCGAGAGCCATCGATGATAGCACCATTGAGAAGGGCCAGGAGGTCTTGATCCGTGCGATTAACGGGGTGAAGCTGATTGTGGAAGAAAAAAAGAGAATGGAGGAATAGACAATGGAAGACTGGATTTGGATTATTGTTGTGGTAATATTAATTATCCTGGTTTTGTGTCTGCTGGCATCCTGTGTGAAGATTGTACCGCAGGCCCATGCACTGGTGATTGAGCGTCTGGGCGGCTACCAGGGAACCTGGGGCGTTGGGATCCACTTTAAGATGCCTTTTATCGACCGGGTGGCAAAGCGTGTATTGCTGAAGGAGCAGGTGGTGGATTTTGCACCGCAGCCGGTGATTACCAAGGATAATGTGACCATGCGGATCGATACGGTTGTATTTTTCCAGATTACGGATCCCAAGCTGTTTGCTTATGGTGTGGAGAATCCCATCATGGCCATTGAGAATCTGACGGCTACCTCCCTTCGTAATATTATCGGCGATCTGGAGCTGGATGAGACGCTGACCTCAAGGGAGACCATCAATACCAAGATGCGTGCGTCCCTGGATGTGGCCACGGATCCCTGGGGAATCAAGGTCAACCGTGTGGAACTGAAGAATATCATTCCGCCGACGGCGATCCAGGATGCCATGGAGAAGCAGATGAAGGCAGAGCGTGAGCGCCGTGAGGCGATCCTGCGTGCGGAGGGTGAGAAGAAGTCTACGATCCTGGTGGCAGAAGGTAAGAAGGAATCTGCCATTCTGGATGCGGAGGCGGAGAAGCAGGCGGCTATCCTGCGCGCGGAGGCCCGCAAGGAGGCTACGATCCGTGAGGCAGAGGGCCAGGCGGATGCCATTCTGAAGATCCAGCAGGCCAATGCGGACGGTCTTCGTTTCCTTAAGGAGGCTGCTCCAGATGGAGCGGTACTGCAGCTCAAGAGCCTGGAGGCATTTGCCAAGGCTGCGGATGGGAAGGCGACCAAGATCATCATTCCTTCCGAGATTCAGGGAGTGGCCGGCCTTGCCAAGTCTGTGGTGGAGATTGCGTCGGAGAAGCAGTAGGCATTTGACAATTGAAGTATGTGTATACAACGGGCTGTCTCAACAGGCAGCCCGATTTCTCATATCCCCAGAGGTTTTGCCTGGCAGCCTCCGGATAAGGAAATAGAGACAGAAAGAAGGAGAGAATATGAATTTAGCAGGACGCAGCTTTTTGAAATTGAAGGATTTTACGCCGGAAGAAATCACCTATCTGGTGGATCTGGCGGCGGAGCTGAAGGAGAAGAAGAAAAATGGGATTGCCCATGAGGAATTGAAGGGGAAAAATATTGCCTTGATTTTTGAAAAGACAAGCACCAGAACCCGCTGTTCTTTTGAGGTGGCGGCTTACGATCTGGGGATGCATGTGACCTATCTGGATCCTGACGGCTCCCAGATCGGGAAAAAGGAGAGCATCGCCGACACGGCCCGTGTGCTAGGACGAATGTATGACGGTATTGAATACCGGGGCTATGGCCAGGAGATTGTTGAGGATCTGGCAAAGTATGCCGGCGTACCGGTATGGAACGGCCTTACCAATGAGTTCCACCCGACCCAGATGATTGCGGACATGCTGACAATCCGGGAGAAGCTGGGGCGTCTTTCCGGTGTGAAGCTGGTCTATATGGGGGATGCCCGTTATAATATGGGAAATTCGTTGATGGTAACCTGTGCCAAGCTGGGCATGCATTTTGTGGCCTGCACGGATAAAAAATATTTTCCCGAGCACGGGCTGGTATCCTATTGCCAGGAGGTGGCAAAGGAAACAGGAGCCACGATTACGTTGACGGAAGATGTGGCGGAGGGCGCCAGAGGGGCTGATGTGATCTATACGGACGTCTGGGTTTCCATGGGCGAGCCCGATGAGGTCTGGGCAGAACGGATCCGGGACCTGACGCCCTACCAGGTGAATCAGAAGGTGATGGATAATGCGGGGAGCCAGGCGGTCTTCATGCACTGTCTGCCGGCTTTCCATGATCTGAAGACAACGGTTGGCAGGCAGATTCATGATAAATTCGGCCTGGAGGAGATGGAAGTGACGGATCAGGTCTTTGAGGGGCCCCAGTCGGTGGTGTTTGACGAGGCGGAGAACCGGATGCATACCATCAAGGCGGTGATGTATGCAACCTTGAAGGAATAGTGTATGAAAAAAGAGATTTTACGGTTTTTGCGGGAGACGGAAGGCTATGTGTCCGGCCAGCAGCTTTGCGATCACCTGGGGGTTTCCCGGACGGCAGTCTGGAAGGTGATCCAGAAGCTTATGGAGGAGGGGTATCAGATCGAGGCCGTGAGGAATAAAGGCTACCGTCTGACGGAATCCCCCGATATCCTGGGAGAGGCGGAGCTTTCCAGCATCCGTAAAACCCGGTGGCTGGGCAGCAGTATTTATTTTTACCAGGAGATTGATTCCACCAATACCCAGGCCAAGCGTCTTGCGGAAGAGGGCGCGCCCCATGGCAGCGTAGTCGTGGCGGAAGTCCAGACAGGAGGCCGCGGCCGGCGCGGTCGGAACTGGGTATCCGCCGGTGGCAGCGGAATCTGGTTCAGTCTGTTGCTGCGGCCCGAGATTCTGCCGGATCAGGCTTCCATGCTGACGCTGGTGGCGGCTATGGCGGTCACAAAGGCGATCCGCCGTGTGACAAGCCTGGACGCTATGATCAAATGGCCCAACGACGTGGTTTTGGAGGGGAAGAAGGTCTGTGGGATCCTGACGGAGCTGAGTGCCCAGATTGATTTTGTGAATCACATTATTGTGGGAATCGGAATCAATGTGCGCAGGCAGGAGTTTCCGCCGGAATTGGAGAAAGTTGCCACGGCACTTGAGCAGGAGCGGCAATTACATGTAGATCGTGCCAGCCTACTGGGGAAAGTACTGGAGGAATTTGAGTTCTATTATGAAAAATACCTGTGTACGCTGGATGTGAGCCTGTTCCGGGAGGAGTACCAGGAGCTGCTGGTGAATTACGGCCGCCAGATCCAGGTTCTGGATCCGTCTGGCGCTTATGAAGGCGTTGCCCGGGGGATCAATGAGAGGGGGGAGCTGCTGGTGGCGTGTGACCGGGGCCTTAGAGCGGTGAATTCCGGAGAAGTGTCGGTGCGGGGCATTTATGGATACACGTAAGGAGTGCGTATGGGACGGGAAACAATATTGTGCGGCGCCAGTGCGTATACGCAGAAGTTTTATCTGAATCCGGAGTTTGAAAACCTTCCGGAGGGCATTAAGGAAGAATTGAAGATTGTGTGTGTACTGTATACAGAGGATATCGGCGGGGCGCTGACTTTATTTTTTGATGAGGAAGGAAGCCTCCGGTTTGAGACCAGCTCCCAGGAGGGAGATCTTTTGTATGACGAGATTGGAAGTGTGTTAAAAATGAAACAATTTCAGCGGGAGCGGCAGGAGCTGTTGGAGTCGCTGGAACTGTTTTTCCGGGTATTTTTTCTGGGAGAAGAATTTTTGGAAGAGGAGTGAGGGAGGAATGGAAGGATGTTATTAGGAATTGATGTGGGCAATACCAATATTACCTTTGGCGTATTTGAGCAGGAGCGGATCGTTACCACCTTCCGCATGACCACAAAGCTGCTGCGTACCTCAGATGAGTATGGAATTGAGCTGCGGAATATGCTGGTGCATAATCAGGTGAATCCGGATGAGATTGAGGATGTGATTGTGGCGTCGGTGGTACCCAATGTCAACCATTCGCTGTTAAGCGCAGTGATCAAATATCTGCATACAACGGCAGTTGTGGTGGAATCGGGAATCCGCACCGGGATCCGTGTGGTGACGGAAAATCCCAAGCAGATCGGGGCGGACCGGATTGTGGACGGGGCGGCGGCCTACGAGCTGTATGGCGGTCCGGTTCTGGTGATTGATTTTGGAACGGCGACGACCTATGATCTGATCGATGAGACGGGGGCCTTTATCTCCGGGGTAACGGCGCCGGGGATCCGTACTTCGGCAAAAGCCCTGTGGGAGGATGCGGCCAAGCTTCCGGAAATTGAGATCCGAAAGCCCGACAGTATTCTGGCCAAGGAGACGATCTCCAGTATGCAGGCAGGGCTTGTCTATGGGCAGATCGGGCAGACGGAATACATTATCAACCATACCAGGGAGGAGAGCGGACTTAAGGATCTGAAGGTGGTGGCTACCGGCGGCCTGGGCAAGATTATTGCCAATGAGACGGATTCGATCGATATCTATGATCCGACTCTGACACTGCAGGGGCTGCGTATTATTTATAATAAGCAGAAGAAGAAATGAGATGGAACCATTAACAATCGGAAATGTATCATTGGAAAACAATTTTATACTGGCGCCGATGGCAGGGGTAACCGACCTGCCATTTCGCTTACTCTGTAAGGAGCAGGGGGCCGGGCTTCTGTGCATGGAAATGGTCAGCGCAAAGGCCATTTATTACCGGAACAAAAATACGGAAAGCCTGCTGGAGATTGATCCAAAGGAACGCCCGGTATCGTTGCAGCTTTTTGGCTCGGATCCGGATATCATCAGCGAGATGGCAAAACGGATAGAAGAACGGCCCTTTGACATCCTGGATATCAATATGGGCTGCCCGGTTCCCAAGGTGGTCAATAATGGCGAGGGATCTGCTCTTATGAAACAGCCCAGGCTGGTGGAGGAGATTCTTACGAAAACCGTGAAAGCAATCCAGAAACCGGTTACCGTCAAGATCCGTAAGGGCTTTGATGAGACATGTGTCAACGCGGTGGAGATTGCAAGAATCGCGGAGGCCAGCGGCGTGGCGGCTATTGCGGTCCATGGCAGGACCAGGGAGCAGATGTATGCCGGAGCGGCAGACTGGGATATCATCCGCCAGGTGAAGGAGGCAGTATCCGTACCGGTGATAGGGAACGGCGATATCAATTGCGGCGCCGACGCCATGGCGATGTGGAAGCAGACCGGATGCGACGGATTTATGGTTGGCCGTGGAGCGCAGGGAAATCCCTGGATCTTCCGGCAGATGCAGGCGTACTTTGAAACGGGCGTGGAGCTGCAAAAGCCGTCCTTTGCGGAGGTGACGGAGATGCTTTTGCGCCATGCCAGGATGCTTCTTGCGGTAAAAGGGGAATATACCGGAATCCGGGAGATCCGGAAGCATGCGGCCTGGTATACCAGCGGCTATAAAAATTCTGCCCGGCTTCGGGGAAAGATTAATGAGATCGAAAGCTATGGACAGTTGGAGGAATTATTTGCCAGCCTTTCGTCATATAATTGAAAAACGGACAAAGGCAGGCATGTAAATGAGAGCTGGATGGTGGAAACGGGTACGGCAGAGAGAAAAAAAGTTGCCGGAGCCGGAAATAGAAGCGGAGGATGTCCAGGAAGATCCCTGGCAGGAAAATCCCTATTTACCATGGATCCGGCAGATTTTATGCGGCGTACTGCCCCAGAGGGATTTAAGCTACCAGGCCCTGCGCCTGGCAGTGCTGGATGTGGATGAGGATCCGGAGCTTATTTTCTGGGAGGACGTGGTGCAGCAGGCGCTGGACGATCTTTCGGAGGGGCTCAATGAGCTGACCATTTTTACGGAACGCCCTGCATATTTTCAGGAATATATAGAGAGAATGTATGAGGAAAACGGTTTGCTGGTGCAACTGAGAGGCAAGGGCAGCCCGGTGAAAAACAATAGCGGCCTGACGGCAAATACATTGCTGGATTTTGAACGGCAGGGAAAGCTGTATCCGTTGCAGCTTAAGGAGCCGGGATTGTATATTCCCATTTATAAAAAACCGTGGAAAACCGCGGAAAATCTTGACATTTGCGTACCTATCGGGTATAATACTGTGATTGTTAAGGGAATTGGGAATGCCCTTTGACAAAATAGAGGAAAGGTGTTGACAAGAATGGAAAAGAAAAATATCCTGACTTATGAAGGCTTGCAGAAGCTGGAAGCAGAGTTGCATGACTTGAAGGTTGTAAAACGTAAGGAAGTTTCACAGAAGATTAAAGAGGCCCGCGAGCAGGGAGACCTTTCTGAGAATGCAGAATATGATGCGGCAAAGGACGAACAGAGAGATATTGAGGCCAGAATTGAGGAGATCGAGAAGATTCTGAAGAATGCTGAGGTTGTGGTAGAGGATGAGGTCGACCTGGATAAGATCAGCATTGGCTGCAGGGTAAGGATCTATGATTGTGAATTTGAAGAGGAATTAGAATATAAGATTGTCGGCTCCACGGAAGCCAGCAGCCTGCAGGGTAAGATTTCCAACGAATCCCCGGTGGGAAAGGCATTGCTGGGAGCCAGGGTTGGCGACATTGTAAAGGTTGAGACACAGGCAGGCGTGCTGGAATACAAGGTGCTGGAGATTCAGCGGTCCAATTGAGAAAAGGAGAAAAAACTATGGCAGAAAAAAACCAGAATGTACAGCAGCAGGATATCAATCAACTGCTGCAGGTCCGCAGAGACAAGCTTTCGGAGCTGCAGGAAAGCGGAAGGGATCCCTTTGAGATCACAAAATACGATGTGACTCATCACAGCCAGGAGATCAAGGATCATTACAGTGAGCTGGAGGGAAGCAAGGTGTCCCTGGCCGGGCGTATGATGTCTAAGCGTGTCATGGGAAAAGCCTCTTTTTGCAATATCCAGGATCTAAAGGGGAATATCCAGTCCTATGTGGCCAGAGATACCATTGGAGAGGAAGCCTACAAGGATTTTAAAAAGCTGGATGTGGGAGATATCATAGGCGTTGAGGGTGAGGTGTTTACCACCAAGACCGGAGAGATTTCAGTTCATGCCCAGAAGGTAACGCTGTTGTCCAAGAGCCTCCAGATTCTGCCGGAGAAGTTCCATGGCCTGACCAATACCGATATTCGTTATCGCCAGCGTTATGTGGATCTGGTGATGAATAATGAGGTAAAGGAAACCTTTATCAAGCGGTCCAGGATTCTGGCAGCCATCCGCAGCTATCTCAACGGCCTGGGCTTTTTGGAGGTGGAGACTCCCATGCTGGTGTCCAACGCCGGCGGTGCGGCGGCCCGTCCCTTTGAGACGCATTTTAATGCGCTGGATGAGGATTTTAAGCTTCGTATTTCCCTGGAGCTGTACTTAAAGCGCCTGATTGTGGGCGGTCTGGAGCGTGTCTATGAGATTGGACGTGTATTCCGGAACGAGGGGCTGGATACCCGGCATAATCCGGAATTCACGTTGATGGAGCTTTATCAGGCATATACGGATTATCATGGCATGATGGATCTGACGGAGAACCTGTTCCGCCATGTGGCCCAGGAGGTGCTGGGCACCACCACGATCACCTACAATGGCGTTGAGATGGATCTGGGCAAGCCTTTTGCCCGCATTACCATGGTGGATGCGGTGAAGCAGTACGCCGGTGTGGATTTCAATGAGATTCATACGCTGGAGGAGGCCAGGGCTGTGGCGAAGGAGCATCATGTGGAGTTTGAGGAGCGCCACAAGAAGGGTGACATTTTAAGTATGTTCTTCGAGGAATTTGTGGAGGAGCACTTGATCCAGCCGACCTTTGTAATGGACCATCCCATTGAGATTTCTCCGCTGACCAAGAAGAAGCCGGGCAATCCGGAGTATGTGGAGCGGTTTGAGTTCTTTATGAATGGATGGGAGATGGCGAACGCTTATTCGGAGTTGAATGATCCCATTGACCAGCGGGAGCGGTTTAAGGCCCAGGAGGAGCTGCTGGCCCAGGGCGACGAGGAGGCCAATACCACAGATGAGGACTTCTTGAATGCGCTGGAGATTGGTATGCCGCCCACAGGAGGAATCGGGTATGGAATTGACCGGATGTGTATGCTGATGACGGATTCGGCTGCGATCCGGGATGTGTTGCTGTTCCCCACGATGAAAACCTTAGACAAATAAACCCAGTATTTATGCGGGTTTGCGGCACTTCGAGTAGTCAGTTGACCACTTTTTTGACTACTTTTTGAAG
>CATJBQ010000057.1 GCA_949738465.1 uncultured Lachnospiraceae bacterium
GAGGAGCTGAAAAAGCTGGATTACTTCATCTGTGATGCTTTTTCCGTCCAGCGGGAGGACGGGAAGCTGCCGGGGATCGTGCCTACCGATACCTGGGGCTACGACTGGGGCTGCGGGCCGGCCTGGGACCGGGTGCTGTTCGAGCTGCCCTACTGTATCTGGAAGTACCGGGGAGAGACGGAGGTGATCCGGGAAAATGCCCACGCCATGTTGCGCTACTTAGAGTACATCGGAAGGCGGCGGGACTCGGAGGGGATTATTGCCGTGGGCCTGGGGGACTGGGTGCCCGTGGACCGGGAGGGCGGCGATTATGAGGCGCCTTTGGGATTGACGGACAGCCTGATGGTGTTCGATATGTGTTGCAAGGGACGGCGGATGTTTGAGGCGGTGGGCCTTCACGCCCATGGAGCCTTCGCTGCGAGGCTGGGGACGGAGCTTCTTACGGCGATCCGCCGAAGGTATTTGGACCAGGAGACCATGCGAATCGAAAGCAGTTGTCAGAGCGCCCAGGCATTGGGGCTTTACTATGGGATTTTTACGGGAAAAGAGAAGAAGGAGGCCTTCCGGCGGCTGATGGAGATCCTGAAGCGGGATAAGGAGAAGCTGACCTGCGGATTCCTGGGAACCCGGGTGCTGTTCCATGTGCTGGCGGAGTACGGGGAGGCGGGGACGGCCTGGCGGATGATTACCGGCAGGGAATTTCCCTCCTACGGCTATCTGGCGGCTCAGGGGTGTACCACCCTGCCGGAGCAATTTTTGTCCGATGAGCGGCGGTGGCGGATCTCCTGGAATCACCATTTTCTGGGAGATGTGGTGCAGTGGTTTCTGCGGTATCCGGGAGGGATCCGGGTGACGGACAGTACCCATGTGGTGATTCAGCCGGAGTTTCTGGAGGAGCTTTCCTGGGTGAAGGCCAGCCACCGCCTGCCGGCGGGGAAGGTTACGGTATTCTGGAAGCGTGAGGAGGGCAGGATCAGTCTTACGGTGGGCTGCCCGAAGGGCGTTGTCTGCCAGGTGGAAACCGGGAAGTGGAAGGAGCTTGTGGACCTGAAGCGGCAGGAGACGGAAATGTGGAGGAAAGAGAGAGGATGATACCTTTTAAACAGAGCAGCTGCCTTCCGGTAACTGCGGATGAAATGAAAGCGATCTATGAGAAGATCAAAACGCCGAAGAAGCTGGGTGCTGTGATGAAATGGGAGAATGATTTTACGGACAGCGCAACCGTATTTCAGAAGGACGGCGTATTTTATATGTACTTTATATCGATTTCCAAGGATGTGACGGTATCAGGGTATGAGACGCACCTGGCCAGATCGGAGGATCTGGTTCACTGGACATATGTGGGAAGGATCTTGAAACGCAATGGGCTTGACCGGTGGGACGGCAGGCAGTGTGCGGGATATGCGTCCTTTCTTGATATCGCATATGAAGGTGGGGGAAGGCAGCAGCCGCTGAACGGAAACTATTATATTCCCTATCTTGCGGGAAACAGCGACGGCTATGAGCCGGATCCGCTGTATATGGGATTGGCAAAGACAAAGGAGCCGGTGGATCCAGACTCCTTTGAACGGCTGCCGGAGCCAATCCTGCGCCCGGAGGATGTGGATGCGCGGCCCTGGGAGGGGAAAACCCTCTATAAGAGCTTTCTGTTTCAGGATCCCTTAAATACAACGGGATATCCCTATGTGAATGTATACAATGCCAAGGGCGAGGATAACGGGGAGCGGGTCTATCTGGCGGTTTCGGAGGATGGGGAGCACTGGGAACGGTATGGGGAGCACGCATGTCTGGATCTGATTGGCAATGAGCCGGGCGCAACCAGTATCGGGGATCCCCAGATCCTCCTGATTGACGATATCTATGTGATGCTGTATTACGGGTCCAGGAACTGTGAAGCGGCGTATGATTCTTTTGCCTGCTCCAGGAATCTTAAGGATTGGACGGTATGGGATGGCGAGCCGCTGGTAAGGAGTGAGTATCTGTATGAAAACGGCCATGCCCATAAGCCGTGGTTTATCAGATACAATGGGAGAAATTACCATTTTTACTGCGCGGTAAACGATCAGAAGGAACGTTTTATTGCGCTGGCAGTATCGGAGTAGTACAGGAAGAGGAAAAGGAAAATGACAGAGCAGGAGAGAAAAAGGATCCGTGAAATCTGCGGAGTAATCAAACAAAGGATCAAGGAACAGCATATTGGGTACTTTCAGGGGTACAATGCGCCATTATTTTTTATTTCCACGGATTATCCGGGGCTGTGGCTGGAGCATGTGTATGACGCGGTTTTTTATGCGAAGCTCTCGCCGGGGTCCTCCCGGCTTGCCATTGCGAAAAATACGATCCGGCTCTTTATAGAGCATCAGACAGAGGAAGGCCAGTATCCTTGTTATTTTCTGGATCCTGCCAGGGCGGGCTGCCCGCCCCAGGAGGCCATAGGCTACAGCCAGATCCAGGAATGTGTGTCCTTTGCGGCCCTCTGCCTGGAGGTCTGCCAGATGAGCGGTGACCACAGGCTGTTGGAGGAGGCCTATGAATCAGCGAAGAGGTGGGACGGCTGGCTGCGCCGCTGCCGGATGACCCGGGGACTAGGGCTGGTGGAGCAGTTCGCGGGCTATGATACCGGCCATGACTGGAGCGGGCTGGTGGAGGGCTTTTCCTGCCCGGGGCTTTATGAGCGGGATGCTGCTTTATCTTTATGGAGCGCGGCGGCTGGGAATCTTGCAGCAGGGAGGAGGAAAACATGAAAGTAGTAACGATTATGAATTTTGTGCGGAAATGCGATTTCCGGATGGAGGATTCTGAGGAAAAGCTGTACCAGATGACCCGTAAGGAACTGGAGTTGGTCAACGAATACCGATTGGACAATACGTTTTTATTGCAGTATGACGCCCTGATTGAGGAACGGTATATCCATCTGTTTCAGGAGAAGGCCACAGAGCGCACGGAGTTGGGGCTCTGGTTTGAGGTGGTAAAACCTTTAACGGACGCGGTGGGGCTTCCCTGGCGGGGGCGGAAGGGCGCCACCTGGGACTGGCACGTGATCCCGGGGTTTTTGATGGCTTATACCCAGGAGGAGAGGAGGCTTCTGATTGATGAAGCCATGGAACGGTTTCGGGCAATCTATGGCAGTTATCCGGCCACGGTGGCAAGCTGGCTGCTGGACAGCTACAGCGTGGCGTACCTGGCAGAGCATTATCCGGTCTCGGCCTTCGGCATCTGCCGGGATCAGGTGGGGACGGATGCCTATACCCTGGTGGGCGGGTACTTTAACCAGGCCTATTACCCCTCCCGGAACAACGTATTTACCCCGGCGGCCACGGAAGGGCAGCGGATCAAGACTCCGGTGTTTCGCCTGCTGGGGCCGGATCCCATCCACAATTATGACAATGACCGGTATCTTCGCAACCCAAACTATCTTCCCTATGGCGGCTGTTATACCTTAGAGCCGGCCTGGCGGGCCGGGAGGGATCCGGAAATCGTCCGCTGGTTTTTTGATACGTATTTTTGCAATGAGGATCTGGGGTATTCCTTTGCCCAATTGGGGCAGGAAAATAATTTCTGTCAGGCGGAAACCATGGAAGGCCTGCGGATGCAGTTGGAGCTGCTGAAGGAGTATCCCCAGGTGATGGTAAGGAAGATGAAAGACGCCGGGGAGGATTTTAAGGAGCAGTTTGAAAAAACCCCGGCCACCGCGGTCTGCGCGTTAAAAGACTGGGACGGGAGCCGCAAAGTGCAGTCGGTGTATTATGACTGCGAGGGGTATGTGGCCAACCTGTTCCATGCGGAGGAACGGATCTTCCTGCGGTGCTGGTATCTGTTTGACGAGAGGGTGTATGAGGATTATTTTGACCAGCCCTGCGAGACCTGGGATGCGGCTTATGAGAACCTGCCGGTGGTGGACACCCTTCTGTGGGAGGATCGGGAGGGACTGGTGCTGGAGGATGCGGCGGAGCCCTTTGTGGTGAGCAGTAAGGAGGAAGGCGTTCTTACCGTAAGCTGGCGGGAGAAGTCTGTGACCTTCCGGGAGAGTGGGATTTTCCTGAAAAATACGGGGGCATATTTGCAGATCGGGGGGAATCGGGCCGGGATCCGGCTGGAGGACGGAAGGCTCCGGTATTCCTATAAGGGAGCGGAATATACTCTTGAGGCCGAAGGGGGAAGGATTCTACAGGAAGAAAAGAAAATCCGGTTCCTGCCGGAGGGAGAGGAAATGGTGCTGCGGGCGGTCTGTCTTTGACAGGCCGCCTTTCTGATAAAGGGGCTGTTACATGCTCTCTTTCATGCCGCTGAAACGACCCGGATGTGTTATAAAAACAGACTGCCGGGGACAGAATAATTCTTAGTTCAAATAAGATTGAAATTTGTTTGAAGTAATCTTGAAATTGACTTTGAAATGGATTTGAAGTAAAATGAAAGCAGTTCAAAGAAATGTTTGAGGTGGTCATATGTATTTGGAAGATATTATAGACGGCGTAAAGCTGGAAAGCGATATCTTTGAGTGTAAGAGCAGGCTGAACCGGGAGGATATGGTGGGCTGGCTGAAGACAATCGCAGGCTTTGCCAATGCCCGTGGCGGTGAATTCTATATTGGCGTGGAGGATAAGACCAAAAGGCTGATCGGTTTTGACCGGGCCGGGGCGGACAAGGAACGCAATTATTTTATCAATCAGGTGAATGAGCATTTGGTTCCCAGGCCCCAGATGGAGCTGTCCTTTGTACGGTATGAGAGTAAGGACAAGGAGCGGTTCCTCATACGCGTCCGGGTGATGGAATCCCTGGTGAAGCCTGTGATTTTAAAATATAAGAATATCCCCTCTGTTTTTATGAGAAGGGATGGGTTCACTAATGGCGCCACCTATGAAGAGATCATCGAAATGAGTGTGAAAAGCAAAAATACCCAGTATGACATTCTGACCTCGGATGTGGCGTATGATGCTTCGAGGTTTACGATGCTCGGGGCTTATTATGCGGAACACAATGGGGGAAGGCCCTGGGGGAGAAGACGCTGCGGTCCATGGGATTTTACAATGAAGCAGGGATGCTGGCAAATGGAGCGCTGCTGTTTATGGACGATTACCAGGAGCGGAAGACGGAGGTGCAATGCGCGGTGTTCTCCGGGTTCAACAAGGGCAGTGAGCGGATTGTGACTATCAACCGTTTCCATGGGAATCTGATTTCTGTGATGAATTATATAATGGAATTTGTCAGTCAGAGGATGAACCACTCCCTAATCTTGTGCTGCCGGATCTGACCTATCTGGACGGGGTGGAGGATCCCCGTCTTCCGGTCCTTCTGTTTGCTCCGGTGGCAAATGGGACGAATTATGACGACAAGGTGCTTTCCTTCTGTTATTATCAGGCCCGCAAGGTCTCGGAGATTGCGGAATTTTTAGGCGTCAGCGATTCCACGTATCTGCGTAGGCAGGTGCTGGGCAACCTGGAGGAGCAGGGGTATCTGGAGAAAAATAAGGTCTCCAGGACGATGTATTTTAAGACGAATCCCAAAATGGCAGAGGTGGAGTAGGGTTCCTCCCTTTTCCTGGAGCCGGCCCTACTTCCTGGGCCGGAATTCCCGGGACTGCCCCACCTCCGGGGCCTTCCGGAACTGGCTGGGGGTCACGCCGAATTTCCGCTTGAAGCATTTGGAAAAATAATTCTCGTCCTCAAAGGAGAGGCGGCGGGCGATGGCCGAAACCGGCTCCTGGGATTGCAGCAGTAGTAGCTGCTGGGCGTAATCCAGGTTGATGGACATGAAAAACTTCATCGGAGAGGTGCCGTAACGCTTCGTGAAAGCATGATGGGCGGCGGATTCGCTGATATTCAGATCACTGCTCAGTCTTGGCATATTCAGGTTCTCCTGGATGTGGTCGTAGAGATAATCCATAATCAGGACCGCCAGGTCGTTCTTGAATTCCATGCCGGAATCCGGCGTCCGGATCAACTGAAAAAGCTGGAAGATCAGAGATTCTAATTCGTCGTTGGGCAGGGTCTCCTGGTGCTTTAAATTTTCAAAAATTCTGTGGAACAGGGGAGAGACATCCATGTGCCTGACAATGACGCTGCTGTCGATCTTGAACAGGGAGACAAGGCTGTCGGTCAAGGGCCCCCGGATTACGATAAACTCCTTTTTGAACGGGGTTCTGTGGTCCGGATAATAGATATGGTATTGTCCCTTATTCAGAAAATACAGGTCGCCGGCACAGACGGTGTAGGTCCGCTTGGGGGTCTCGATGTAGCCCTTTCCCTCCAGCACATGCTCAAAGACATAATATTGGTAGTGCATCTTGGAGGGGTTGGTGTTATGGGCCATCCGATAGGACAGATTGGGGTTGGTGATCCCGGCCAGGTTGATCTCAAGTATGGTGTTGGCGTATATCTTCTCAGTGATGATTTCTTCACCGAAGGAATTGATGAACATAGTGCTTTCCTCCATAATCATATTCCGGTTCATGGCGGTATTTTTTTGTTTTAGTATACCATAATCGGAGGGGAAAGTCTATTAATTTTCCTTTTTAGGGATGGTTACAATTTTTTATGGCATTACATATAGATATCACATCAAAAATTTGATATACTAAAGTCATAACGAAAACCATTTTTCTATTAGTGCCGGGAGGTGAAATGATATGCCAAATAATGAAAAAGAGTTAAATTGTAACCTTTTTGATCAGCTTGAAATCATAGAGCGAATTAAAAGGGAAGCAAAAAGAGGTGGCCTTGATGCTGTTCTTGAGCAACTGGAAATTGAAGAAGCTGCAATCAACCGAAAACTTTACCAACAGCCACCATTTAAAAATGAATAGTAGTAGACAAAGAGGATGTCAGACGGCATCCTCTTTTCCAGTGGACGGAAGTACAAAAGCGTGGGAAAAATGTAAGAAAGATGTAAAAGTTGAAAAAAATTAAAAAAAATGCGAAGAAAGCTTTGCATTTTCGAAAAACATGTGTTATACTGATTAAGCTGTTAAAGATACAGGCACCCATAGTTTAACGGATAAAACACCAGATTCCGGTTCTGGGGCTGGGGGTTCGATTCCCTCTGGGTGTATTTGAATGCTTTGTGAGGCGACTTACAAAGCATTTTGAGTATGAATCGCAGGAATATTACTTTTTGAATTATTCGGAATGAATGTTACGTTACAGTTTGATTGCATAGATAAAATTGAATATGGAGGTATCTATGAAGTTCGCAGAGAAAAAAGACGGTAGAGACGGATTTGATTTGGGACAGGTTATGGAGTTTTGTCGGAAGAACATTAGATATATATCAGCCGGTGTGATCGTGGTGGTACTGGTAATTGTACTGGCGGTGACGGCGGCGAAGCCGAAGACGGATACAGAAGAACAGGAAGATGCAGGAGGAGCGAAGACGGAGGAGATACAGCAGGAGGAAGACGAGGAGACGCCAGAGGCGCCGCAGGTTCCGCAGTTTGAGGTGGACGCGGTTCCTGAGATTAATACACTGGTGCAGAATTATTATACGGCCTATACGGCAGCGGATATTGCAGGTTTGGAGGCGTGCGCAACGCCTGTTTCGGAATTGGAGAAGAATTACATTGGTCTGACCAGCAAGTATATCAGTGGGTATGAGAATATCCATTGCTATAGCAAGCCCGGGGTTCAGGAGGGCGAATATGCGGTGTCCGTGGTATCGGATATGCGTCTGGAGGGAGTGGAGACTCTTTCTCCGACCTTGAATTTCTTCTATGTCAGGAAGAATGAAGCAGGGGATTATTATATTGACAATGTCTACAGTGATTTTAATACGAAGAACCGTGTGCTGGAGTTTGACAGCCAGATCGAAGCTTTTATTTCGGAGTACGAGGGCCAGGAGGATGTGATGGCCTTAGCGGCGGATGTCCAGTCCAGATGTGACGCGGCTCTGGCGGCAGATGAGAAGTTGAAGGATATGGCGGAGAATGTGATTCCCACGGCCGTCCAGGAATGGGTGAACCAGCTTGTGGCGCGGGCGGAGAATAATACCCAGCAGCCGGAGGCACCTGCCCAGGATCCGGCAGCAGAACAGCCGGAGGCCCCGGACCAGCCGGACGAGACGCCTGCCCAGGATCCGGCGGCAGAACAGCCGGAGCAGCAGCCGGAAGATACGACCCAGCCGGAGACACCGCCTGAGACAGATACCTCCCAGGAGGGACAGACGGACGGTGGAACTCCCCAGATCAATTATGTGCCGGAAGGGAAGGTTCTGACAGCCAGCAAGGGGTACAATGTCCGCAAGTCCATGAGCGAGGACGCGGAGCGGATCGGGACTACGGCAGTGGGCGATGAGATCAAGGTGGTCTTAAGCTACGCGGAAGGCTGGACCAAGGTGGAGTGGAACGGTACCACCGGATATATCAGAACGGATTTATTGTTGGCGAATTAAGCATAATAAGAAATAGTACTGCCGGAAGACCCAGAAGCGGATTTCCGGCAGTTTTTTTGCCTGATATATACTGCAAAGGGAAAATTTATAACGATGCATACGGGATCAAAATGAGGCCATACTTTACATTAGAAAGAGTCGTAGAGGAGGTTTTTTTATGATCAGCAATGAAGAAGTCAGCGTGCTCCGGGAGAGCGGCTATAATGCCCGGATGGCGCTGGAGGCGATTGATACCGTATTGAACAAGGTGTACGATGAGGAATTGTCCTACGAGCTGAACTGCCAGGCCAACAAGTTTCGGGAGCTGGAGCGCAAGATTATGCGTACCATGAAGCGGGAGGGCATCAGCCCCAGGGAGCAGTCGCGCCTGGAGCGGGCTATGCGCTGGTCCGCAATCCAGGCCAATACGCTGCTGAATACCAGCACCGGCCATGTGGCGGATCTGATGATCCAGGGAAATACCAGAGGGATTACGGATCTGATGAAGGTGGTCCACAATAATAAGGCCAAGGGCAGCTATGCCAATGAGCTGGCCAGGGAATTGATGGATTTTGAAGAAAAAAATATAGAAAAATTGAAAAGCTATTTGTAATGTGTTACAATAGACGTTACAGTTCATAGGCCGTCTGGCACGGACAGTAAGGGGGAACAGGTGGAACAGGAAGGGATCAGGATTAACAAGTTCTTAAGCGAAGCAGGGGTCTGCTCCCGCAGGGAGGCGGACCGCCGGCTGGAGCTGGGAGAGATTACCATAGACGGGAAAATAGCCAGGATGGGGGACCGGGTACTGCCGGGCCAGCAGGTGGCCTGCCGCGGGCAGGCCGTCACGGCGGAGGAGGAAGAGATCCTGCTTCTGGTGAATAAGCCGGTGGGCATTGTATGTACCACCGAGAAGCGGGAAAAGGACAACATTGTGGATTTCCTCAAATACCCCAGGCGGATCTATCCGGTGGGAAGGCTGGATAAGGATTCCGGCGGCCTGCTTCTGATGACCAACCAGGGCGATCTGGTGAATAAGATCATGCGGGCCGGGAATATGCACGAGAAGGAGTATCTTGTGACAGTCAACCGTCCCGTCACGGAACGGTTCCTTCTAGGAATGGCCGGGGGCGTCCCGCTGCGGGAGCTTCAGACCATTACCCGCAAATGCAGGGTGGAACAGGTGGGAAAGCGTATGTTCCGGATTGTGCTGACCCAGGGGCTGAACCGGCAGATCCGCCGGATGTGCGAATTTTTCGGATACCGCGTAGAGAAATTGGTGCGGGTGCGGATCATGAATCTGACTCTGGGCGACTTGAAGCCCGGTACATATCGCAGTATCACACCGGAGGAATATGAGGAATTAAAAATGCTTTTGCAGGATTCCAGCAGTGAGACAGTGTACGCGGCAGACGGACAACAATGCGGCCCAGGGAAGGATGAAGGACAGGGCCGTGGGCAGGAGGAACAACATGGAACAAAAAGACGCGCAGGCAAGATGGAAGGAATTAAAGGAGCAGATCGAATACCATAGCGACCGTTATTACAACCAGGACGCGCCGGAGATTGACGATCATGAGTTTGATCTTCTGATGCGGGAGCTGAAGAACCTGGAAAAGGAATTTCCGGCCCTTCAGACCAAGGACTCCCCCACCCAGAAGGTGGGCGGGACGGCGAAGCGGGAGGCGGGGGTGCTGGTGCGCCACAACGTGCCCATGCTGAGTCTTCAGGATGTATTTTCCCAGGAGGAGGTCTTTGCCTTTGTGGAGGAGATGCAAAGCCAGTTTCCGGATCCGGAGTTTGTGGTGGAATACAAGATCGACGGGCTGTCCATGGGCCTCAGGTATGAGGAGGGCGCCCTGCAGCTTGCGGTGACCAGGGGGAACGGCATTGAGTACGGGGAGGACGTCACTGAGAACGCCCGGGTGATTCCGGATGTGGTGCAGCATATGCCTCATCCCCTTCCTTATATTGAAGTGCGGGGGGAGGTTTACATGACCAACCAGGACTTTGAGCTGGTCAATGAGCGCCAGGAACTGGCGGGGAAGAAGCCCTTTGCTAATCCCAGGAACTGTGCGGCCGGGACCCTGCGCCAGTTGGACAGCCGCATCACGAAGGAGCGCAGGCTGTCCATGTTCGTTTTCAATATCCAGCAGGTGCGGGGCGCTGATTTTGCCACCCACACGGAGGGGTATGAGTATCTGAAGAAAAACGGCGTCAAGGTCATCGATGATTACCTGGTCTGCCATACGGCCCAGGAGGTGTGGGAGGCGATCCTTAAGATCGGAGAGAACCGGGGGAATTTAAGCTACGATATCGACGGCGCGGTGGTAAAATTAAACCGTCTGGACCAGAGGGAGCAGTTGGGCGCTACCTCCAAGGTGCCGCGGTGGGCCATTGCCTACAAGTATCCGCCGGAGGAGAAGGAGACCACCCTTCTCTCGGTGGAGCTTTCGGTGGGGCGGACCGGGCGCATTACCCCTACGGCCATCTTTGAGCCGGTGCGGCTGTGCGGTACCACCGTATCCCGGGCGACTTTGCACAACCAGGATTTTATTGACGAGCTGGACATCGGTGTCGGGGACCGGATTCTGGTGTATAAGTCCGGCGAGATCATCCCCAAGGTCCGCAAGGTGCTGAAAGAAAAGCGGCCGGCGGGGACGGTGCGTTTCCGGATTCCGGACCGGTGCCCGGTGTGCGGATCGCCTACCCAGCGGGAGAAGGATACGGCGGATATCAAATGCGTTTCCAGCTCCTGTCCGGCGCAGCTAGAACGGCACATCATCAATTTTGTGGGCCGGGACGCCATGGACATCAAGGGCTTTGGAAACGTTTACATTGAGGAACTGGTGCGTCTGGGGTACCTTCGGGATATCGCCGATATTTACGATTTGAAAAACCACCGGGAGGCGCTGATCGAGCAGGGGATCATCGGCAAGGAGAAGAATACCGACAAGCTTCTTGCCGCCATCGAGAAGTCCAAGGAAAACGAAGCCTGGCAGCTTCTGACAGGCTTTGGGATCCCCAATGTGGGAAAGGCCGCGGCCAAGGCGATCTTAAAGGTATTTCCTTCCATCGAAGCCTTATCGGAGGCTTCCCTGGAGGAGCTTACGGCGGTAAACGACATTGGCGAGGTCAGCGCCGGCTGTATCAGTGATTTTTTTGAAAATGAAAAAAACCGTGAGATCACAAGACGTCTGCGGGAGCAGGGCGTGAATATGCAGGCCGGCGAGGCGGCGTCCGGGGGCGTTTTCCTGGGTATGACATTTGTCATCACGGGGACGCTGCCTTCCATGGACCGCAAGGAGGCTGCGGCTATGGTGGAGCGGCAGGGGGGGAAGGTGTCCGGCTCCGTATCGAAAAAGACCAGCTATCTGCTGGCCGGGGAGAATGCCGGCAGCAAGCTGGCCAAGGCGCAGGAGCTTGGAATTCCCGTGCTGGATGAGGCCGGATTCCTGGCGATGATCCCGTAACAGGGAAGCGGCGTGGGAACAAGTAGGAAAGGAGAGTAAGTATGCCAATTAAAATACAAAAGGATCTGCCGGCGGGAGAGATCTTAGAGCGGGAGAATATTTTTGTGATGGATGAGCACCGGGCCAGGCATCAGGATATCCGGCCCATTGAGATCGGGATTCTGAATCTGATGCCTTTGAAGGAGGAGACGGAGCTGCAGCTTTTGCGGGCGTTGTCCAACACGCCGCTGCAGGTGGATGTGACGTTTCTGATGGTGTCCAACCATGAATCCAGGAATACGCCCACCAGCCACCTTAACAAATTTTACGATCATTTTTCCCGGGTGAAGCACCGCAAGTTCGACGGTCTGATTATCACTGGCGCGCCGGTGGAGCAGATGGAATATGAGGAGGTGGATTACTGGAAGGAGTTTACGGAGATCTGCGCGTGGACGAAGACCAACGTAACCTCCACCATGCATCTGTGCTGGGGCGCCCAGGCCGGCCTTTACTACCATTACGGGATCCCCAAGCTCCCGCTGCCGGAAAAGGTGTTTGGCGTCTACGAGCACCGGGTGCTGAACCGGAAGATTCCGCTGGTGCGGGGCTTTGACGATTATTTTATGGCCCCCCATTCCCGGCATACCGAGGTGCCAAAGGAGGAGATTGAAAAGCATAAGGAATTGACCATTCTGGCGGAGTCAGAGGAGGCGGGGGTGTTCCTTTTGCTGGACGAGGACGGGAAGAAGATTTTTGTGATGGGCCATCCGGAATATGACCGGGTGACGCTGCATAATGAATATATGCGGGATCTGGGGAAGGGGCTGCCGATCCAGATGCCGAAGAACTATTATCCCGGGGACGACAGCGGGGAGCGTCCGCGACTGCAATGGCGCTCCCATGCCAATAATCTTTATAGTAACTGGTTAAATTATTACGTATACCAGCAGACGCCTTATGAGTATATCAATACGGGAGAGATCCTTGGAAAATAAATGTAATATTTTTTCTTTGCAAACAGGGTGTTGTCTGGTATAATAGTACTGATCATGTTTGATAAATTTTTTTAAAGGAGGCTTCTTTATGGCTGAAGATAGAAAGGCGTACAGAATCAAGGACGATACTCTTGGAGAGGTCCAGATTGCAGACGAGGTGGTTGCCATCATCGCAGGACTGGCGGCTACGGAGGTGGAGGGAGTAAGCTCCATGGCCGGCAATATTACCAATGAACTGGTCAGCAAGCTGGGGATGAAGAATCTGTCCAAGGGGATCAAGGTATCGGTGGCAGAGGGGCGGGTCAACGTGGATGTGGCTCTTAACATCGCATTCGGATATGCCATTCCGGAGGTGTCCGCCAAGGTGCAGGAGAAGATTAAGAATGCCATTGAGAATATGACAGGCCTGGAGGTGGCGGCCGTGAATATCCGGATTGCCGCAGTGGACATGGGAAAGGGCAGGAAATAAGGCAAAGCGGGAGACAGGGGGGATTTACCGGGGAAGAAACGGATAAGAGACAGGAATAACAAAGGAGCAGATAAGTATGACAGCAAAACAATATCAGCGGGCGAACCTGGCCGTGTTCATTGTATACATGATTATTGAGGGATATGTATTTTTGACACAGCTTTTGTATTTGTTTCTGGGGGAGGCCAGTTGGCGAAGCTGGCTTCAGATCGCGGTGGAGGCGCTGGCGATTCTGGTTTCCGTCGGGGCTTTTGTTCTCTGGAGAGGAAAACGGGAGTGCGCGCTGGCCCTAATCAGCAGTGCGGCGGTGCTTTATTTCATGGTTTCGGTCATAGGCACTTCCAGGGATCAGGCGTTTATCTACTGCTTTCCGATTTTGTTTGCGGCTTTCGCCTATTTGAACCTCCGGATGATCATTATGGGAAACATTGTGATCGTGGTCAGCAATGTGCTGCGGATTGCAACATCCGGCAAGATTCTGGCGGATGGGATAGGAACCGTCTATGTGATCCAGTTTTTGACGGTCCTTCTGACCGTAGTGGCTTCCATCGTCATAATCCGCCTGCTGATCAATTTTAATACGGAGAATGCGCAGGTGATTACCGAGGGGGCGAAGCGCCAGGAGGAAAGCAGCCGGAAGATGTCGGATACGGCAGATACCATTATGGATCATTTCGGGGAGGCCATGGAGCGCCTGCAGTCCTTAAACCACAGTGTGGAGTCCAGCCAGGATTCCATGCGGGAGATTGCCCAGAGCGTGGAGATCAATGCGGAGTCCATCCAGGAGCAGGCCAACATGTGCGTCAGCATCCAGGAGGATACCGACCAGGTAGAGCGGGAGACGGCTGCCATGATTGAGGCCGCAAAGCGTACCAGCAGCAGTGTTTCCGAAGGGACCCACGCGGTGGAGGAACTGAATAACCAGTCGGGGATTGTGGAGGATGCCAGCCGCGTTACGGTTGACGTGGTGGAGAATCTGGCCCGGAAGGTGAAAGAGGTGGAGAGCTTCATTGGCGTGATTCTGAACATTTCCAGCCAGACCAATCTGCTGGCGTTGAACGCGTCCATTGAGGCGGCCCGGGCCGGTGAGGCCGGAAGGGGCTTTGCCGTAGTGGCGGAGGAGATCCGTGAGCTTTCGGAGCAGACCAAGAACGCTTCCAACAGCATTACGGAGATCATTCATAATCTGAATACGGATACCAGCCGTGTGAATGACAGTATTCTCAATTCGGTGGATGCAGTGAGCAGACAGCATGAAATAATTGAGCTTGTCCGCGAAAAGTTTGCTGCCGTGGACCGGGAGGTGGAGGAACTTGTCCGCAACATTGAGCAGACGGAGACAAGCGTGAACAATATTCTCGCCTCCACAGCCACGATTTCCGAGAATATTACCCAGTTGTCGGCAACCAGCCAGGAGGTGGCGGCTTCTTCGGCGGAGAGTATGACCAATGCGGAGCAGACCAGCGCGGACAGTGTGAAGTGCAGGGAGATTTTTGAGGATATTTATCATCTGGCCCAGGGGCTTCGGCAGGAATGAGAGCATAGTATCATAAGGGATGTTGCAATTCATTTGCAGCATCCCTAAAATATCGATAGGAGTTTGGCAGGGG
Organism: uncultured Lachnospiraceae bacterium; assembly: GCA_949738465.1. Taxonomy (GTDB): domain Bacteria; phylum Bacillota; class Clostridia; order Lachnospirales; family Lachnospiraceae; genus 14-2. The sequence continues at coordinate 14,888 of CATJBQ010000057.1, forward strand.
ATTGTGAAAAATTTAACAGAAAGGAATCGGGGATGAGCAGGAGAGAATTACGGGAGCAGATCTTTAAAATGTTATTCCGGGCGGATTTTTATGAAGCCGGAGAGTTGCCGGTGCAGGAGGAACTGTTTTTTGAGGAACTGAGTGGGAAGGCAGAGAAGGATCAGAGCTATATCCGGCAAAAATTTGAGGATATTGTAAAGCATCTGGGAGAGATCGATGCGGCGGTGAACGGGGTGGCCAGCGGCTGGAAGACCAGCCGGATGGGGAAGGTGGATCTGACCCTGATCCGGCTGGCTGTCTATGAGATCCGCTATGACGCGGATATTCCCACCGGCGTTGCCATCAATGAAGCCGTGGAGTTAGCCAAGGCTTACGGCACCGACGATTCCGCCTCCTTTGTCAACGGAATTCTGGCGAAGCTGGCGTGACGGGAGCAGAGCGATGACGAAGAATGTATACACCGTGGGGCAGGTGAACAGCTATATCCGTAACATGTTTGCCCAGGATTTCATGATGAGCAGGATCTATGTGAAGGGAGAGGTTTCCAACTGCAAATATCATCCCAGCGGCCACGTATATTTTACCCTGAAGGATGAGAGCGGCTCCCTGGGGGCGGTGATGTTTGCCAGCAACCGGAAAGGGCTGGCGTTTCCCATGCGCAATGGGGACAACGTGATTGTCTTAGGGACGGTATCCGTCTATGAACGGGACGGCAGATACCAGCTCTATGCCAAGGAGATTATCTTAGACGGCGCAGGAGCGCTGTACCGGCGGTTTGAGGCCTTGAAGCAGGAGTTGGAGGAGATGGGAATGTTTGCGGAGGAATACAAGCAGCCCATTCCAAGGTATGCCGGCCGGGTGGGGATCGTGACCGCTTCCACGGGGGCGGCTATCCGCGATATCCAGAATATTGCCGCACGCCGCAATCCCTATACGCAGTTGATCCTCTATCCGGCCCTGGTGCAGGGAGAGGGAGCGGCGGAGAGTATCGTCCAGGGAATCCGGGCGCTGGACGCCATGGGCCTGGATGTGCTGATTGTGGGCCGGGGTGGAGGCTCCATGGAGGATCTGTGGGTCTTCAATGAAGAAGAAGTGGCCCGGGCGATTTTTGACTGTGAGACGCCGGTGATCTCTGCGGTGGGCCATGAGACGGACGTGACCATTGCGGATTTTGTGGCGGATCTGCGGGCGCCCACCCCCTCGGCGGCGGCGGAGTTGGCGGTTTTTGACCTGCGGAAGCTTTTAGAGGACCTGAAAAGTCTTCGGATGGCTCTGAACCGCGGGATTTCGGACCAGCTTTCGGATTGGCAGAGCCGTCTGAAGCATCAGGAGGAGCGGCTGTATCTGCTGCGGCCGGAGAATCTTTTGAACCAGAGAAGAAGCTACTGCCTGGACCTGGAGCAGAGGCTGACGCAGCAGATGGAACGGAAGCTTTTGGAGGTAAAGCACCGGCTTTCCCTGTGTGCCCAGGGCTTAGAGGGCGCTTCGCCCTTGAAGAAGCTGAGTCAGGGATATTCGGTGGTGACAGATATAGAGGGCCGAAGCGTTGTGGAGGCGGAGCAGGTGCGTAAGGGCGATCCCCTTAGAATCCAGTTGTTCCGTGGCAGGCTGAAGGCCCAGGTGACGGAGGTTTTGAAGGATGGATGAGCAGGAAAAGACATTGGAAATGATGCTTGAGGAAGTGGAGGGGATCATTGCCAGCATCCAGCAGCGGGATATCTCCCTGGAGGATTCTTTTTCGCTGTATCAGCAGGGCGTTGAGACGCTGAAGCTCTGCAGCGGCAGGATCGATGCCGTGGAGAAAAAGCTGCTGGTACTGAATGAGGATGGACAGCTTGAGGAATTATCATAAGAGACCGGAGGAAGGAAAATGGCGATAGCAGAAGGAATCAGGGAACGGGCAGAACAGATCGGGCAGATTCTTATGGCATATCTGCCCAGGGAGGCGGGACAGCAGAAGCTTGTGATCGAGGCGATGAATTACAGTGTGCAGGCGGGCGGGAAGCGCCTCAGGCCCATGCTGATGCAGGAGACCTACCGCCTCTTTGGCGGGAAGTCCAAGGTGGTAGAGCCTTTTATGGCCGCCATGGAGATGATCCACACCTATTCCCTGGTCCATGACGATCTTCCGGCAATGGACAACGATGAATACCGCAGAGGGCGTAAAACCACCCATGCCGTTTACGGGGAAGCCTTTGGCATCCTGGCGGGGGACGCCCTTTTGAACTACGCCTTTGAGACGGCGCTTACGGCCTTTGACCTGGAGCCGGAGAATAAGGGGATACCAAGGGCCCTTAAGATCCTGGCGGGGAAGGCGGGGATCTACGGGATGATCGGGGGACAGACGGTGGACGTGGCCTTTACCGGAAAGCCCCTGGATGAGGAAACGCTGGATTTTATCTACCGGCTGAAGACCGGCGCCCTTCTGGAGGCTTCCATGATGATCGGGGCCGTGCTGGCCGGCGCCACCCGCAACGAACAGGCGGCAGTGGAGGCGGCCGCGGGAGAGCTGGGGCTTGCTTTCCAGATCCAGGACGATATTCTGGATGTGACCAGCACCCAGGAGGTATTGGGAAAGCCCATCGGCAGCGATGCCAGGAATGAAAAGACCACCTATGTGACGCTGAAGGGCCTGGAAGCGGCCCGGGCGGAGGTGGAGCGTCTTTCCAGGAGCGCGGTGGCGCGCATGGAGCGGCTGGTGGTGCACAATGAGTTTTTGATGGAGCTGATGCTGTATTTGATACACAGGGAGAAATGATATGGTATTGGACAAGATCAATGAGGCCAACGATATACAGAATCTGTCGGAGGAGGAGCTTAAGCGGCTTCCCGGGGAGATACGGGAATTTCTGATCGAGAAGATTTCCCATACCGGGGGGCATCTGGCTTCCAACCTGGGGGTGGTGGAGCTGACCATCGCCATGCATCTGGTGTGTCATCTGCCGGAGGACAAGATTATCTGGGATGTGGGGCACCAGTCCTATACCCATAAGCTTCTGACCGGAAGGCGGGAGGGCTTTGACGAATTGCGCAAGTACGGCGGCATGAGCGATTTTCCCAAGCGGAAGGAGAGCTGCTGCGACAGCTTTGATACGGGGCACAGTTCCACCTCCATCTCGGCGGGGTTGGGGTATGCCCAGGCCCGGGAGATCCTGGGCGGCAGCGGCAAGGTGATCTCTGTCATCGGCGACGGGGCGCTTACGGGGGGCATGGCCTATGAGGCGCTGAACAATGCGTCCCGTCTGGATTCGAATTTTATTATTGTTTTGAATGACAATAACATGTCCATTTCCGAGAATGTGGGCGGCATGTCCCGGCATTTATCAAACTTACGTACGGCTGACGCCTACCGGGATCTGAAGGAGGGGGTAACCAACTCCTTGAGCCGGATCCCCATTTACGGCGAACGGATGGTGGAGCGGATCCGCAGAACCAAGAGCGGTATCAAGCAGCTTTTGATTCCGGGGATGCTTTTTGAAAATATGGGCATTACCTACTTAGGACCGGTGGACGGCCATGACGTTCCGGCGCTGGTGAAGATGCTGCGGGAGGCGTCCCGGATTGACGGCGCGGTGCTGGTGCACGCTATTACCCAGAAGGGGAAGGGGTACGCGCCGGCGGAGCGGCACCCTTCCAGGTTCCATGGGACGGATGCCTTTGAGATCGACACGGGGCTACCCGCCAAAAAGCGGACCAAGGCCAATTATACGGATATTTTTTCTACGGTGATGCGGAAGATGGGGGACCGGGATCCGCGCCTGGTGGCTATTACGGCGGCCATGGCGGACGGGACAGGCTTAAAGCGGTTCCGCAATATGTTTCCGGACCGGTTTTTTGATGTGGGGATCGCGGAGGAGCATGCGGTCACTTTTGCGGCAGGGCTTGCGGCGGCGGGCCTAAAGCCGGTGTTCGCGGTGTATTCCTCCTTCCTGCAGCGGGCCTATGACCAGATCCTCCACGACGTTTGTATCCAGGACCTGCCGGTGGTGTTTGCCATCGACCGGGCGGGACTTGTGGGAAGCGACGGGGAGACGCATCAGGGGATTTTTGACCTGTCGTATCTGTCCTCCATCCCCAATATGACGATTCTGGCGCCCAAGAATAAGTGGGAGCTGTCGGATATGCTAAAATTTGCCATCGGCTTTGAACATCCGATCGCGGTGCGTTA
>CATJBQ010000058.1 GCA_949738465.1 uncultured Lachnospiraceae bacterium
CAATCGGCGTAGCCACCGCTACGCCCTCATTCCTCCGCCTTGCATATGAAACAATCATCCTGCGTCAATGTATCAGAGACTTAATATTCGCTGTACTAGTGAGGAAGCAGGAAGGAGATACAAAATGACGATATTAGACCAGCTGGCAGATTATGCAAGAAGAAGGACGGCCCAGGCGAAGGAGCAGATTTCCCTGGAAGCCATGCGGGAACGGGCCCTGTCCCTGCCGAAAGGGGATTTTGCCTTTGAAAAATCTTTAAAGAAGCCGGGGATTTCCTTTATTTGCGAATGCAAAAAGGCGTCTCCCTCCAAAGGCGTGATTGCCCGGGAGTTTCCCTATCTTGCCATTGCCCGGGAGTACGAGGAGGCCGGGGCGGACTGCATTTCTGTCCTGACAGAGCCAAAATGGTTTCTGGGCAGGGACGCGTATCTGAAGGAGATCGCCCAGACGGTATCGATCCCCTGTCTGCGGAAGGACTTTACCGTGGACGAATATATGATTTACGAGGCGAAGGTGCTGGGGGCGGAGGCAGTGCTTCTGATCTGTGCCCTCCTTCCGTCTGAAACCGTCCGGCGCTATCTTGTGATCTGCGACACGCTGGGAATCTCGGCCCTGGTGGAGGCCCACACGGAGGAGGAGGTATCTGCCGCCCTTGCGGCGGGGGCGAGGATCGTCGGCGTCAATAACCGGAACCTGAAGGATTTTACCGTGGATACGGATACCAGCCGCCGGATGCGTAAGCTGGCGCCTGGGGACGTTCTGTTTGTGGCGGAGAGCGGCATCCGGGGGCGGGAGGATCTGCAGGCATGCAAGGAAGCCGGCGTGGACGCAGTTCTGGTGGGAGAGGCCCTAATGCGGGCGCCGGACAAAAAGAAAAAGCTGGAGGAATTGCGGAATGTGTAACAGGAGGGCAGGCGGGCCGGACCTTGAGAAAGGCTGTCGGGAAGCAGGCCGGGTCAGGATCAAGCTTTGCGGCCTCAGGCGGGATTGTGACATTGACTGGGCCAATGAGCTGCTGCCGGACTATGTGGGCTTTGTGTTTGCGGAGGGCAGCAGGCGGTACGTGGAGCCACGGCAGGCGGCGCATTTAAGCGCCCGGCTACAGGCGGCCATCGTACCGGTGGGGGTGTTCGTGGATGCGGATCAAAAGGAAATCGTAACGCTGCTGGAGCAAAAGATTATCCGGGGCGTCCAGCTCCACGGCCATGAGGATGACGCTTATGTGGAAGAACTGCGAAAGGAAATGGCAGAGGAATGCCTGATTCTGCAGGCGTTTCAGATCCGGGGCCAGGCGGATGTGGAGCAGGCGTGTGCTTCCAGGGCCGACTGCATCCTGCTGGATTCCGGAGGCGGATCCGGGGAAGCCTTCGACTGGTCGCTGCTGGATGGGGTGGAACGTCCCTTTTTCCTGGCAGGCGGGCTTACTCCGGAAAACGTGGGGGCGGCGGTGAGCTGCTGCCATCCCTTTGGCGTGGATGCAAGCTCCTCCCTGGAGACCGGTGGATATAAGGACCGGGAGAAAATGGCGGCTTTTGTCCGGGCAGGCAGAGGAGGGCCTGCGGGACGGCAGGCGAGGGCCTTTGGGAAAACCTAGGGGCGTGGAGATCCGGAAAAGTGTGAGGCCCCGGAAGGGGGCGGATCAAAATGAAACGGGTAAGTGGAAATGGAGGATGATAAAATGTCTGATACAAAGAAAAAAGGAAGGTACGGCGTTCACGGCGGCCAGTACATTCCGGAAACACTGATGAATGCGGTTTTGGAGTTAGAGGAGGCTTATAATCATTACAAGCAGGATCCCGGGTTTGTGCAGGAGCTGGAAACGCTTTTCCGGGAGTATGCGGGCCGGCCTTCCGGGCTGTATTTTGCAAAGAAGCTGACCCGGGAACTGGGCGGAGCAAAGATTTATCTGAAGCGGGAGGACTTAAACCATACCGGCTCCCACAAGATCAACAATGTGCTGGGGCAGGCGCTTCTGGCGAAGAAAATGGGAAAAACGAGGCTGATCGCGGAGACCGGAGCGGGACAGCATGGCGTAGCCACGGCTACAGCGGCAGCGCTTCTGGATATGGAATGTGTTGTTTTTATGGGGGAAGAGGATACAATGCGGCAGGCACTCAATGTTTACCGGATGAAGCTTCTGGGAGCCACGGTGGTACCGGTAACGACGGGGACGGCCACCTTGAAGGACGCGGTGTCCGAGGCCATGCGGGAATGGACTTCCCGGATTGACGATACCCATTATTGCCTGGGGTCGGTGATGGGGCCCCATCCATTCCCGGAAATCGTCCGGGATTTCCAGTCGGTGATTTCCCGGGAGATCAAGGCGCAGATGCTGGAGAAGGAGGGGCGGCTTCCGGATGCGGTGATTGCCTGCGTGGGCGGCGGCTCCAACGCCATGGGAAGCTTTTATCAGTTTATTGACGATAAACAGGTGCGGCTCATCGGCTGTGAGGCGGCAGGCCGTGGGATTGACACCTTTGAGACGGCGGCCACCATCCATACGGGGAGGCTGGGAATCTTCCATGGCATGAAGTCTTATTTCTGCCAGGATGCATACGGGCAGATCGCGCCGGTTTATTCTATCTCGGCGGGGCTGGATTATCCGGGGATCGGCCCGGAGCATGCGTATCTTCATGATATTGGCCGGGCGGAATATGTGGCGATTACCGATGAAGAAGCGGTGGAGGCCTTTGAATTTCTGTCAAGGACGGAGGGGATCATTCCGGCCATTGAGTCGGCCCATGCGGTGGCCTGTGCCAGGAAGCTGGCGCCGGAGCTGGGAAAGGAGAAGCTTCTGGTGGTTACCATTTCCGGAAGAGGCGATAAGGATTGTGCAGCCATTGCACGTTACAGAGGGGAGGATATCTATGAATAGGATTGCATCTGCATTTGAAAAAGGAAAGGCGTTTATCCCGTTTTTTACCTGTGGAGACCCGGATCTTGAGACCACGGCCGTTCTGGTGCGGGAGGCGGTAAAAAATGGCGCAGATCTCATTGAGCTTGGGATCCCGTTCTCGGATCCCACGGCGGAAGGACCGGTGATCCAGGGGGCCAATATCCGGGCCCTGGCCGGGGGCGTTACCACCGATGGGATTTTTGAACTTGTACGCGATTTGCGGACAGACGTGACGGTTCCCATGGTGTTTATGACTTATGCCAATGTGGTTTTTTCCTATGGGGCGGAAACGTTTATTTCCACCTGCCGGGAAATCGGCATCGACGGCCTGATCCTGCCGGATCTTCCTTTTGAGGAGAAGCAGGAATTTGAACCGCTGTGCAGACAGTATGGGGTAGCGTTGATTTCGCTGATTGCGCCCACCTCGAAGCAGCGGATCGGACGGATTGCCAGGGAGGCGGAAGGATTTTTGTATCTGGTTTCCAGTCTGGGCGTGACGGGAACCAGAAGTGAGATTACCACAGACCTTAAGGCCATTGTGAAGGTGGTCCGGGAGAATACAAAGCTTCCCTGCGCCATCGGCTTTGGGATCACGACGCCGGAGCAGGCAAAGGAAATGGCAGCCATTGCGGATGGCGTCATCGTGGGCTCGGCCATCGTCCGGATGGTGGCAGAGCAGGGACGGGATGCGGCTCAGGCCGTAGGCGCGTACGTAAGGCAGATGAAGGAGGGGATGGGCTACTTTTCCAATGACAGAAAAACAGGGGACAGATGAATTCCGTATTGAAATGGAAGCGGCGCTGTGTTAGACTATGGGGGGAGATGGAGGGGTGTTTCCGAAAGAAAAAGGAGGAGAATGACGATGATTTTTGAAAACATGGACAGGATTGTATTTGCGGGAGATTCCGTGACGGACATGGACAGCGCCCAGCCGGTGGGCGAGGGGCTGTTTGACAACCTGGGGAGGGGCTATGTGCGGGTTGTGGATAATATGCTTTCCGTTTATTATCCGGAGGTTCTGGTGCGGGTGACCAATTCCGGCGTGTCCGGCAATACCAGCAGGGACCTGCTGGCGCGGTTTGACCGGGATGTGGTGGACTTAAACCCCGACTGGGTTTCCATCTGCATCGGGATCAACGATGTGTGGCGCCAGTTTGACACACCGGCCATTGTAAGCGATCAGGTATTTCCCCAGGAGTATGAGGAAAATGTGGAAAAAATGATTCTGGCCGTGAAGGACCGTGTCAAAGGAATGTTTCTTCTGTCTCCCTATTATATGGAACCTAACCGCCAGGACAAAATGCGCGCCAGGATGGACGAGTATGTGGAGATCTGCCGGAGGCTGGCGGAGAAATACCAGTGCCGGTTTGTGGATTTCCAGAAGGTCTATGAGGACTACTGCAAGATCCGCCATGCCAACTGCATCGCCTGGGACCGGGTGCATCCCAACCAGATCGGCGCAACCTTGATGGCGCGGGCGTTTCTGGATCAGTGTGAGTTTGATTACGGGAAGCGGTAAGTAGCGCGGGCCGGGACATTTGCAGCGCGTAGATTTTTTGATATAGGAGGAGCTGCCCGACAAAGCCCCATTTGTCGGGCAGCTCATAGGATGATGTTTGGGTCAAAAGGGGCTTTTTCACCCGGACCTCATTAGGTTCTTCTTACGGATTTCCCGATAAGATAAAAATTATTCATTTTTGGGCGGCTGTTGGTAAAGCTTTCGATTGATTTCATTTTTCAAGATTTCAATTTCAGCTTCTGCAGCTTCTGTACCGCCATTTCTTAATTGCCGTTCAATTCTCTCAACGATCGTTAGTTGGTCGAAAAAAACGCTATTCAATTCCTTTTCATTTGAAGGCATATCGCTTCCCCCTTTCCGTATCAGGCGATGAAAAAGTATGTTTGATGTAACCTTAGTATATCATATTGTCGGCTGCGTCTGCAACTTTCCCTTGAAAAAAATCAATTGAAAAATGTCGTAATGATAAAAAAGCATCGATGAATATAAGAAAAGATACTATATTTTAATATATACCTTGACAGACGAGGTATATTGAGATAGAATATATATAAAACCAGCGCAACCATAAATAGGAAAGGGGGACATCTATGTCGATCACTTCGGACATTTTGCGGGGACATACGGAGGCAATTATCCTGTCGCATCTTCTGGACCAGGACAGCTACGGCTATCAGATCAATAAGGACATTATGAAAAAGACAGACAACCGGTGCGAGCTGAAGGAAGCGACGCTGTACTCTGCGTTCCGCCGTTTGGAGCAGGCTGGATACATCCGGGCCTATTGGGGGAATGAGAAGGTGGGCGCGCGGCGGCGTTATTATGCGATCACGGAGGAAGGCCGTGGGGCCTATCAGTCCTATAAGCGGGACTGGGAGGAGGCAAAGAACGATATTGACCGATTATTGAAGTGATGTTGGGAGCAAAAGGGATTTTTACAATTTGCCAATATCAGTTTTGAAATGTCCCTTTTGTTCCCAACATCTTGAATAAGAGAAATAGGAGGAAACACAATGAATGAAACGATCAGGAAACACATTGAAGAGCTTTTTGCAGAGGCGCCGAAGACCAGGCGGGCAGTGGATCTGAAGGAAGAGATCATTCAGAATACCATGGAAAAATACCAGGATCTTAGGAAGGAAGGGTATCAGGAGGAGGATGCCTGCAAAATTGTACTGAATTCCATCGGGGATGTAAAGGAGCTGTTTTCGGAGTTAGAGGATCCTAACCCCTTGCGGCTGTCGGAGGAGGACCGGAAGAAAAAAGCGATGCTGAAGGCAATCGCGGCAAGCCTCTATGTGCTGGCAGTGGGGGTATACGCGTCCTGCATGATGGCCAGTGTTATCTTTTCCGCCGGCGCGCCCCATCTGGGGATGCTGGGGATTGTAAGCGCCGCGCTGATCTGTATCCCGGCCACCGGCATGATTGTATATGCGGCCTGTATGTACCCGGATTTTCACAAAAATCAGGATACCCTGGTGGAAGGCTACAAGGAGCGCGCCTATACCCGGAACCGGGAGAAGGCGGTGCGCATTTCGGTCAACGCCATTATCTGGCTTTTGACAGTTACCCTTTATTTTGTGATCAGCTTCGCCACCTTTTACTGGCATGTTACCTGGATCCTTTTTCTGGTGGGCGGCTGTGCCCAGGCGGTTGCGGCGTTGGTTTTCAGCCTGCGGCGTGACAGGTGAGAGGAGAGAACGGTATGAATTTTCGAACGCTTAAAATTGTTATGATCATATTGCTCTGCGGAGCGGCGCTCTGTCTGTGCGCCCTGCTGGGGCTGGCGCTGGCCGGGAGGGCAGGAGGCTTTGGAAGCGGCGCAGGGGCCGGGGAGGGAGAAGATTACGAGGTGGTACAGGAATGGGAATTTCCGGTGGAGGAAATCCGGCATATGGAGGTATCCATGACGTCCCAGACAGTTTATTTTTATCAGGGAACGGATGAAACGGTGCGCATCCGGGAATTCGCCAATTTTGAACCCACGGATACCCAGCGCACACGCGTGGAGGAAACAGACGGAAGACTTCGGATCAAGGGCGGAAAATTTCATTTCTTTCTGTTTTCCTTTTTTAGCGCCTGGAACCGGGACACTTATCTGAAAATATATCTGCCCCAGGGATTTTCCAGGACGCTGGAGGATCTGCAGGTAGAGACGGTCAGCGGAGATGTTTTTGCGGAAAATCCCTTCCAGGGGCTTGGGGATTTCAGGTTTTCTTCCACCAGCGGGGATCTGTTCCTAAAACGGCTGGAGGGGAACGGGGAGATTTCCTCTGTCAGCGGGGACCTTACCATGGAGGAAGTGGACGGCAGGATTTTTATTTCCACGACCAGCGGCGATATTTCGGTGGAACGCGCACTGGGAGAGATAGAGATCGATACGGTAAGCGGTGATGCGTTTCTGGATCAGATGGAGGGGATTGTCAAGGCTTCCTCCACCTCCGGAGACTTCCAGAGCGGGGGCCTTAGAGGGGATTTCACCTTCTCCACCACCAGCGGGGATGCGTCGCTTAAGCTTCCCCAGGACGGATCCTATGCCCTGGATTTTGAGACCACCAGCGGGGATTGCAGCACCTTTTTTGACGATGTGCTGCGTTTTGAAAAGGATGGCAGGAGGGTAACGGGCCAGTATGGCGGCGGGGAATGGGAGATTGTGTTTTCCAGCACCAGCGGGGATCTGTATATTGAGCGGGCTGCACGGTGATTTGCAGCCCGCGGACTTTCATCTGCAGACTGCAAATTGGAAAACTATCTTCTGTAAAGCAGCGCGAAAATAAGTCCGGCGGCCAGTACCCCCAGGGAGATCACAAAAAGGAGCCAGGGAGCCGGGGACAGGGCAGATTGGGACGAAAAGAAATCCGCCGCTCCCTGGCCCTCCCATGCCGGGAAATCCCCGGCGGGCCTTGCAGCATCGTCATCCTGCCCCGGAAACGCGCCTTCCGGCTGTTCTGTGCCGTCATCTTGACCGGAGAACGCGCCTTCCGGCCGTTCTGTGCCGCCATCCGTCCCGGGAAACTCTCCTTCCGGCCGCTGGGCGTCTCCGCCCGGCCAGGGTCCGCCTCCCCCGGCTCCGGCATTCATGGATCCCATATCGGAAACTGCAAGATTTCCTGCATCTACCAGGTCCGCCGTTTCCTGGGTGTCCGAGGCAGAGCCAAGAGTGCCGTCAAGCTGGCGGCTGACGCTTTCGGCCCGCAACAGACAGAAGGTTTTTAAGGTATCGATGCCGGTTTCAAATTCCTCATAGCTGCAGAAACTGGTGGGATCCGCCTCCACGTAGGAGGCAATCAATGCTTTTACGGCGTCGATCTGCGCTTCGAAGGCGCCAGAATCAAAATATCCGCTGATGAATTCCGCAAAGTACTGATGGTAAAGCGCCGTATATGCTTCATCCCCAAAGATCCATGAAAGCATGGGCCGTTCCTCCACCGTTCCGCCCGAAATGGGGGAATCGATGGGGTAGTTGACCAGATCGGAGGCACTTCCCCCAGAGGAAAAGCCGCCGAAGGCCAGGTTGTAATCCCAGGGCAGCATGGACAACTGCCCGTCTTTCTCGTAGAGATAGTAATTATGGACCATGGAGCCGGTATAGCTGTCAAAATTCAGAACAAAATTGTGTACTACAAAATAGCGGATCACCTGGTCGATGTCCAGGGTATCGGAAAGATTGGAACCATTGCTTAAATTTTCCAGGGAGGCGATCAGCCGCTTCTTGTCGGCCTTGGTAACCTCTGTTTTGGCGTTGTCGAAGATATTGGCGTAGCTGTCGATGTCATCGTCAATATACTGGAGCAGAACATCACTGCTGCCGCTAAGGCCCGGGGCCTGCAGTCCGCCCGTCATCTGCGAATCGCCCATCTGCGGCCCATCGCCCATCTGCGGCCCGCCCGCCATTTGCGAATCGCCCATCTGCGGCCCGCCATTCATCTGGGCATCGCCCATCTGCGGCCCATCCCCCATCCGGAAGCCGCCGCCCATCTCCGTGGTATCCGGCTTATAGAGATTACCGTAGTCCTCCCCGTAATTGCGCAAAAGGAAGGATTCCTCAATCCCTTCCACGGCCAGGTACAGCCCCCAGCTTTCCCCGTTTACCGAAATATGGACAAAGCTGCAAAGGGGCGCATTGGCGCCCATCTGGGCCATCATCTGGTAGGTGAGGTAGTCTTTCAGGTAAGTATTGTCCTGGATCATGTTGTTGAGGCACAGCTTATCCAGGCCATGGTAGGTCTGGCCCTCGTTATAATGGTCGAATTCCAGCTTGAAACTGTAGCGGGAATTTCCGTAGGCCGCAACCTGGGTCAGAGAGGTATTTCCCTTGGCGCGGATGGCCGTATTGTGATAGGCTTCTCCGTCAATGGTAATGTCGCAGCTTACGTATTCCTCATTGGTGCAGGTTTCAAGAAAGCCCTCCCAGTCCTCCATGACGATATTGACGGTGTGGACCCGAGAGGTATCAAACAAACGTTCTTCATAACCGAGGGCCGGCGTGGCGGCTTCCGCTCCAAGGCGCGCTCCGTTTACAAACAGCAGGGTGAGAACCAGGGCGCAGGCCAGGAAAAAACAGCAGATTTTATCGAAATGCTTCTGTATTGCCATGACCGTCCTCCTAACCCAGATAGTCGCCGTTGTAGCTGACCAGCACCGCGCTGCTTACGCCGTCCATTTCCGACAGGGCGTTGATAAAATCCGTGCCGCCGTCTGGAAGGCACAGCTCCAGGTTCAATTCAACGTTCCCCTTCTGGGCCGATTTGCTTTTCACCACATAGCGCATCCCCTGGGTCATGAGGAAATCCCGGGCCGTTTTTTCGCCGGCCTGGTCCAGGCAGGAGAGAACCAGGATATAAGGATTTTTGCGGGATTTTTTATTGACAAAAACCAGCAGGATCACGCCGATGATCACGCTGCCGATGACCGCCAGGGGAATCATGCCCGCCGCCAGGACGATTCCCACCGCGATGGACCAGAACAGGAACGCAATGTCCAGAGGCTCCTTGATGGCGGTGCGGAAGCGGACAATGGAAAGGGCGCCCACCATCCCTAAGGAGAGCACCACATTGGAGGTCACGGCCAGGATGACGACGGTGGTAATCATGGTCAATGCAAGAAGGGTGGCGCCAAAGCTGGCAGAATACATCACGCCCTGGTAAGTCTTTTTGTAGACCAGAAAAATGAACAGCCCCAGGCAGAAGGCCAGAATCAATGCCAGCAGCAGGTCCAGAAGGCTGACGCTGGAGATATTTTCCAGAAAGCTTGATTTAAAAATGTCGTTAAATGTCATAATCGATATTCCTTTCTTTTACACGGTATTTTTCGTATGCAGGTGCGGCTCAGGCCGCTTCGTTAAAAAAATCAAAATGTAGTCAGTCATAGCTCCGGCAAAGGGCATATTTAGAAAATGCCCCGGTCCGGCAGCCGGTAAGCTGCACGGCGTCCCGGATGAGATCCGGAAGGAAAGCGTCCCATTTTACCTCTAAAATGATGGGGGCGCCGCCGGCGGGAATGGTCGTGCAGTCCGGATTTAAAAAATCCGTGGAGCGAAGCCCGGTGCGGATCTGGTAATCCAATGTAACGCGGACATTGCCGGGAGCGAATACAAAGGCTTCCCGGGTGTAATCCACGATGGTTTTGGGCAAAAGGGCCTGCGTTTTCAGTTTCAGATAAAATTCCCGCACCAGCCGGGAGGGGCTCTCCTTCATCCAGCCGTAGTCCTTAGCCAGCAGAAGCTCCGTTTCCTCCCAGCGAAGGTGTGCGTTTTCCTTTTGGCACAGGCCGTTTATCTTGCTCTTTTTCTCCAGCCGGATCAGGGAAAAATCCTTGTTGTAGCAGCGGAGCCGGAATTTTTCCCGCCGGTTGACGCCGTCGATTTTTTCCCGCAGGGCCCTGTCGCCAGGGGTGTCAAAATAGAGGCTCCGGATTTCATAGACGCCGTCCGGCCCATGGGGGTCCTTTGCGGCAACGGCCGAAAGCCGCCGGCGTAGGATACGAAGGTCCATGGGGGTGATTTCGTGTTTCCATTCGTTTCGGTAAATGGGGGGATAGATCATGCTCACGTCCTTTCTATGCTTTTTGTCTGATGTCTGCTATACGGTAGCAGGAGATATTGTAGCAGAGAAAGATTGAAGATGGATTGAAGGATGGGAAAAAAACAGAAGTATGGGGAAAGCAGATAGAACAGAAAGATAAGGATTGAGGATTTTGGCGGTGTGTGGTATGATTACAGAAAAATCAGGGATCAGGAAGAAGGGACAGGAATGAGCAGGATTTTTAATGTCGTTCCTTCAGAAAATTGCGGACCAGGAAGTCAGTCTGTGATCCTGGCGGGGGTTTATGACATAAAAAATAAAAAACGGAAAATCCGGCCGGAGGACGGGCACAAGGGGAGCAGCCCCTGGAATTATCGAGAATGGACGTCTGAATATGCGCCTTGTTCTTGGGAAATTTGTAAAGAATTTTGACGAATTGTATGGAGATCAGGAGGAACGCCTTTACGAGGAAACCGGGCGTCGCTATTTCCTTTTCTATTTGAAGCCGATCATTAACGGGGTCGGAAATTACTATATTGAAGCACAGATACGTAATATGGAACGGACAGATGTGATTGCAGACTACTCTGGCGAACAGTTTGTAAAAGAAAAAAACCGGCGTGCAGGAAATCCTTCTGGGGGATAAGAGATTAATCGAGGCGGTTGTTTGAAGCGCAGGAAAGCCGCACGGAAAAAACCACCCTGCCGTTTTCGCAGGACGCCTCAATCCGGCCCTGGTGGGCTTCCGTGATGGCCTTGGCGATGGCCAGGCCAAGGCCGTAATGCTTTTCCCCGCCGTCATCGGAATCCTCCTCGCTTCGGGCAGGGTCCAAGCGGTAAAACCGCTGGAAAAGCTGTGAAAGCTGCTCCGGCGGGATGGCGGGACCGTCGTTGGCGACGGAGAGCAGTACAAAATGGTGACGGCGTTTCAGTGTGAGGGAGATCTCCTTCCCGGGGCCGCAATGGGCCAGGGCGTTCTCCAGAAGGATAGCGGTAAGCTGCCGGAGCTGGGTGCTGTTGCCTCGGACATACAGGCGGTCTGTAATCTGGCAGGAAAAGGTGAAGCCCTTTTCATAGATCATGCTCTCAAAGGGCAGCGCCTCGCCCTGGATAAGGCGGCTGAAATCAAGGAGTTCCTTCTGGGGGGCGGCCGCTTCGGTGCGGGCCAGATCCAGAAGCTGGGATACCAGCTCGCTCATCTGCCGGTTTTCATACTGGATGTTGGATAGCCATTGGTTTTCCCCAAGCTCCCGGGCAAGAAGATCGGCGTTGACACAGATCACCGATACCGGCGTTTTCAGCTCATGGCCGGCATCGGAGATAAACTGCCGCTGCTTCTGGTAGCTGTCCTCCAGGGGCTGTACGATCCTTAGGGCCAGATACCGGGCCAGGAAAAACAGCACCAGGATGGCCAGGCCGCCGAAAATCAGCGTATAGCGGAATAAGGTGGTCATGCTTTCCCGGACAATGGTATTGTCCATAAAGGCCACCAGCGTGTAAAAGCCCTTGTCCTCCACCTGGAACAGAAGCCGCCCGGCAGAGCCTTCTGTCCTCTGCTCCCCGATCAGCGCCAGGGCAGTGCCGGTAAGCGTTTCATCGGTGTAGAGGGCGGTCTGGCTGTTTTCCACCGCCAGGATCCGGCCCTCCTTTGAAACGGCCACGGAATAAAAGGTGGACAGATGAAAGGCCGGCGTATTCTCCGGGCGCGGCGGAAGGGGATCGGGACCTTTTGGCTGTTCCGGATCGGGAAGGGCGGAAGCGGCCCGGGGCTGCCCCAGGACATAGAGCTGGGCGTGGCGCTTTAGCATCTCGTGGTTCTGGCGGGATACCTGGTAATAGCTTGTGCCATAAATGATGCCAAGTGTGCCGGCCCAGACCAGTACCAATGCCGTCATAATGACGGCTACTATTTTACGTCTGGATTTTTGAAACATCTTCGTACCTCAATTCATATCCGATGCCCCGCAGGGCCTTGATGGTTGTCTTTGCTTCCACGAAAGCGAGCTTTTTGCGGGTGAAGGACAGATAGACCTCCACATTGTTGTATTCGGCATCGTTGTCATATCCCCAGATCTTTACCGCAAGCTGCTCCCGGGTGAGGATCCGGCCCTGGTTTGCAATGAAATATTCCAGAATCCGGTATTCCTTCTCGCCAAGGCGGACCGTCTGTCCGGTGGCGGTGCAGCGCAGGGAGGCGGTTGCGGCTTCCAGGGCGATATCTCCAAAGGTCAGGGCGCCGCCGGCAGAAGGGATGGAGCGCCGCCATAAGGCCCGGAGGCGTGCCAGAAGCTCCTCCGTCTGAAAGGGCTTGGTGAGATAATCGTCTGCGCCGCCATCAAGCCCCCTTACCTTGTCCTCCAGCTCTCCCCTGGCCGTCAGCAGCAGGATCGGGGTGCGTATGCCGAGGCTGCGCACATCCTGTACAATGGAAAAACCGTCCTTTCCCGGCAGCATCACATCCAGGATCATCAGATCATACAGGCCGCTTTCCGCGGCGCTGCTGCCCGAAATCCCGTCATAGCAAAGGTCCACTTCATAATTTTCCTGGCGCAGGATCTCGCAGACTGCCTGGGCCAGACGTTTTTCATCTTCCACCAATAAAAGCTTCATTCCGATACCGCCCTTTCCCGTATAGAAACCAGTATACCACAAATCGACGACAGAATCCCCCATTTCTCGGAAAAAAATGGAAAGGCTTATGTACAAATTTTGACTAATTTATGGGAATACTTCCATATATGATAGAGATATTCCTGTGGAAGTATCAGTAAATCATAAAGGAGTGATTACAATTTATAAAAACAAAAAGCATTTTTGGCAATCTGCGGCGGCAAAGACAATGTTCTGCGTCTGGCTGGCCGTGGCTGGCTGTGAAAGTACAGCGTTTGCAATGTCTCCGGCGATGGTGGAAATTGGACGGGGGCCGGAGGGAAGGATTTTATATGATGAAAAAATGGTGGAAGACGTCAGGGAAGATCCGTCGGCAGAGGCGGAAATAAACGATTACAAATTGGAAAGTCCCCAGGAATATCCCATGTATGCAAGCCTTCGGGTAAACATGCGCAAAGGACCCAGTACGGAGGAGGAAATTCTGACGGTGCTGCGGCCAAATACGGAAGTAACTGTACTCGGCCACGAAGCCGGCTGGTATCAGGTGAGCTACGGAACAGACGGTACAGAGGAGATACAATACGGATATGTGAAGGATGAGTACCTTTCCCAGGAAAAACTGCAGTCGGCGGAGATGAACAAATGGCACATCGAGCTGACGCCGGATGAGGTGGATCTGCTGGCCCAGATTCTCTGGGTGGAGGCCCGTGGGGAGCCTTATGAGGGACAAGCCGCAGTCATCGAGGTGATTTTCAACCGGATGATTTCTACGGACAGCGATTTCCCGGAAAATGACCTGACCGGGATCGTAAGCAGCAAAACCAACGGAACCCAGTTTGCCTCCTGGAACCTCCGGGATACGGCGACGCCCACCGAGAACCTCTACCAGGTGATCTACGATGTGCTGGAGGGGGCGGTGGAGGTGCTTCCCTCCACGGACTATGTATTTTTCACCACAGGCGGCATCGGCAGGAACATTATCCGGATCGGCCATCACCGCTTTGGTACGCAGTAGAAGAACGGAACGGAATGGAAAGGAACAGAATCCCCGGGGGGATTCTGTTCCTTTTTCCGGTATCTGGTTTCAAGCAGGCGGATGATTCTTTCTGTGACCATTTCATATACTGATTTTGGCATATCCCAAAACCTCCAAAATAAAAAGCGCAAAGTCCTTGATAAGTTCAATAGACTTCACACTTTGGGATATGGTACGGTTGTTTCATTTTAGTTATGATATCTTCTGTAGTTTTTCACCGTGTTCCCTTATTACGCTTTTCATGACCTCAATGTCGGCCTGCATTGCTTCAATTTGTGATATACCGCTTTTGTATCGGGTATATGTACTTGTATAGCAGGCCTCAATATTTTGTAATCTAGGAAGGATATCATTTTCATTTTGTAGCTTTAAAAATTGAATATCTTCTTTTAATGGCTGTAATTTTTTATCCATCAAATCAGATATCGCAAGTAATAATTCGTTATCCGTCATTCTATCGTCCCCTTTTTGTGGCGTGCTGTTTTGTTGGTTCTAAGTATACCACATCCAGAGTATAAAGTCTATTGAAATTATCAAGGTGAATGGTGAGTATGGTTACCAGAGAAATCATGAATGCCCAGAACGAAAAAGAAACAAACACGATTCCAATCGACCAAAAAGTAATCAGAACAAATGTTTGCCCCTGCCTCTCAAACCCTTATAAATAAAAGAAAAAATCGGGGTAACAGGATTCGAACCTGCGACCTCACGGCCCCCAGCCGTGCGCTCTAGCCAAGCTGAGCCATACCCCGTGCGAAAATTATATTACCACACTTTCCGGGGGAATGCAAGAACTTTTTTGAAAAACTTAGCAAAAACTTAGCAAAACTTAGCAAAAC
>CATJBQ010000059.1 GCA_949738465.1 uncultured Lachnospiraceae bacterium
AATCGGCGTAGCCACCGCTACGCCCTCATTCCTCCGCCTTGCATATGAAACAATCATCCTGCGTCAATGTATCAGAGACTTAATATTCGCTATACTAGATTACGCAGCGATGATTTTTCCTACCTGATCCAGGAGTTTCTGAATATGACCGAGAATTATGAACACTACATCACCCGGAGCATCCGGGCTGTTTACCGCCGCCGGCTGATCGCCCCGGCGCTATATCTTGTGGCGGCCGCCCTGCTGTGGCTGCTGTTTCCCATGTCCGAAGTACTGTTTCCCCCTGCCGTCTCCTCCGCCCATGATCTGGAGGCCAGTTACCGCAGGGACAGCGGCTACGCCCAGGCGCAGCTTACCGACCTGTATTTTACCGGTTATACCAGCGCCCGCTTTGGGCGCATCAGCGGCTACTATTATTATACGGTACTGGATGAAACCTGCATCCTGGTACAGCTCTCCCCCATCACCTGTGAGGAAGGGCTCCCTTTTATTGACTCCCTCCATGTCCGGGGGAAGATCCTGTGCCAGGGAGAAGCCTACCAGGAGGTAACCTCCGCCCTGGCAAAAGACCTGAACTGGACCTCCCAGGGCTTAAAGAGCAAGGTTTCTGCCTATGTTCTCAGTGAACCGGACTTAAATCCGGTCTTCACCGGGATCCTTCTGGCCCTTTTTGGCATCAGCAGCCTCTATGCACTGCTCTCCATCGGGCTGTACCTTGTCTACATTGGCTTTCCCATACTTTCTCCCCCCTGCCGGCAGTTGGGACGTTTCGGGAAACCCTCCCTCCTCCTGGCCCAGGCGGAGGAGGAACTGGCCACCCTGCCCCAGCTTGCCACTGAGGATATGTTTATTACCGAGCATTATTTTATTGAGATTGCCGCCTCCGGCATTGCCATTGTACCGATTCAGGAAATGATATGGATTTACAAATATTCCACTCTCCACAAGATTTTCTGGTACCATTTTAATATTTCTTATACCTTATATATTACGCTGAATAAGCATGTGTATATAAAATGCCCGAAGAATATCAAGTCGGACATTGACGGTATTATTGATTATCTTGCGGAGGCCAACCACAATACGCTGGTGGGGTTCTCGGAGGAGAACCGGTTGAAGGTGCGCACGATGCAGGGGACGGGGCGGTTGTTGGAGCGGATCCTGGGGGTCTTTCAATGGCGTTTTTGATTACTGGGGTGGGCGAATGGCGCATTTTGCGCCATTTGCCCCTCACAGAATTGCCACCACCCTCATTTGTCAGCCTGCTCCTCCTTCGCCCGCAAAACCGCCTCATTCAGCCGCAGCATCTTTGCGTCCAGCATGGACACCATACTGGCGCAGTCCCGAAGCTCCTTGCTGATATAATCCGGTGCGTTTCCTTCGAATTTGTAGTAAATCTTATGCTCCAGGCTGGCCCAGAAATCCATGGCGATAGTCCGTATCTGGATCTCCACCTTGGTATCCACCACGCCCTCCGACAGGAAAATCGGCACCGTCACCAGCATGTGATAGCTCTTGTAGCCGCTTTCCTTGGGCGTCTTGATGTAATCCTTCACCGTCACCACCGTCAGGTCGTTCTGCCTGCGGATCATCTCCGCCAGGCGGTAGATATCAGAGGTAAAGGAGCACACCAGACGGATCCCCGCAATGTCGTTCACATACTTCACCATGTTGGCAATGGTGCTTTCATAGCCGCCTCTTTTCAGCTTTTTTACAATGCTTTCCGGCGTCTTGATTCTGGATTTAAAATATTCGATGGGGTTGTACTTGTGCACATGCCGGAATTCGTCATTTAAAATCTCCAGCTTGGTATTGACTTTTTTCAAAGCGGAATGATACAAAAACATCATGGTGGTCCAACTGTCAATATCATCTCCGATGGTTTCAAGTGGCTCCAAAGCTATCCCTTCTTTCTGTCATCCCCCTCATGTATAAATCCACATGAGATTCCAGGGATTATTTTCCTGTTCCGGGGCGCCGTCCACCAGAAGCAGCGGATGCGCCACATCATTGGGCAGGATTCTGAGAATCTCTGCCGTGCGCCCGTCGGCAAGCATCACCTTCTTATGGCGCAGGCACCCGAGAATCTGCTGTGCCAGCTCCCGTTCCAGGCCCCGCACCGATTCCGGCGGCTGGTCCCATCCAGCATATTGAAGCTGTTCCAGATAAACCATGGGGATTCCCGCCATCACACCGGTGGGATGGGCGCCTCTGGTATCGTAAGTGGCCGCTGCTTCCGGAATGTTCTGCACCAGAGCCGGTTCCCCCTTTAAATCCTTTCCCATACAGCTTTCGATGGATCTTTGGATCAGCTCCACCATGGCGCTCTCGTCGTAATGGTTCCAGATCCCGAAAAATCCGCAGAGAAAAGCCACATTCAGGCAATGGCGCTGCCGCTCCTCCCGCTGCGGACGCTGGCGATGGATACAGTTTAAAAGGGCCGGAAAGGAAATGGTGCGCACAATCCGGGAAATCCCTTCCGCCAGAAGGGCAATGGCCTCCTCCTTCCCCATCTGCAGCACCTGGGAGGTCATCTCCAGCATCCGAAGATACCCGGATTCCCGCTCCAGCGCTCCCTGATGCTCCTCGTAGAACATCGCCACCTCCCGGGGATGCAGGGCGTTTTTCTTCCTCTGGGGCATCCTGCGGCCCTCTGCCGCGGCCGCCTCCGCCTGGCTCTCATCCCGGATCAGGTTCCGGCAGCCATAGAGCAGGATCCGGCCCGCTTCTTTCTGGGTGCGGACAATCTCATATTTGCTGGTGAAGGAATTTCCCTCCAGGTGGATGTTGACCCAGATCTGTTCTCCATCTTCCAATTCATATTCCCCCGCCTCGATCAATAGACCGCTGGCGCTGATATTTTTGATCCGGACGGGCACCGAACGGTTCAAGGCCACCCGCTGTCCCCCGATCACAAAGGCGTCGATGGCGGCCTCCGCTTTCAGCTCATACCGTGGAAACCCCCGGTCGTCCTTTTCCTTTTCTCCGAAAATAGCGATCCGGATATCGTCCCCCGCCCGGTTTTTGCGGATGTTCCCAAAATATTCATACACCACATTGTGGCTCAAAATCAGAAGCGTCAAAGCCCGTTCCTCCGAAAACGGGATACTGCCCCTGGGAATCGTAAGGATGTTGTTGTGGGAGTCGAATTCAATCACCTTCGTCTCCGTGATTACCTCCCCCGTCTCCCGGTCGCGCACAACTACCCGGCCATTCCTGAAATTCCTTGTGTAATCCCCCATCGCAGACCACCTCCTGTTTCTCTCCGTTTCGTTCTCCTGTACCAATATCCTGTGTCATTGCCGGTATCATTTTCATTTGATTTCAATTCCAGTATACCATATTACGGCCAGCCTTAAAAGCCTACAGCTCCAGTTTTAAGTCATTCTCTTTGATCCAGCCGATTTTCCGAAGCAGCAGGCCCAGCGCCCAGCAGATCACGCCCGGCAGCACAAAGCAGACAAGGAGCAGCCCCAGCCAGTCAAAAGCCGTCACCGCCGTCTTGCATCCGGATGCAACATCGTTCATCCAGCCGGTATAAACGCCGATCTGGCCCACCAGGCCGCAGGTTCCCATACCGGAAGCCACCGCGGCGCCGTTCATGTTCATGCGGAACACGCAGGTGGAAATAGGTCCCGTGATGGCCGACGTCACAATGGCCGGAATCCAGATTCTGGGATTTTTCACGATATTGCCCATTTGCAGCATACTGGTGCCGATCCCCTGGGCAAACAGACCGCCCCAGCGTTTCTCCCGAAAGCTCATCACCGCAAAGCCCACCATCTGGGCACAGCAGCCGGCCACCGCCGCTCCTCCCGCCAGCCCGGTCAATCCTAAGGCCGCGCAGATAGCGGCGCTGGAGATGGGCAGCGTCAGGGCGATGCCCACAATCACGGACACCAGAATCCCCATAAAGAAGGGGGCAAGCTCCGTAGCCCACATAATGGCCCGCCCCACGGCGCTGGCCGCGGCCCCGATGTAGGGCGCCCACCACATGGCCAGGAGGATTCCCACCAGAATCGTCACAAAGGGCGTTACCAGGATATCGATCTTCGTCTCCCTGGATACGGCCTTGCCGCATTCCGCCGCAAAAATCGTAATAATCAAAACCGCCAGGGGCCCTCCGGCCCCGCCCAGACTGTTGGCCGCTCCGCCCACAGCCGCCAGGGAAAACAACACCAGCGGCGGACATTTTAAAGCATGGCCGATGGCGATGGCCATGGCATAGCCGGTGGCTCCCTTGGCAAAATTGCCGACCTCCACCAGGGCGGCAATCCCCGCCTGCTCCCCGATGGTGCTGATGATGGTCCCAATCAGCAGGGACGCGAAAAGCCCCTGGGCCATGGCTCCCAGCGCGTCGATTCCGTAGCGCCTGGCCGAAAATTCAATATCCTTCCGTTTCAGAAAACCTTTTATCTTTTCCATCTGATTCTCCTACTGCATCTCCCGCAGAAGTTTGTTGATACTAACCAGCTTCACGCAGATGATGAAAATGTCCATTGCCATCGTCAGATCCTCCAGAGAGGGGTAGGTGGGCGCGATACGGATCACCGAATCCTTGGGATCCTTTCCATAGGGGAAGGGCGCTCCCGCCGGCGTCAGCACCAGTCCCGCGCCCTTGGCCATGGCCACAATGGCCTTGGCGCAGCCCTCCATGGCCTCAAAGCAGATAAAATATCCGCCCTTAGGCCGGATCCAGTTTCCCACGCCAAGCTCCGAAAGCTCCCGGTCGAAGGTGTCCAGAATCATCTCAAACTTGGGCCGCAGAATATCGGCGTGCTTCCTCATATGCTCGGTCATGCCGTAAATATCCTTGAAAAAGCACACATGGCGGAGCTGATTCACCTTGTCATGTCCGATGGTAGCTACGCGCATCTGCTTTTTGATCTCCTCTAAATTGTTGAGAGAGGTGGCCAGGGCCGCAATGCCGGAGCCCGGAAAGGTAATCTTGGAGGTGGAGCAGAACTTATACACCATGTCCGGATTGCCTGCCCCCTTACACTCCGCCAGAATCTCCACCAGGTTATCCTGGTCGATATCGTAAAGATGATGCACCCCGTAGGCGTTGTCCCAATAAATGCGGAAATCCCTGGCCGCCGGCTTTAAGCGTGCAAATCGGCGCACCGTCTCGTCGGAATAGGTGATTCCCTGGGGATTGGAATACTTGGGTACGCACCAGATTCCCTTGATGGCCTCGTCCTCGCTGACCAGCTTCTCCACCAGATCCATATCCGGGCCGGTGGGCAGCATGGGCACATTAATCATCTCAATGCCAAAATATTCTGTAATGGTAAAATGACGGTCATAGCCCGGCACCGGACAGAGCCATTTTACCCGGTCCAGCTTGCACCAGGGGGTGCTTCCCATCACGCCGTGGCTCATGGAACGGGAAATGGTGTCGTACATCACATTCAGGCTGGAATTGCCGTATATAATGATATTATCCGGATAGCACTCGATCATGTCTCCCAGAAGCACCTTGGCCTCCCAGATGCCGTCCAGCACGCCGTAATTGCGGCAATCGGTGCCGTCCTCACATTTCAAGTCGTTGTTCCCCAGCACCACCATCATATCCATGGACAAGTCAAGCTGCTCCTGGGAAGGCTTGCCTCTGGACATATCCAGCTTCAGGCCGCTCTGCTCACGCTTCTTGTAAGCCGCCTTCAGCGCTTTCTGCTCCGCCAATAATTCCTCCCGCGTCATTTCCTGATAAGATTTCATCTGATTTCCTCCCTTAGCGCATGTTTCCTCTATTCTTCCCGCAGATAGGCCAGCCATTCCTTCATCTGCTTCTCATACCCCTGCTCCGTGGGCTCGTAAAAGCGTTCCCCCGTAAGGCCCTCCGGCAGATACTGCTGCTTCACGTAATGGTTGGGATACAGGTGGGCATACGCATAGCCTGCCCCGTGGCCCAGCGCAGCCGCCCCCTTGTAATGGGCGTCCTGAAGGTGTACCGGCACCGGCGCCGTCAGGGTATTCTTCACCGCCTCCATAGCCCGCTCAATAGCCACATTGGCGGCATTGCTCTTGGGCGCGCTGGCCACATAGGTCACTGCCTGGGACAGGATCAGGGCCGCCTCCGGCATCCCTACCCGCTCCACCGCCTGGGCCGCGCTGACCGCTACGGTCAAGGCATTGGGATCCGCATTGCCCACATCCTCCGAGGCGCAGATCATGATCCGCCGGGAGATAAAGCGGATATCCTCCCCGGCGTAGAGCATCCGGGCCAGATAATACACCGCCGCGTCCGGGTCGGAGCCCCGCATGCTCTTGATAAAAGCGGATATGGTATCGTAATGATTGTCCCCGCTCTTATCGTAGCGCACCACCCGCTTCTGGATACACTCCGCGGCCACCTCGAGGGTAATATGGATCTTCCCGTCAGCGCCTCTTGGCGTGGTGAGGATCCCCAGCTCGATGGCCGTCAGCGCCGCCCTGGCGTCCCCGTTGGCCACGTCCGCCAGAAATTCCAGCGCATCCTCCGCGATCACGCCGTTGTAAGAGCCCATGCCCTTCTCCCGGTCATTTACCGCCCGCAGCAGCAGGGTGCGGATGTCCTCCCTGGACAGGGGCTTTAACTCAAAAATGATGGACCGGGACAAAAGCGCCCCGTTTACTTCAAAATACGGATTCTCGGTGGTGGCGCCGATGAGGGTAATGGTCCCGTCCTCCACAAAAGGAAGCAGATAGTCCTGCTGCCCCTTATTAAAACGATGAATCTCGTCAATGAACAAAATCGTCTTCTGCCCGTACATCCCGTTATCGTTCTTCGCCTGGGCCACCACTTCCTCCATGTCCTTCTTGCCGGCCGCCGTGGCGTTCATCTGGGTAAACCTGGCGCTGGTGGTATTGGCGATCACCTTCGCCAGCGTGGTCTTCCCTGTCCCCGGAGGCCCGTAAAAAATCACGGAGCCCAGCTTATCCGCCGCAATGGCCCGGTAGAGCAGCTTATCCTTCCCGATAATATGCTGCTGCCCCACCACCTCGTCTAAGGTCACAGGCCGCATCCGGCTGGCTAAGGGCGATTCTTTTTCCATATTCTGTTCCCGCATATAATCAAATAAATCCATGGCTGCTCCTTCTTGCGTGCCAAAGCCGTATCTTTTTCTGCAAAGCTGTATCTTTTCTATTGTAGCAGAAAGAGAAATACATTTCAACGAAAAAAGCTGACATTTCTGAAACTCTCCAGAAAATATCAGCTTTCGAAAGAACTATGAGTTCCCCGGAAAAACGGAGCGGCTCATATTTTTTTACTGCCCCTTCATCTGTCTTAAGAACAGCAGCACCGCCAGGGCCAGCGCAGCCGCCCCGTACCCCAGCACCCAGTAAATATGGGGGGAAATTCCCGCGTAGTTTCCGGAAAGCACCGCCCGCTCCATCTCCACCGCATGGACAAAGGGCAGGGCATGGGCGATTTTCTCAAAAGCGCCGCCCACCAGCTTCAAGTCGAACCAGACGCCGGAAAGCCAGGCCGTAAGATTGGTCAGCAGCGCCCCGCAGATGCCGCCGGTCTGTTTTACTCCCAGCACGCTGCCACACAAAAGCCCCAGCCCGATAAAAAAGAAGGAGACGGGAAGCAGGCACAGCACCGCCGGCAGAATCGATATGGTCACCTTAAGCCCCAGGAAAACCGCCGTCAGATAGCAGACCAGTCCCTGTCCCAGCGCCAGTGGCACAAGGGGCAGCAGGTAGCCGAGGATGAAATCTGCCGCCCCAAGGGGCGTGGCATAGAGCCGCTGCAAAAAGGCGCTCTCCCGGTCTTTTGCCACCAGGGTGGCTGCAAAAAGCGTCAGGAATGCCAGGCCGAACACCGTAATGCCGGGCGTGAGGGTTCCGATGGCAAAGAGACTCACCGGTACGTTGGCCTGTATGGCGGAAAGCAGCAGAAGCAATACCAGAGGAAATCCCAGGCCAAAGGCCAGGTTCAGCGGATCCCGCAGAATCTCCTTTGCCGTCCTCCGGGAAAAAAGAAGCAGCTTCATCTTACCACCCCCTTTTCCGGAAAAGCGCCTGGCGTTCCATCCGCCTTTGTGACAAGGGCCACAAAAGCTTCTTCAAACCGCTCCTTACCCGCTTTCTCCATAAGCTCCCCTGCCGTCCCCGTGGTCAGCAGCTTTCCATCCTTCATAATGCCGATCCGGTGGGAAAGCGCTTCCGCCTCCTCCATATAGTGGGTGGTCAAAATAATCGTGATCCGGCCTTTCAGAGCGCGGATCACCTCCCACAGACTGCTTCTGGCAAGCACGTCCAGCCCCAGGGTGGGCTCGTCGAGAAAAAGGATCTTCGGCTCGCCAATCAGGGCCATGGCGATGCTTAAGCGCCGCTGCCAGCCCCCCGACAGCTTCCCTGCCCGTTTCCCCAGAATCTCCCCCAGGCCAAACTGCTCTGTAGCTTCCGCCGTTTTCCGTTTTCTTTTTTCCCGGGAGAATCCATGGATACCGCACATCAGTTCGAGATTCTCCCCCACGGTCAGGTTGGGGGCCACCGCCGTCTCCTGGGGCGAGATACCGATGAGCTCCTTCACGGCGGCCATTTCCTTACGGATGCTTCTGCCATGTAAGAACGCGTCCCCTTCCGAAGGCTCTGCCAGGCAGGACAGCATCTTGATGGCCGTGGTCTTTCCCGCGCCGTTGACCCCCAGCAGGGAAAACAGCTCCCCCTGCTTTACGACAAGCTCAAGATGGTCCACTGCCGTCAGGTCTTTGTAACGCTTGGTCAGCCCCACCGTCCGTATCGCTTCCGCCGTCTGTTTTTTTATGGAATCCCCCATCACGCTTCCCCTCCCTGTTCTTCGGCTCTGCGTGCGCATTCCAGAAGGTCCAGCAGGCCGTCCTCCTTCACCATGGCAAGGCCCTGCTCAATATCTCCCAGCATAATCAGGGTATCCCCGGCCTTGATGTCAAAGATCCTTCTGGCTTTCTGGGGGATCACGATCTGCCCCCGCTCCCCCACGGTCACGGCTCCGAAGACGTATTTTCCCTTGGGGGGCAGGGGTCCGGCGGCGGTTCCTCCCCCTTCATAGTTCACCAGGTCGTCCAGACTCACGTCAAAAAGCTCCGCCAGCCGGTTGCAGCTTCCCACATCCGGCATGCTCTCCCCGTTTTCCCATTTTGCCAGTGTCTGCCGGGCGACGCCGATGCGTTCCGCCACCTGCTCCTGGGTAAGCCCGGCTGCCTTGCGCAGGTTCAAAAGATTCCGTGCAATCATATTTTTCATTCCTTTCCGATTCGCGCTATATCTGAATTATAGGCGCATCGGAAGCGAATGTCCAGCAAGGGATGTTAACAATTTATGGCATCTTGTGTTAAAATTTATGGCATTTATTTGTCAGCGCAGATCCTCTCAATCCTGCAGGTATGTTTTCGCCTGTCCTCCCCGGCATTGCGGTCATAAGCAATCCCCACCAGCAGAAGCTCTCCGCCGTAATCCTTTAAAACGTCCGGATAATGTTTCTGCCTGATCTGGTCAATGGCGCTCTTTGCCGACTGATTCCATTTCAATTCGATCACCAGTGCCGGAAGTGGCGACTCTTTCTTCGGAAAATACACCACGTCCGCATAACCATCCCCGGCCGGCAGTTCTTCAAATTTTACGTAATAATCTTTATAGCTGAAATAGGCCAGCTTGATGACACTGCGTAAAGACTGCTCATTGTGATAAAACAGCGCTGCCGTCTCTTCCCGGTGAATCTTCTCAATCTGGGCCGCTACCGCTTCCTCCTTCCCCTGAACCGTATCCTGGATCAACTGATCGCTTTCGCGCACCCGGCGGATGGTCTCGTCATGCTTCACGCCGTGGATGGCCCTGGCAAACTCCAGTCGGATCTCCTCGTTAGGAATACGGGCCATTTTAGTTTCTTCATTGTAGACCAGATAGCCCAGATGGATCAAAAGGGTCAGTACGTCATCACGGTTTCGAAACGTAACAAGATCGTTAGAAAATCCGTTGGTGTCCACCGAAACCTCAATGCCCCCGAGAAGCTGGGCCATCGTTTGGGACAGCCCGTCAAAATCCAGGCTGATATATTCCATCAGGCTGTCGGCGGCGGAGGTCTGGGTCCAGTAGGAACGATAGCTTCGATACCGCAACGCCTCCATAACGGAATTGGGGTTATAAATAGAAGTCGCACCTTCCAGAATATAGCCGTCATACCACCGCTTCATTGCCTCGTAATCACCATCCTGCTTCTGGCAGAGTTCGTATACCTCCTGTTCCGTAAAACCAATATACTCTGAAAAACGCCACGGAACAACCATCGAATATTCTTTAAAATCCGAAATCGCCGACTGGGACCCATCCTTCTTAATGGGCAGAATCCCCGTCATATAGGCCGCCGCAAAAATCCTGGCTGTGGTGTTGCTGCTCTTAAACAGCGTCCGCAAAAACTCCAGATACTCCCGGGACCCTTCAGGCCTCTCCCGAATGGGCGCATCCCACTCATCGATAATCATAATAAACTTACTCCCCGTAAGCTCTGCCGCCGCGGCCATAAGAGCAGGTAGTTCATTGTCCTTTTTTAGGGAAGGATAAGCCTCCTCAAGCTCCTCCATGATCTTTCCGCTCACATAGGGAACCAGCGTCCGGTAGCCGTCCGTAAACGGCTTGATATACGTCATATCCAGATAAATCACATCATATTTGTTCAGATGCTTCTGGTAACTGCCACAAATCCGCTCCTCCGTGGCAATGGCAAGATCCTCAAACAGCCGGGAGGAATCGCAGGTCCTGTCATAGTAAGCGCACAGCATCTGGGCCGCAAAGGACTTCCCGAAGCGCCGGGGCCGGCTGACACAGGTCAGCTTCTGCTTTGTGCCAATCGTATCGTTGATCAGCCCGATCAACCCGGATTTGTCCACATACGTACTGTTTCGGATTTCTTCAAAACCACTATTCCCCGGATTCAGATACACTCCCATTCCACGCACCTCCATTTAAAAATAAAATTTAGTTATAATTTTTGTATTTCCGTTACTCAACGATCCGCCGGCCGAAATCCCTCAAAAATAAACAGTGAAAAATCCTCCCGGCACTCCGCTAGTTCCTTTTGGGACCGGATCGTCCAGGCCACGCTCAGCGCCTTGTACAAGACCCGGCACAGCCTCCTGGAGATATTTTTCTTATGATGGTGGTCATAAGCGATAAAATCCGGCTTCCCCAGAAAATTAAACAGAAGATAATGTACCAGAAAAAAGGGCGGCGCTTCCGGCCTGCCCTTTTTCCGGAAATTGGAGGAAAGCTGCCCCCGAATTACCCGGGGCCGGTTCTTTCTGTACCACCAAAGAGCCAGCGGGTGGAAGGACTCGATGCAATATGTCCCCCGATACTGCCGGATCAGCTCATCCGCAAGGGAGCAGACCGTAGCTGCCTTTTCATAGATCTTGATCTCAATAATCAGAGGCGCCCGTCCGTCCACCAGTTTCAGAAAATCCGCAAAACGGGGAATTTTTTCTTCCGAATCCAGAAGCGTAAATTCCTGAAGCTCCTGGAAGGTGTAATCCCGCACCTTCCCCTTCACTCCGCAGACACGCTCCAGCGTCTCGTCATGGAAGACAACCGGGATCCGGTCCTTGGAGAGCTGTACATCCAGTTCGATGCCGTACCCGGCCTCCACGGCTTTTCCAAAGGCCGCCATGGAATTTTCCGGCGCATCGCTCTGATTGTCATGTAGCCCCCGGTGGGCGTAATAATGGCCCATAAGGCCGCTGGTATCCGGCCGTTTCCCCATCCGGGGCATAATCGCCCCCAGATAAAAGAGCACAAGAACGGCCAGTAGGATTATGATAAGATACACATACCACATTGTGAAAACCTCTTTTGTTTTTCTATTTTTACGATAAAAATGGCAGAATCAGTCGTCCACGTCAAAATTCTCCAGGACCTTTTCCTTTTTCACGGGTCTCGAATCTCCGTGCTTCACCTGAAGCATGGTAAGGATGGCGCACAGCGTGAAGAAAATGGCGTAGGGGAACAGAGTGCTGTAGGATACGTACTGTAAGAGCATCCCCGAC
This sequence comes from uncultured Lachnospiraceae bacterium, assembly GCA_949738465.1. GTDB lineage: Bacteria > Bacillota > Clostridia > Lachnospirales > Lachnospiraceae > 14-2. The sequence goes on from CATJBQ010000059.1 coordinate 12,009, forward strand.
ACGATAGGCGTAAAAATCTGGGCCGTCATGGAAAAGGTATAGTACAGACCCGTGTATTTTCCAATGTCGCTGCCCTTGCTCATCTCCACCACCATGGGGAAGGAATTGACGCCCACCGCCGCCCAGCCCACACCGATCAGCGCAAAGAAGAAATTCGCCGTCACATTGTAGGAAGGATAAAAAAATACGGACCCATAGCTGATAAGCATCATCACAAGGCCGATCAGAATGGTTTTCTTGCGGCCGATCCGGGAGGAGACAATGCCGATGGGGATGTAGCTGAGAATGGCCGCCACCGTGGCCACCATCAGACAGCTAGCGAATCCGCCGCCCTCCATCTTCCAGACCGTCACCGCGTACCTGGAAAATGCCGTGGTCACCGCGTTGTAGGCCGTAAACCACAGAAAAATCGACAGCAGGATAAAAATAAGGCTCCGCTTCACGTCCCGGGGAAGCCCCCTTTGCGCCTCCTCCGGCCTTTCTTCTTCCTCGGGATATTCCTGGCTCATGTGGGCCGCAAGCTTTTTCTCCCGGATGGTAATTAAGAGCAGGACGATGGCCAGAAGCATGAGAAACGCCACCCCAAGGAACACCGGCAGATAGCTGGGCCGCTCTCCCCCTTTCACCAGAAAGCGGATCAGAATCAGCGTGTAGACGCCCCCCACCGCCCCCATCAGATTGATGATGGCATTGGCCGAGGAGCGTAAGGGCTTGGGCGTTAAATCCGGCATCAGAGCCACCGCCGGCGAGCGGTACATGGCCATGGCGATCAGTGTCAGGGCCAGCGCCGCGATAAACAGCCACAGGATCTGGTACTGGTCCGCAATGGGCATCACCAACATCAGGACCACCGCCGCCAGGGTCCCTCCCACAATAAAGGGCGTCCGCTTGCCCAGCCTGGTGTCCACATGGTCCGACAGCGTACCAATGAGAGGCAGCAGGAACACCGCCAGCACATTGTCGATGGCCATGATGGCGCCGATGATGGACTCGTTCAGATGGAAGGTATTCTGTAAGATCAGCGGAATGATGTTGTCGTACATCTGCCAGAAGGCGCTGATGGACAGAAAGGCCAGTCCGATGAAAAAGGTTCTCCGGTAATTCAGTTTCATTGTAATAACCCCCTTTTGCTGTTCTTCTCAATTCTATAATGATACGTCCAATTCCTCGATCTGTTCCCTGGCCATCTGAATCCGCTGTTCCAGATCCTCCAGATCCAGGTCCAGATCATCCAGTTGGCCCTGCATATTCTCAAGCTTACCACTGTCCGCCAGATAGGCGTCTCCTACAGAACAATCTGTAAGTTCCATGTTACAGCCCTCGATCGTCACATTTTCCATCTCACCGTCTGTTATTTCTAATGTACAACCCTCGAGAGTCATGTCCTCAATGGTACAGTCCGAAATGAAAATCTGCCCCTCACTGAAATTTATATTCTGGATAAAATTTTCCAGTTCTTCGATACGTCCTTCCAGTTCTTTGATTCTTTTCTCAAAATCCATCTGCTTCCCTCTTTTCTCCATTCCCGGCGCCGGACAATCTTCCTCATCCGATCAACACCCGCTTGCCCTCAAAGGCAAAGCCGTAGTGGCGGATCTGCTCTCTGGGAATCCCCTGGGCGATCAGGTCAGTGTCTTACTGCTTCTCCCGGATCTGCTTTAGCGCCTCCTGCACCGTATCCTCCAAAGTAGCCTCGTCCTCCGGATCATGTACCTTGAATTCCAGCACATAGGCCAGATCTTCTTTTTTGCAGGGCACAAGCATCACATCGTATCTGCCAAACCCACTCTCCCGGTTGGAGGTAAGGCGGTACCTCCCTGCCAGCTCCACCATCAGGCCCAGGACGAAGCCGTGGTAGAAGCGTTCTGGTTCTGATTTAGACGATGACCTTCTGCCGGTATCAAAGTAGCTGAAGGTCTCCAGCGCCACCTCATTCATATACCGGTTCATGGCTTTCACGTCCCCTAAAAGCAGCGCCTTGATAAAGTCGTTATATGGCACGTCCTCCCCGCTGAACCAGTCACGGATCATGTCCTCAAACATCAGCTCCACTTCCCAGTTGGTCAACTTCAGGCGATAGGTAAATCTCCTGGTCTCCCTGGAAAACTTCCGCTCTGCCACCTTTAAATACCCACTGGCTAAAAGCATGCTCCAGATAGCTCCATGCTTTTTCTGTAGCTGGTCGAACACGATTTCCTCATCGATCTCTGTCTCCAGAGCCACTCCTTTCAATAAGTCCTCCATAATCGTCTTGGTCTGGACATTTCCCTGCCGGATCAGCAGGTTTACCAGTTTGTTCGAACTGTTGTTTGTCCAATAAGGCCTCAATTCCTTTTCTTCCAGGAAATTAATGATAGACCATGGATTATACACATCATGCTGGCTTCCAAAGGTAAAGCCATCATACCATTGCTTCACATCTTCCTTCCGCTCCGGCATTTCCATCAGCTCCAGCGCCCCGAATACTTCTTCCTCCGTAAACCCAAACTGAGTACAGTATTTCTCCGATGTTGTAGTCACCACTGTCAGATTATTCAGATCGGAAAAAATCGATTCCCTGCTCACTCTGGTAATACCCGTCATGATCGCCCGCTCCATGTAAGGATTGGTCTTAAAAGCAGCATTAAACATGCAACGGATAAACTGCACCAGCTCTTTCCAGTATCCAGACACATACGCTTCCTGCAGCGGCGTATCGTACTCATCTAAAAAAATCAGGACCTTCTGCCCATAATAGCGGCTCAGATAGTCAGACAGATACTGCAGGGAAAGCTCTGCCACATCATCGCTCATATCAAAGGTAACGGAATCAAAAAACTTCTGTTCCCTCTCACCCATATCCTTTCCCTTTTTCACATATCCATGTGTTTCATACAGCTTCGCCAGCACATGCTTAATCCCCTGCTTTGCCGCCTCGAAGGTCGCCCCCTTTATATTCGCAAAGCTTAAAAAGATCACCGGATAACTCCCCTGAAGCTTCCGGTACTTCTCCTCCTCCCAGATGGACAACCCCTTAAAAAGATCTCCCCGGCCCTCATACTTATTCGAGAAAAAGCAGTTCAGCATATCCAGGTTCAAGGTCTTGCCAAAACGGCGGGGGCGGGTGATCAAGGTAACCGCATCCGCATTCTCCCACCACTCCTTGATGAATCCTGTTTTATCCACAAAAAAACAATCATTGTTTCGTATAAACTCAAAGCTCTGCGCCCCAATCGAAATTGTCTTTCCCATAAGCCCGCCTCCTCGCCAAACGTGTTTTGCATCTACCGCTATCGTAACACACTTTGCTTTAAAATGCCACACTTTTTGCCGGGCCGGGAATCTTATTCCAGCTCAAAGGCCTTCTTCGCCAGTCGGATAAACTCCACCAGATTGCGGTTGCTTCCGCCGCAGGTCCGGATATCCTTTAAAATAATCTCCACCACGCAATCCCTCGTGGCATCGGCCGTCTCCTTCAGCCAGCGGTACACCCCGTCGCTGTCAAAGCCCATGCAGATTTTTGCCGGATCCGGCTTCCAGGAAAAAATAGCCTTCGTCCCGATCTGCTCCATCGCTGTGGGGATATCCGACCAGGGGCTGACGCTGATTCTGCGGATATTGATGATATGTTTAAAAATAGCGTCGTATTTTTTATCCAGGGGCTCGCAGCAGCCATAGCAGCCCATTCCGAACAGGTTCAGACCGATCTTCTGGTTCTGGATGGCAAATTCCTCAAACATCTCGTTGGATACCCCGGAAAACTCCTGGGCGTCCGCAAAGCCCCACATGTCCGACAGCTTTACCTCCTCCGGTTTTTTTAGGCCGGCGTTGGTATAGCCCAGGCCGCCGGAGCCGGTGTACAGATTGATCCGGTTGTCAAAAAGACGCTGCTCCCGCTCCAGCTTTTTTAACAGCTCTGCCTTGCTGACCGCCATATGGTGAAGCACCCGCCCAAGCAATTGGGGATCGTCGTACAGATCGTACATTAGTTCCTGCAGCCCCCTCAAATGAACCAGCTCGATCAGGAGGCTCTGCACCAGGACGCTGTAGGGAAGCTGGAACTGGACTTCAATGATACCGTCAAGAACCTCCTCATATTTTTCCCGGAGCCGTTTCCACTCCGCCTCATCAACAATAAAATCCACCTGATGCTGCAAAAGCTTCTCATAATCCTCCTCTGTTTTCAAAAAACAGTCCAGGTGGTAGGCATTGCTGCCCACCTGCTTTTTGACCATGGGAACGCCCCAGGCCTCCGTCTGGTTCTGGTGCCCGTACAGATAACCCGTATAGGTTCCCGGAATCTCCATATAGACCGCCGGCTCCAGCACAAAATCATCCTTCAGATACCGGTTCTGGTACAGATATTTTTTCAGCTTCCGCTCCAGGTTCTGGAGGTCCGTATCGGTGCAAAAAAGCTCCTGCTCTGGTACCAGCTCCAGCCAGCCCCCGTCGTCGTCGGGGCAGACCCAGAGCAGCGGGCGGATCCCTGTTTTCAGCTCATTGTGATCCGCCCACAATTTCTTTTTCTGCTGATTTTCTTCCTCCGCTGCCGCCTGGGCCAGCTCCCTGGCCAGACGGCGCAGAAATGCGGTCTGGCCTTTGTAATCCCGATTTTTCTCCATCTCTTTTCCCCTCTCACAGCGCTGTGTTTGCATAGGTGAATTTGGCGGCGGCCCTGGCAAAGCATTTCAGGTTCTCCGGCGGCGCCTGGAAAAAATGGTCCGAAGCCGACAGAATATAACCTCCGTCCCGTCCATATAAGTCGAACAAGTGTTCTACTTCTTTTTCAATCTGCTCCGGGGAGCCCTTCTCCAAAAGGTTGATCTGATCCATCCCGCCAATCAGCGCCACATAGGGGTGCAAAGCCTCATACAAGTTTCTGGCGTCCCCATCGGTGGCGATATCTCCTCCTACCCCCACCGGGGAGAGGGTCTCCGACGCGTCGCAGTGATTCTGCCGGATCAGATGGGGGAGCTTTGTCATGCCGCCGCAGGTGTGGTAGACCGTCCGAAATCCCAGCCGGTGCAGGGCGTCGTGCATGATCCTGTCATAGGGCAGGCAGAACTGCTCGTGGAGGGCCGAGGAAATCACCGTGTTGCTGGCGGCCCCGCCTCCCGTCTCCACCAGGTCCAAGGGCAGGCCGCCAAGATTTTCCTCAATATAGGAAAGCTTCTGCTCCAACAGGATTTCCAGAAATTCCGTCACCCACTCCGGATCGTCAAAAGCTGCCAGGATCAGGTTTTCTACGCCAAACAGCTCGCAGGCGTCCTGCCAGCATCCTCCCTGTTTGCCGCAAACAAATGTTCGCAGAATTCCGCCGTCTCCCAGGGCATCGTAAGTTTTCCACACCGCTTTCCGATCCAGTCTGGGGATGGGACGGTACTTCCTGAGCAGATGGATATCCTCCTGCTTTTTGATCAGAGGCTCCATCACCCAGGTGGTCATGTCGTTGGTTCCCTCTGCCGTGGTCAATGTTCCCTCCGGCGTCACGATCTGATAGCGGGTCACAAAATATCCGTCTTTCTTTTCTATGGCAGTATCCACCCTCCAGTTACACGACTCTGCGGGCAGCTCCTCATATACCGTAATGGACGCGTCCAGTCCGCAGGCCCCATTGGCTTCCACATCCGTCATGCCCTGCATATAATGCTTCAAATGATAAGGCTGCCACTGGTGGATGGTCACCGGCAGACGGTCCGGCTTTTTTCCCTCCAATGCGGTCAGCATCCGTTCTTTTGATGTCATAGCTGCATTTCCTCCTTTTTGCCCTGCTTTTTGGGCAGACCGGGCGCCTCCCCCTTTTTGCCCTGCTTTTTGGGCAGGCCGGGCGCCTCCCCCTTGTAAAAGAGAGGCAGGTAATCCAGGGGGCAGCGACGCTGATACCAGCGGCCTCCCTCATAGCGCTCTTTCGTCAGATAATCCGTCCATTCCCCTTCTGGCAGATAAAATTTCCGCAGGGCATCCCTTCCGCCGAACACCGGGCATACCAGCATGCGCTCTCCAAAATAATATTCATCCCAGATGGACGCCGCCGCCGGATCCTGGGGGTGCTCCAGCACCAGGGGCCGCAGGAAGCTGATCCCCTCCTCCACACATTTTTTTGCGTTCTCTATGATGTAGGGCATCAATTCATAGCGGATTGCGATAAATTTTTTCAAGATCGCCAGCACTTCTTCCCCATAGGCCCAGGGCTGCCGGGTTGTGGTACCGTGCAGACGGCTGTGGGAGCAAAATAGTCCGAACTGGGACCATCGCACCAGCACCTCCCCGGTCACCTGGCCGTAAAATCCGCCCATGTCGTGGCTCCAGAAGGGAACGCCGGACATGGCCAGGGACAGGCCGCCCCGCAGGGTAGCGGCCATCCCCTCAAAGGTGGACTGGGGATCTCCAGACCAGCAGACCGGGAATTTCTGCATACCTGCGCAGCCGCTTCTGGCCCATACAAGCCCGTTTTCTTTCCCCTTCTCCCGGCAGGTTACGGCAAAAACCGCCTCATTGTACAGCCGGGAATAGAAATTGCGCATTTCCTTTCCTGTCTGACCGTTAAAAAATACCGCATCCTCCGGAATGTCCTCGGCAAAATCCGTTTTCAGCACATCCACCCCTTCCGAAAGCAAACCGGCAATTTTTGACTGATACCACGCTGCCGCATCCGGATTGGTGAAATCCACAATCCCGCACCAGGGGAGCAGACCATGCCACAGATCCGCCGTATATGCCTCCCCGTTCTCCTTTTTTACCAGATAGCCGCCCGCACAGCCTTCCTGGAACAGCTCCGCCTGCCGGGAAATGTAGGGATTGATCCACAGGCAGATTCGAAAGCCCTGCTTTTTAAGCTCCGCCAGCATCCCGATCCGGTCGGGATACTGGGCGTCGTCCCAGACAAAATCGCACCACATATTTTCCCGCAGCCAGTAGCAGTCAAAATGCATCACGCTGCAGGGGATCTGATGCTCCCGGAAGCCTGCCGCGTCCTTCTCCACATTTGCCCTGGAATTTCCCTTAAACCCGGTGGAATACCACAGTCCGAAGGACCACTCCGGCGGCAGCGCCGCAGGGCCTGTCAGTTTCATGTAGGTTGACAAAATTTCTTTTAAGGAATCCCCGGGGATCAGATAATACTCCAACTGGCGGTCCGGCACACAGATGCTGATGCTGGAGGACGAACGGCTCCCCACCTCAAAATCATAGATCCCGCAGTGGTTGACAAAGAGTCCATACCCGTAGGAGCTGATATAAAAGGGAATGTTTTTATAGGCCGCGCCGTCCCGGCAGCCCAGGGTATCCGCATTGTACATCCGCACCTGCTGCCCCCGCTTGTCGAATTCCGTAAAATGCTCTCCCAGGCCATAGATATGCTCATCCCAGTGAAGCTTTGGCGCTAAGTTGATTCCGGTGATCTTCCCCTGCTCATCCTTAAAATACCCCAGGGGCGGAATCTGGTCCAGCCCTTCTCCCACGGAATTTACATCCTTCATCTGCTCCTCATAAATCACCTCTCCCGTCTGCCCATACAGCCCCATGGAAAAGGGATTTTTCCCAAACCGGAGCGAAAAGCCCGCAAACCGGACGCGGATTTCCTGCTCTGATTCCTCTAAGCACAGCTCTCCTTCTTTCAAAATGGTCTGATCCACCACATCATATTTTAGTTTTTCGAACTTATGTCTGTATATTTGGACCCGGACGGCCCCGGTATCAAGAAAGGTGAATTGCCCCAGAAACGTCTCCCCGGACCGGTCTGTAAAGGCCAGGGCCAGCGTTCCTCCCTCCCGGGAT
>CATJBQ010000060.1 GCA_949738465.1 uncultured Lachnospiraceae bacterium
ATACTTCCAATCCACCTGCCTCATAGACATGTCCCCCGCCTGCGACCGGTTTTTAAACTACATCCCCACCAGTGGCAGCATCATAGACCTGGGGTGCGGCAGTGGAAGGGACTTAAAATACTTCCACGACAAGGGCTGTCAGGCAGAAGGGGCAGACGCTTCCCGGGCCCTCTGCCAAAAGGCTGCCCGGTACACCGGACTGCCCATATTCCATATCCGCCTGCAGGAGTGGAAGCCAACCCATACATACCATGGAATTTGGTGCTGTGCCTCTCTCCTGCACCTCACCCCGGAAGAAATTTTCCTGTTTATGCGAGGGGCCGTCCAGGCGCTTTTACCCGGCGGCGTACTTTTTCTTTCGGCAAAATACGGGATTAAGACAGGATTAGACTCCCAGGGAAGATATTTCACGAACTTTTCCGACACCTTGATCCACGAGATCTCTGCAAGATCGCCAAAGCTTACGCTGGCGGAACGGTGGTATACGAAAGACGGCCTGGGTAGAGCAGACGTGAAATGGGTGAATTTGATTTATCAAAAAACAGCACAACCCGACATTATGACACACCAGGAGGACAGTTAGATGCAAATCACAACAGTTAGCAAAGTATATTTCAGCCCCTGCGGCAGCACGGCAAACATAATCACCCACATGGCCGAAGCAGCCGCAGCGCAATGCGAAGCGCCGCTGTCCGCCGTGGATTTTACCCTTCCCGCCGCCAGAGAGAAGACCTACCGCTTCGGCCCGGAGGAGCTCGTCTTTTTCGGGACGCCGGTGTATGCCGGGCGTGTGCCAAACAAGATCATGCCCTTTATCCGGGACGGATTTCTTGGTGGCGGCGCGCTGGCCGTTCCGGTGGTGACATATGGCAACCGGAGCTTCGACGACGGGCTGGTGGAGCTTCGGAACCTGCTGGAAGACAATGGATTTCATACCATTGGGGCGGCGGCAGTGGTGGCCCGCCACAGCTTTTCCATGACTCTTGGGGCCGGACGGCCCAATGAGGCAGACTTAAGGGAAGCGGCGTTATTTGCCAGGCGCGTGGCAGAGAAAGCGGAGGCGCTGGATGGTGCGGGCGTATGGGAGCCGGTTGCCGTGCCGGGGACGGATCCGCCGGAAGCTTACTATACGCCGCTGGGGATTGACGGAAATCCGGCGAAATTTTTAAAGGCGGTTCCAAAGCTTTCCGGAAAATGCGACAAGTGCGGTCTTTGCGCGAAAGTATGTCCCATGGGAAGCATCGACCGGGAGGATCCTGGCCGGATCACAGGAATCTGCATCAAGTGCCAGGCATGCGTCCGCAAATGCCCCAGGCAGGCCAGATATTTTGACGATGCGGCATTTTTATCCCATAAGCAGATGCTGGAGCAGAATTTTACGGCGGCCCGGGAGGCGTCCTATTTTGTATAGCCGGCAATGATTCCAGCGAGAGAACATTTTTAAATTTTTATAAAGCAGGAAACGAAGGAGAAAGCGCCCACGGGCATACCGGTATGTTCAAAAGGCGGGACAGGAGCGGGGAAAATGACAAGACAAGAAGTTTTCGCATGGGTAAAGCAGCAATATGGTACGGATCCGGACTATCCCTGGGCGGACGACAATGCAGTGCTGCGGCATAAGAGCAACAACAAATGGTACGGCCTCATTATGGAGGTGGGCCGCGGGAAGCTGGGGCTTACCGGGGAGGGCACGGTGGAGGCCCTCAATGTGAAGTGCGATCCCCAGATGGTGGGCGCGCTGCGCACCCGGCAAGGATATCATCCGGCGTATCATATGAATAAGGACAAATGGATTACCGTGCGGCTGGACGGCAGCGTGCCGGAGGATGAGATTGAAAATCTCATTGACCTCAGCTATCGTTTGACGGAAACAGTCAGGAAGCATGGGAAAACGGTGTAAAAAACGGAAGGAGAAAAAGTATGACAAAAAAGACGGTGTATTTAGAGGATCTTGCAGATGCCTTTGAGATGGCTACGGATGAGTGGGATCAATATCTGGACATGGAGACGGGGGAGATTGTGTCCCTGCCGGATCCGGATAATGCCTGGGTTGACTGGGAAGAAGAGGATGAGGAGCTGGCGGAGGAGATTGAACTTTCAGATCATTATGTGAGGCTTCCGGACCAGAGGGAGCTGCATGAATATCAGATTATGGAGGATTTTGCGTATGGAGTGCAGTACGAAGGAGTCCGGCAAAAGCTATTGTATGCATTGCATGGAAGGAAGCCTTACCGCCATTTTAAGGATCAGGTGAATGACCTGGGAATTGAGGATGCTTATTACGCGTACCGCACGGAAGCGTATTTTGAGAAGGCCAGGGATTGGTGTGAAGCCAATGGGATACCATATAAGCGGAAGTCCCGGGAAAAATAATTCCAGGGGGAGGCAAGAAAGAGAATGAAAAAGAACGAAAAAACAAATGTCATGCGGATTCTTGACCAGAAAAAAATTCTCTACACCAGCTACTGTTATGTGGACTCCGGCGTGGTCAGCGGAATCGAGGTTGCGTCTGTTCTGAACCAGGATCCGCGCCAGGTGTTTAAGACCCTGGTAACCGTCGGAAATTCCGGGAATCATTACGTGTTTCTGGTGCCGGTACAAAAGGAGCTGGATTTGAAGAAAGCGGCCAGAATTGTGGGAGAGAAAAGCATTGAAATGATAAAATCCAGGGAGCTTTTGCCTCTGACCGGGTATGTGCATGGCGGCTGCTCCCCTATTGGGATGAAAAAGCAGTTCCAGACAGTCATCGACGCATCGGCCGGGGCGTTTGACACGATCATATTCAGCGGTGGGAAAATCGGTTATCAGGTGGAGACATCGCTGGAGGAGCTAAAAAAGGCGCTGCGGTTCGAACTGGGGGAGATCCAGGAAGCGGAAGGGTCATGATTGCGTTTGTTATATTTTTCACAAATTAAACATAAAAATAAATCACAGGAGGTATCACAATATGAAGGTTTTAATGATTAACGGAAGCCCCCATGCAGAGGGCAATACCTATACCGCGCTCCATGAGATGGAAGGTATTTTCCGGGCGGAGGGGATCGAGACAGAGATCCTGCATGTTGGCAACAAGGACATCCGGGGCTGTATCGGCTGTGGAAAATGCAGTGAAACAGGAAAATGCGTTTTTGATGATCTGGTCAACGAGACGGCGGCGAAGCTGGAAGAATGCGACGGCCTGGTGGTGGGAAGCCCGGTTTACTACGCCGCGGCAAATGCCACCCTCACGGCGTTTCTGACCCGGCTGTTTTACAGTACCCATTTTAACAAGACCATGAAGGTGGGAGCCAGCGTTGTGGCAGCCCGGCGTGGCGGAACATCGGCTGCCTTTGACGAGCTGAACAAGTTTTTCACCATTGCAGGGATGCCGGTGGCCTCCAGCCAGTACTGGAACAGCATCCACGGGCGCGCCCAGGGGGAGGCCCGGCAGGATGCGGAAGGGCTGCAGACCATGCGGACGCTGGCCAGGAACATGACATTTTTGATGAAGAGCATTGCGCTGGGCAAGGAGGCTTACGGGCTTCCGGAGAAGGAGACGCCCCAACGGACGAATTTTATCCGGTAGGGGGACCATCGGCGTTCAGCCCGATGCCGTCGATTTCATAAGAAAGCTGTATCTGATCAATCCGTAGACAGGGCCAGGTAGGCGCCACGATCCTGGTAGCGGCCTACCTGGTACGGTATGCTCTGAATCAACAGGGAGCATCTGACATCACAAGGTATATTTCGAATACCAGTTTGCTTGCATATAATTTTTTGAATCTGGTGTGAAGATTCGAGAGTTCATTTCCATATATTTTTGAAAAAGGATTGAAGATCCATGCGAAATATGCTACAATCCTCTCAAGCAATGATTTCAGAGATTCTTTTTTCAATCAGGCTGAAAAGGTAAGCTTTCCAGCCGGTCTTTTGTAATTCGAACTCCTTGCTTAGAATCCCACA
>CATJBQ010000061.1 GCA_949738465.1 uncultured Lachnospiraceae bacterium
CAGGGCGCAGTGGTATAATCGGCCATAAAGGCGGGAGTGAGCGAAGCGAACGCATCGCCCTGGCCATCGGCGTATAATAAGCGCTTGCGCTTATTATACCATAAATTTTCCCGCTTGCCAATGCTGAACTTTCAAGGTGATTCAAGGATTTTCAGTATCCCCGGACACCCTATTTCAGCGGGATAATAGTAACAAACTAATAACAGGAACTGAGCCCTGCTATTCTCTGTTTACTATAAATGAAATCATCTCTGAAGTTCCTCCAGCACATCCCCGAACTGCTCCACCAATAGAGAGTTAGGCCGAAGCAAATCGAAATTTGTAGGCTTTAGAATGGTGCGGCGACATTCTTGATAGCCTCGCCCCTGATAGTTACTGAAGAAGAATTTCGTCGCCTCTCTGGACCAGCGGAGGACGATTTCAGCGAGATACTCATTCCGCTGGACAAGTTGCAGCCACGTACACTTGTCGAAATAGGTAGTCCGGGAATGGGAAAGCTCCGCCTCCAATCAGCGTGAGATGCTCCGACGGAAGCGGAGGCGCAGGTTGGGCCCTGAAACTAGGCGGCATGATCTAGCCGTTGCTGAATAATTAAAGTGAGGAATCCAGACTTCCAGCGTTCAAACCGATTTCTGCGTCGTTTCATCATTCTGTGCTGGGAAGGGGGGCACTCTTTAAATGGGAACAATTCCGACACCGGAATTTTCAGTACCGTCCCATCGCCTGATGGAAACAGACTGTCAAAGCCAGTCAGCTTTATTTTTTCGGCGCGATCTTTCACGTCAAGACCTCTTTCCTCAAACTGGCATATACGGTGGGAACTTTATTAGCAGGATCATAGAGGCAGATATGAAACTATCTACAACTTTTATAAAAATAGGATTGCAATACTAGAATATTGTGCTATAATGTAAATATAATTAGGAGCAGACAAGATGATTTGTTGGGTTTCCTACGCACAGAATAGTTAGAGTGAACAAATCATCAGTGCTCTACTTGGTAGGAAGGATTTGATTTTATGGAGTACGCCCAAGTAATCGATCTGGTTCGACAGACCAAGGATATCATTTTGAATGAGGAGATAGATAAGGCAGTACGTCTAAAGGGCAAAGCGGATTTTGTAACCGCTATTGATGTGGCTGTCAGCAATTTTTTGAAAGAGAAGCTTTTGCGGATTTCTCCAAGCATTCAGTTTTTTTCGGAGGAAGAGACAGGAGTTCTTACCGATTCTTGCTGGATTTTAGATCCTATTGATGGAACCACAAATCTAGTATTTGGATACCGAATGAGCTCAGTTTCCCTTGGTCTCTATCAGAACGGCAAAATCTTGTTTGGAGTTGTCTATAATCCCTATACAGACGAGTGCTTCACTGCCGAAAGAGGTAAAGGTGCTTTTCTCGGAGCAAAAAGATTGCAGGTAAGCAAAAGAAGAATAGAAGAAAGCCTGATTGAATTTGGCGCTGGGTCCACTCACAAGGAAAATACAGATTATAACTTTGAGATTGCGAAGGACATTTTCAGATGTTGTATTGATGTACGGCGTATTTGCTCTTCCGCATTAGACCTATGCTTTGTTGCAGACGGTCGGATTGATGGTTATTTTGAGAAGGTGTTGAAACCTTGGGATATTGCGGCTGGTTCCCTTATCTTAGAAGAGGCAGGCGGAAAGATTACAGACTATGCTGGAGATCCGGTGCAATTTGCACATGCAACCTCTGTGATTGTTAGTAATGGGGTGGTTCATGACTTTTTAAGAGAAACAATTGAAAAACATTCGATGAAGAAGTGAAAAATTATGGTATACAAGATGGACCAAATTGGGTCGACAAATAAAATTTACATCTCCATCTATAAGAGCTCTGCTGCTTTATTTGTCGCAATCGTCCAAATATATTTAATAGCATTAGCTATGGGCTTTGATATCTATCAGTTTTCTTGGATAGAGAATAAGATTCTGCGATTATTAATCGCCATTGTTTTCCAGGTCGTTTTAGCTGGGGTCGGATATATCTTTATTTTTTTTCTAGTAATGAAGATGAAAACCTGCATATGGATCAAAAAAAATAAGAATATCTATGTCCGAGGCACATGGTTACATATACATATCAAGGACAACATTCGAATCGGTGATGTAGTGATTCAGCAGAATTTCTACACTATTTCGGCTAAGGCCCACAATATAACACCTCAAGAAAACGAAATGTATTACATTGATAATCAGACCGAGTGGCGATACTATTTAGGAAAGGTCGCTCAGGATGAATCAGCTCGGGATTTTATCGGTTGCTACAGTGCCGTCAAGCAGAGTTCAGGTGATATTAACGATGGAATCCATGTGCTAACGATTCATTGTGATGAACATGGCTATCCTAGTCAAATGATTGGAAAATTTAGTGATACCTTTCAAGTCAACCGTTCCATCACAAATATTGATGTGGGAGAACATCGTGGCGATCTCCTACTCTTTCGGATTTCTGAGGATCTATCCAAATATTTAACTGAAAAACACGGACTGAATTATCGACTCCTGTCCACTATACATAAAAACGATAAATTCAAAAACGAACCGTTTGTACGAGAACTCTGTGAAATTATGAAGAACAAACAGTATACAATGTCAAATGAGGGCATGGTACCGGCGGAGTTACTCGCGCACAGAAAGGACTGACAATTGCACCACATTCCCAGTAGCCATCCTCATCAGGTGGCTGTGATTCTATTGTATGGATAACTACCTGCATAGTCGGCAGCTGTCATACAATGTGAAAAGGCCCCGGATGCAGTAGCTACCGCACCCGGGGCCTGTTCTTTACACCTGCCTCACAAAGCAGTACCGCTGGTTATTAAGCGTCGCTGCCAGTGCATCCGCCTTGGCCCTGCTCTCCAGTCCGCCTACATCTACCGCAAACTTGCCATTGGCGGAATCGGTAACAATTTCCGCCTGGAACTCCAGGTTCCGGATCCAGCCGGCAGTTTCCTCTGCGTCCTCCCGGCGGGAGAAGTGCTGGATGCGTACCATCCATCCCTTAGACCGTGGGATGCCCAAGGTATCCAGGATGCCCTGCGCCAGCGCCAGTCCCATCTTCTCCCGGGCCTGGGCGGATGCCACTGCCTCTCTGTCCTGACTGTCCAGGAAAGCGAATTCGCAGAGCACCGCAGGTGGCTTGGTCTCCCGGACGAATCCATAATAGTCCAGGGAGGGCTTCCCCGGATAGGGACGGGTTTTCACCCCCCGGCTGTTCTGACCGGCGGCCTTGACCCGAGCCTCAATGTTCTCCGCCAATTTTCGCGAGGTGCTGCCCACCATGGAGCAATAAGCCTCAAAGCCGTCCCCACCTCCAGCGTTATTGTGGCAGTCAACTGCCAAATCCGGGGCGAAGGCATTGCACTCCCGGATCTCCTCCGCCAGGGTGTCATCCTCATCTTTGTACCGGCTGAGCTTTACTTCGACCCCGGCCCGCTCCAGCTCCTTCTGCGCTGCCAGAGCGATGTCCAGATTCACATCCTTCTCCTTCAGGCCGTTGGCCACCGCGCCGGGATCTTTCCCGCCGTGGCCCACTCCCAAGAATACTTTCGCCATACTTATCATCCTTTCTCAAAAATGAGGGAGTAGGTTATCCCTACTCCCTTTTTGCTGCCTGCTTGACCATCTGATTAACATAGACACTGGCCCCGGCACAAAGCAGTCCCTGGGTCATCCCGGTAAACAGCGCCATCATCACCCCCGATATGCTGGACAAGTCGCCAGTGGCGCAAACATACAGGCAGGCCAGCAGAATCCCCGCGCCGCCCAGGATATAGGGAATCCACCTATCGGATATGGTTTTACTCCGTTTCATTCCCATGCCCACAACATAGAGCACAGCTGCTAATACCAGCAGCTCCGGCTTGATGTATTCACTAATGTTCATATAATCAGTCCTTTCCGTTTTCGTCTAGGAAATCGTGCTTGCAGAGGCGGTCATTATAGGACCGCTTGATATTGCCAATCGCCAGGACTGCCCGATTATTGGGATAGTCCGGATGCTCCCGGCAATAAGTCTCATAGGCATCAATTTCCAGCAATACCTCAATAAACTCCTCTTTTGTGTGGTCGATATTCCGTAAGAGCTCGTTGTTGAAGTGCAGAATCCCGGCCCTGTGTCCCTCCGCCGTCCGGCGATCATCCGTTGTGATGTGCTTGTCCAGCTGCTCCTTTATATCGGACAGCGCTTTTGTGGTGTCCGCGTTGATGGCTTTGCCAATCCACCGCGCCAGTCGGGACCAGGGGTTGATTCGGATGGGAGTGATCTGCACAATGGTCATCAATATCAGCAGCGCTCCGCCGCCGCTGAACAGTATATCTTTGGCGGTCACGCCAATTCCTCCTATCGTCAGATGATTTACAGGGCGGACTGCCGGATTTCATCGGCCTGCGCCTCTGTGAGCCAGCCTTTGGCCACAGCCGCTTCCAGCTGATTTGCTTCCAGTCTTCCGCCGCAGTAGAGCCGTTTCAAGGTTTCGTACATAGTGATGTCTCCTTTCCTAAAGTTCGATAAATTCAACTGTCTGGGATTGAACATTTCCGGTAACCGACGTGCTGATGAGCTTTGACATGTCCAGCTTGATTCCGTTTGGGTATTCGTCCGGGTAGAAAATCCATGTGCCGAATGTGGCATCTTTTCTACCGGAATTAGTGTCCATGACACTGCTCATTGATAAATGAAACGATACCTTGTTTGTGACGATCGGTGCCTGACTCGAGGGAATTTTTCCCGTAGCAATTCCGTTTTTGTAGGGATCGGTCGTATAGCTCCCGAATGTCCATTTGGTTGAGCAGTTGGAAATCGAGAAGGCTTTGTAGGAACTGATCGTGGATGCGGTTCCGGCACTGAAAGTAAGCGTTCGGTCAAAGGTGACGGTCCAGGTTGCCGTCTCGACGCTTGAAGAGCTGGGAATACTGGAATACAGATAGTCCTTTGCCGTGTTTGCTTTCTTTCCACTGACGGTCAGCGTAGCCTCCACCTTACTGGAGAAGATGAGCCGGTTGACTCCACTCACTCCTGCGTACCCCTGTCGGATCTCCCGATTAACTCCGCCTACTCCAGCAAAAGCTCGCTTTACCGCCCGGTTGACACCACTGACTCCTGCTGTAATCTGTGGCATCAGCGGCGCCCCCTATCCGGGCCTGGGGCGGACTGCGGGTTACTAGATATTTCCAGTAGTCCACAGTACCCCCCCCGAGGAAATTATTACCATTTCAAAATCCCTCCCAATCTGGAAATTATTACAGCTCTGCGAGTACAAGCGTGTCTACCGTATCCCGCAGGATGTCCATCTGTTGCTCCATATAGGTTTTCTGCGCCAGCCGGATGCAGATGCGCTCCTCCGCTGCCGGAGGCTCATCCGGAGTGATGGGCTGGTCGATTGGCACGGACCGCACTGCAATCTCCGTCCGCAGCGTGTAATGCTCGTGGATTCCCAGCGTCTCCCCGGCATCATCCAGGATGATTAGGCGCTGGGTGTTTGCCGGATCTGAGGTCAGAGCTTCCAGCTCGTCAAAGGTATACTTGCCTTTTTCAAACTGGAGCTCCAGGCTGTCCCGGTTTGCTCCCTGATAAAAAATGCCCTGTCCCTCAACGGACAGAGCATCCAGTGTAGTGCCATTGGCAAATGTGATTTGCATAGGTAGTTGGCTCCTTCCAATCATAATTCGATAAGCTCTATCGTCTGTGACGGGTTATTGCTCGGATAAGCAGTAACCAAAAGGTCCATAGGAATTTCTAATCCGTTTGGATACTCTTCCGGATAGAAAATGAGCTGATCTAACTGTATCTCGGTATCGCTGGTTGTGTTTGAAGAAACGCTGCTGTTGGAAATATAAAAAGATGCACTATCCGTTACCATTGGAATACTTCCTGATGGTATTTTAGGCGTATAGCTGGTGCTGCTTGAGCTTTTAACAGCAGTTGCCTGATATGTTCCGATTGTTATCCGATATGGGCAATAGTACCAGGAGCCCTGCTTTTTGTGCAGATACACATCTCGTCCGGAGGGCCCCGCGTTATTAAATGTGAGTTTTTTTGAGAACTTTATGGAGAAAGTCGAGGAATAAATACTGGAAGCGCTTGTCCCATTTACAGTTGTATACAGGCATCCTTTTCTAATGCCACAGCGCGAGCCGCTAACGGTCAATACTGCTGATACTTTTCCACTGAAAATCGGCCGATTGACGCCACTCACACCCGCATATCCCTGCTTGATTTCCCGGTTGACTCCGCCGACTCCTGCTGTAATCTGTGGCATCAGCGGCGCCTCCTATCCGGGCTTGGGGCGGGCTGCGGGTTACTAGATATTTCCAGTAGTCCGCAGTACCCCCCCCCAGGAAATTATTACCATTTCAAAATCCCTCCCAATCTGGAAATTATTATAAGTCCGAAATTACAGTTCAATCAGTTCAATGGGTTGGGATGGATTCGAACTTGGTCTTGATGCGACAAGGCTGTCCATAGGGACCGCCAATCCGTTCGGGTACTCCTCCGGATAGAACTTGAACTCTGTAATCTGTATCTCGGTATCGCTGGTTGAAGAAATATAGTCTTTGTAGATATAAAAGGAAACGCTGTCTGTAACCATCGGCGAGCTGCTTGCCGGAATTTTTAAAGAAGCACTGCTGGCTTTCGAACTCTTGGAATAGCTTCCATTATAGGTTCCAACGGTCAGGCGGTAGACGCAATAATACCAGGATCCCTGTTTTTTATACAGATAGACGTTTGTCCGATCGCTGGTGAATGTAAGCTTCCGATCAAACTTGACAGAAAAGGTAATCTTGGTGCCGCCAGACGAACCGTTCAGTGTCGTGTAGAGGCAGCCTTTTCGGACACCGCCAACGTCGCCGCTGACCGTCAGCGTTGCCCCTACCTTTCCGCTGAAAATCGGACGGTTGGCACCGCTCACGCCCGCATACCCATCCTTTATTTCCCGGTTGACACCGGAGACACCGGCGAAGACCTGTTTAATTACCCGGAGTACCCCACTGACCCCAGCTGATATCTGCGGCATGATCAGACCTCCTCCCTATCCGTATACAAACGTGACTTTGTTGTTGGTCACGGCGGTGGGAGCCGCCGACGCCACAGCCAGCGTCAGCCCGTTGCAGGCGCTGGCATTGCCGGTGGTGTTTCCGGTTCCACCGTTGCCCACCGGCAGGGTTCCTGTCACTCCCGGCGTCACATTGGCAGTACCGTTAAAGCTGGCGGTGGCTGTGCTGGCCAGATTGGTGCGGATGGTCCGGGCAGTTGCCAGCTTGGTAGCCGTAGCGGCATTGCCTGTGGTATTGCCAGTGCCGCCGTTTGCGGCGGGAAGCGCACCCGTAGTATCACCCAGACCCATGGATTTGCGGAGGGCCTGTACACTGCTTTGTCCTGTGCCGCCTCGCGCAAC
Source organism: uncultured Lachnospiraceae bacterium (assembly GCA_949738465.1). Lineage (GTDB taxonomy): Bacteria > Bacillota > Clostridia > Lachnospirales > Lachnospiraceae > 14-2. Next base: position 7,423 of record CATJBQ010000061.1, read on the forward strand.
AGCCAGTATTCCGGCGTTGGCGTTGCCCATGTTCAACCCGGTGACAGGGATTGCAATGTCGCTGCTGCCGTCGAAGGCAGTGGCAGTGCCGGTAGCGCCGCCGGAAAGAGAAATCTCCCGGGCAGTCTTCAGCTTTGTGGCCGTATCAGAATTACCTCCGCTGGCGGCGGATGTTATGGTAATATCCTTCGAACCGTCAAAATCCACTCCGTTGATTTTGATGGACGTTTTGAGTTTCTCCGCAGTCTCCGCATTTCCTACGGTAACCGCTCCCTCCTCCAGCTTGTCAATGATCTTTTTGAGTGCATGAATATTGTCGATCATCTGCTGGAAAACCGGATTAAAAATCTGATCAGCGTTTGCGGGATCGCTATTTTGGAGCCTGCGGATCTCCGAGTTATAAACGGCATTTTCATTTACCTGATAGGTTTCGTTTGCCATGTTATTCCCCCCTCTTTTCTTCAGAACTCATCATTAAATTCGAAAGTGAATTCCACATCATAATCCTTTTGCTTGGTGTACATCGTTTTAATAGCACAGAGGTTTCCTGCCTCATCTACAAGGGCCATCTCGTTGAATTTGCTTCCGGCGTATTCCTCCCCCTTGGGGATCGTGATGGTATAGCAAACCGTTGTGGGGCTGGGATATGTGTGCCCCTCCACGCCGAACCGGGCAATCTCATTGTTTAAGGCCGTCTGATCAGCGTTGGGGGGAATGGGGTTTCCCTCCTCATCCACGCCGCCATCCCCAAGGGCTATGTTCGTAATTTTCGGAATCGTGGAAATATCGCCGGAAGTGAGTTTTGCGAAGTTCATCCTCCGCACGGTAGTAATTACGCTGTTCTCGTTTGCCATGGTCAAAACTCCTCCTTTATGATTGCGGCATTCATCCGCTTTTCACCGTCAAGGCTGTATGTTCCATCAAGGGACCACCAGGAATCCTTTGTGAGGGTAACCGGAACCCGATTCTCATTTTGGACGCTCACAGATATCCGGATCCGTTCGTCCCGAAACCGATTCGGATTCTCTGCTGTAAATCCGATTTTCATCCCAAAGGAAGAGCGGTATTCCGTCCTTATCAGGACATTTATGAGGCTGCCCAGCCAGGCCGTAAAAGCATTTCGGATTCCGGCTTCAAATACAGCCCTCTGCATATTGAAATAGGTTCCCGCTTCCCGGTTATCCATATGGAAGGAACCATTCAAAATCCGTTCGCCGTCGAGCCTGACCACATCCGGATAGTAAAAACGTATCTTGGCAGATATCCTCATCCGGTCAAGGGTAAATCGATAATCATTCCAAGCGATGCCGATCATCCGAATCACAATGGCATAAATCAGATGGGCGGGTTTGCGGAGATCGATTTCCCCGCATAGAGCCTTTTTATTGTATACGCCGCTGGGATCCGTCATCTCCACGCGGAATTGATACTCCCCGGGCTGCTCCACGATTTTCACTTCAACGCCTGCGGCAAGGGAAGCGATCCTTCCCAGTTTTTCCGGGTTGATGGGCGCTCTCGTCTGTATTCTTGCAACAACGGCATTCCGGCGCTGCTCAATCGTCAGCGTTTCGCTGCTGAGGAGGCCGAACTGTTCCTCCCAATATGGGATCGACCAGGCAGCTGTATAGGGCACAACCTGATCCTTGTACTCCTCACCCCATTTCTCCAGATCGTCCAGCTGCCGCCCGATGACCTCCAGGAGCCATAAGCCCACGAAGGATTCCGCATAAATGGGGGAAATGCTGCTCAGCGCCTTTTGGGCGGAGGGACTTTTTATGATTTTCTCAATCATTGGGGAAGTGTACATCATAAGGCAGCTCCGCTTTCCGCATCCGTAAATACGATTCCGGTATCAGGATTTAACACGGGCATCTCTCCGACAGCTACCGTTATATTCTGCGTGCTGCCGTTCAGCAGATAATCCGTATAATCCAGCACTCCGGGAGTATCAATCAGGACTGCTCCAACCTCAAAATACCGAACAACCGCTGCGCCTTTCATGTAGTCCGCCTCACGGGAGAAATAATCCGCCATGCCGGTGAGAAAAGCCTTCTTCACATCTTCGATTGTGTACCCATCCTCCAGCTGGATCACTGCCTGAACAACCACATCCACCACCACAGGCGGCACAACCTTCAGAAATGCGTTTATAGGAGCCGGGCGCTCCAAGGGGGAATCAGGCCGCATGATATGGTCATATACTCGTTGGCAGAGCTCCTGTCCCGCAGGCTGCCCGTTGCTGTCCGTGAGAGAGATTGTCACGACCCCGTCAGGCTCAGAAGCGGGGATAACAAGGGCATTGCCTACGCCGGACACTTCCAGAGCCCACCGCCGGTAATCAGCAGCTGACCCCACAAAGGAAACCCCCTGGTTCAAATCGTAGTCCATGATCCGCGCCCTCAGGCTGTCGTCATCCTCCTCAAGGAATCCGCCGTAGGATGCTTCCTTATTCGTGACGGAAATGATACCCTTCATAGGCTTTACCTGCAGCGTAATCGTGCCAGCCGCGGTATTCCCCACGGGGCCGGCAATCTCAGCCGCTGCTTTTGCTTCAGCCTCTCCCGAGCCCGGAATTTCCGTTTCTTCATCCAACGCAAAAACGACGCCCGAAATTTCAGGCGTCGATTCGGTAGAAAATTTGAATCCCTTGGGAATAATCGTCCCGGCGATTCCGGTAATCGTCAGCGTAACGGCGGAAGCGCTGGCCGGACGGCGGAAGATGCCCCGGGTTTCCCCATGGTAGTCCAGCATCCGGCCTTCTGAATATTTGGGAAAAATGCTTTTGATTGCCTCCGTCAGCACGAAGCCGGACTGCTCTGCTTTGAGCAGGGCTGCCGGGTGGATAAAGTCCCAGAGAAATCCGCCTTCCGACTTGTCGAGGCTGTCCGGCAGCTGTTCAAGCATCTGCCGCAGGATTTCCTCGACGCTCTGATTTTGGAGAAAATCCGGTTTTGTGAATTCATAGGCGGCCATAGGCTCACCCCTTTCTTGCCAAATTGACGGAAAGCGTGGTCTCCCGTTCCCAGATTCCGCCGATTGTGAAGGTAACCTCCACGCTGTCCACACCCCAATCAAAAATGAAATCCCTAACGTATACTGTCCGCTGGTAGGGATCTGCCATGACCGTTTCGGTGATCGTCCGTTCAATGGCACTTTCCTGGGCTGCTCTCGTAGGCTCCCGGAAGGCGTCCTCAAATTCTGCGCCGTAGCTCCTGCCGTAGGCGGACAGGGTATACCGCTCCGAATAGACGACCTTTACACACCACTGTGCCCAGGAGTCAAAAGGGGTTGCTTCTATCATGGTCCCTGTGGGGCTGAGGACAAAATCGCCAAGCTCATAATCGAAACAGGCGCTGTATACTGTTTTGTTTTCCGACTGGGATTCCGGCTCCATATCCGGCACATCAAAAACCGGGAATAAATCCGGCAATTCCATACGCCCCCTTCTTCTCAAATCACCGCCGCCGGGAGGATGATATCAATCACAACCGCGTCATTCCCTACCCAGGCCACCAGCACCCGATCCCCCGGCCTGATGCTCCGCATGGATTCAGGTACCAGAACCGAGGGATGGGAATGCGTGTGCGCCGGAACCATCTCCTCCGGCAGAACGGCGTCGGTTGTTCGTGTCAGCCATGCTCCTGCCGATCCAAGGGTGAGCTGCCGGCAGACCAAATAGCTGTCCTTGGGGAGCGGCTGTAAAAAGGTATTTGTCTTTAATGAGAAGTCCGCCTGTATCACCCCAAAATCCAGCACAAGCGGCTTTTCCGCCGCATTTTTCATCTGCTCATTGAGGACTCGGGCAAAGGCGTTCATGCCGTCCTGATTCAGTTTGTCCATCATCGTTCACACTCTACCGTCATAGACCGGTTCACCGCGTCATGGGTAATCCCTTTCACATACAAATAGGTCTGGGCAATATTCCCGGCGTTGACCTTAATCCGGTCTCCCCTGCGTATCATGGGCACGTCCGGGGCCCCCAAAGTAATTGTTTCCTCCGGCTTCCCCCGCTCCGCTATCACGTCGTTTGCCTCCGCCGCAGCGTCAGCAAGGCTGGAGTCCCCGTCCCGATGCAGGACCTCCTGCAGGATTCCGTATTCCGTCCTGCCGTTCACGGTAGCCTCCAGGGGGATTCTCCCGGCGCTGTCCTCCTTGCCCACAATGATTACCCGGGTGACAAGACGGGACAAGGAGAGCTTGTTTCGGATGGTCATGCTGTTGTTATAGTCGAACACATAGACCTCCTCATTGCTTCCACGCCCCCTTACCCGCAGGGTGTCCTGATCCATATAGGCAACGTATTTCTGATTTGTCTTTCTGGCCGCATCATCCAGAGTATCCATAATCTCTGCTGCGATTGTACGGCTCTTATACGCTTTTTTCTCGTGGGTGTGGGATACTGGCCACTCATAGCTGAGACGGATCCCCCATCTGCCGCAGATATCGGACACGATGGACCTGGTATCCTTTCCGGCCGTGTAAAGTGCGTCCTCCTTGCTCTGATTGGCGTAGATCATCCGGTCATAGGCGATGACGTTTGTTTCCTTGCCGCCTCCGCCGGTGCAGTTGTAATCCCAGTCCCAGATAACGCCCCGGAATACCTCCGTTCCGTTAGCGTAGATGAAAATAGGAGTACACAGCGGCAGCAGCAAATTCACATAACCCTGCTCGGTCAGAGACTGCGCGAAGGTAATGTTTGCCCTTGCTGCGATTTCACCAGACGGATCTCCCCAGGTGCAGGCCATGATGAAATCCGTCATGTCATAGATCTGCCCTGATTTTGACAGGATTTTTACCTTGTACTCACTTTTTAGAACATCATATTCCGCCATGGGATTCCCCCTTTTCCCGGTAAAATGATTTGTCCCAAAAGAAAGCACAGCCCCCGAAAAAGGGGGGCTGTGCTTCAACTAAAACTCATAATGCGTCCACATTGAGACAATTTTTATGGTCTTTTCCTCTTCAAACACCTGATACACCAGTCGATGCTGCGCGTTGATGCGCCGGGAATACGCCGTTTTCAGTTCCCCCACCAGCTTTTCGTAGGGCGGCGGGTTCTGGAACGGGTTTTGCCGGAGCAGTTCGAGAAGTGTTTTTACCTTTTGCTCCAGCTTTGCAGCCTTCAGGTTTACCGTTTGCTTGGCGGTGATACGGCTGTAAACGATTCGATACATTACCAATCCACCCCATCTTCCGGAATGCAGTCTTCCAAAGGCTCCTGCATGGCGGAAACCAGCTCCTCCTTCATTCCCGGAATACTGGTCAGGTAAAGCGTCTCCATGAGGCCGTTGTACTCCTCCTCGCTCATAATGACAGCGTTCCCGTTTTTTGTGTTCACATTGATTACGTCGTTGAACTCAATGGCTTGATTGATGTATTCAAACACGTTTTTCCGAAAGTTCGTGATATTGGTATGCGTCATTTTGCCTTCCTCCCGGCCTCTATTATATGTACAGTATAGCGTACATATTTATATAAAGTCAAGAGGAAATATCTTCATTTTGGCTACGGTATATTAAGCACCTGTCCGGCCCAGACCATGTACTTCTGGGAAACGCCCTTCTCCTTGTTCTTTGCGTCCATAACGGCCTGGTTTGCGGCATAAAGCTGCGGGTATTTGCTCCCGTCTCCCATCTGGCTTTGGGCGATACCCCACAGAGAATCTCCGACCTTTACGGTGTAGGTTTTTCCCGGGGGCTTCTCCGGCCGGGAAGGGGCAGGGGGAGCACCTCCCGTTTGTACGCCCATCGTGTTTGCCTCTGTCCGGATTTTCAGCTCCTTCGCCTGCACAAAAGAAATAGAATAATCATAGTCCCCGAAACCACCCTCATAGGTCATTTCACAGTCCTGCAAATACACGTCATGATTGATGGGCGTGCCGGTGATCATCAGCTTACATTTCCGCTTGTTCTCCCGGACCTCGGACCACCAGGACTGTATTGCTTTCGGCGATTTGTCCAGGAGGATATAATTCCCCTGCCGGCTGCGCCCCGGGAGCTTCCCTTCCCAGGAGATTTCCAGGAGGGATTCCCCATAGGGAAACCTAATCTCCCCGATCTCCATCACATCATAGGAACGGAAGGCAGCCTCGGACACAACCTTGATTTTTTCCGGCAGCATGGGGAAGGCAAAACGGTAATTCGTCTCCATATCCGTCAGGTAGATATTCACCGTTTCACCCCCTTCTACACCATATTCCCGAACAATTTCGGAAGTTGGCGGGCAATCATATTACAAAGCTCATTGGCGATCTGCGGCATCTGTGCCCGGATCACCTGGAGCACGTTGTCCGGATTCCGCACATCTGCACCCTCAAAGTTAAAATTCAAGCCGCCCATGTTAATCGATACGCCAGGTGCGGCGTTGTCGGCGTTATAGCTGACCGCCTGGGGCGCATAAGACTGAGCGCCAACGATTCCGCCGTCAGCATACGGCATAACGCCCAGGGCTCGGCCCGCTTTCTCCCAGAGGGACAGTCCCCGGCTTCTTCTGCCGCCGGAGAGCGGAATGATCGCCTCCGGCCCCGCTTCACCCACCAGTCCCATATGAGGCCGGGTGATGATTCCTCCGGAAGCGTATTTGGAATAGCTTTTTCCGGCTGCGGCGCTGTACTCCTCGTTCCGATAGCTCAGGCTTTCCTCCCAGACCGTTCCGGCGCCATACTTCAGCCTGCCGTATCCTTCAACGATATTCACCGGAATTTGGATTTCCCGGGGCAGGTTGTCGAACTCCTTCTGAAGCTCGATTACTTGCTCGATGGCGTCCCTCAGCGCATCCTTCTGGGCGTCGTCCAGCTTGTCAAAGCCTGCGGCGGCATCCTCGATGGAGCTGTTCAGCCCGGCTTTGTTCTCAATCAGGGCCTTTTCCGCCAGAAACAGCTCGTTATAGGTTTCCCGCAGCTCGTCGTTTCTGGCCTGCTCCTGATAGATGGCCTCGATGTACTGATCCAGCTTTTTGTTTGCGTCTTCTGCAAAATCAGTCCGGAAGGGGGTTAGATCGGCATCATACCGGAATCCGGCCTCCCCGGCCACCCGGTTGATCCGCTCCCGCAGCCCGGCCATTTCCTTCTCATAATCATCCGTAAAGACATAATCCGGATCAATTTCAGCCTTTAATTTCAAAGCGTCATATTCAGCCATCAGTGGGGCGGCGTCCCCCATCGCCTTCTGGATCCGTTCCGCTCCTGCCTTGTTTTCGGCAAGCTCCTGTTCGGATTCCTTCAGCTTCCCGGCAACATCCTTTTTCTCAAAGGTGTTTCGGGCGTCCTTGACCTCTTTTTCCAGATCCCATCTGGCCCGCTCCCGTTCCAGGGCAGAAATCTCCCGGAGGGTATCCAGGTTCGTGGAAATCCTGCCGTTCAGAAGGTCCTGCTGGCTGATCAGGCCCGGATAAAGGTTAGAAAGCTCCTGTACAACAGATTTTACCTCTGTTTCCAGCTGCTTTCGCTCCGCTACCGGGGTTTTGCTGTCGTTCAGCAGCCTTTGCAGCCGCTCATACTCATCGAGCAGTGCTTTGGCGCCTGTATCCTTTTTGACGCTTTGCGCAAAAGCGTCCCGGGCGCTGGCCAGGTTGGCTGCGGCCTTCCGGATCTGCCGGGTACCGTCAATGGAATCGGAAATCCACTGTCCCACAGAATCGCCGCCGGTCATAGCGCCAATTCCGCCGATGGCCGCGCCGACTGCCGCACCTACGGCTGTACCGATGCCGGGGATAATAGAACCGAACAGCGCTCCAATCCCCGCGCCGGAGGCCACCATACCCGCCTTTGCCGCGCCTGTCACATAACTGTCCCGGGACTGCTTTTTGCTCCTGGCTTCAAAGCCCTCTGCAATATCCTTGCCGGCATCCACAAGGCCCAGAGCGCCAACGATCCAGCCGCCCACTGTGATAGCCGTGACCGCCGTGCCGGAAAGGCCGGCGGAGCCCGCCGCATTTGCTCCCCCGGCTGCGGCAGTACTCAAGGCAGGAATTTCTCCGCCGCTCTTGGCAGCCGGTATAGCTGTTTTTGCCGCATCCTCCAGCACATCCCCCGCCAAGCCGGCGTCCTTCCTCCCGGAAAACCAGCCCTTCGCGGTATCCCACATATTCATGCCGCTGCGGACCACAGAAGTTCCCGTCTGGACTGCTGGGATCGCAAGGTCAGCTCCTTTCTTTACAGCCAAGCCCGCCAGCAGGGTTTTAGACCAGCCCGGGGCGCTGTCAAAAGCGTCCCTCAGCCCGTTCCATATAGCCTTTCCAACCTCTGCTGCCCGGAATCCCTCCAGGAACGACTTGGCGAAGGTTCCGCCAAAGCTCGCCGCCTCTCCGGCGATCCCATCTGTTTCAATCCCGAAAATACCGGTAATAACGCTTCTCAGCCCGCGGCCCAGGCCGCCGCCGATCTGTTCGGCCATGCCCTGGCTGTTCTTCCTCCACCAGTCGCCAAAGGGCTTCCCGATTACCTCATCCCAGAGAATCCTGATCTTCCCGCCCAGATTGGCGCTTTGAAATTGCTCAGAATCCGTAACCTCAAGGAACTTTTCGGTAACGAACCTGGCGGCGTCCGCAAACTTGTTCGACAGCTTCGCCGCCACGGCCTGCGCCGTATCGCCCAACCTGTTCAGCTTATCTTCGTTTTTGTCCAGGAAATCTGCAAAGGTGCCCAGGCCCTTGATGGCGCCCTCCTGCAGCCCCTTGCCCCATTTACGAATAATGGAGATCTCGAAGGTATCCTCAATGTTGGACATGATGCCGGAGGCCGTCTCCTTGGAAAGGGTCTGCATCATGCCGTCATACTCTTTCATACCCGCGAGAATCATCTCAACGGCAGCATTGCCGCCGATTGCGCCCTTTTGCAGGTCGGACGCCAGCTTTTGGAGCCCTTCGTCCGATCTCCCATAGCCCAAGCCTTCGGCAATATAGGCCTTGGCGTTGATTCCCGCCTCTGCCAGCTGGTTCAGCTCCTCCGTTGACAGCTTTCCTTTGCTCTTGATTTGGGCCAGTGCCAGAACGATCCGGTCCAGCCCCTCATCTCCCCGGCCTGTGGCAGAGGCGGCGTTTCCGATGGTTTCCATATCCTTCAGCAGATTCCCGGCGTCCCATCCCATGGCCAGCATTTTCTGAGACTGAGAAATGACGTTTGAGGTCTTGAAGGGTGTTTCCTTTGCGAAGCGATCCAGATCATCCATCATCTTCTGAGCCCGTTCCTCATCCCGGAAGAGCGTTTTGAAGCCGATATAGGCATTGGAATAGCTGTCGGAAAGGCCGATGGGCTGTGATACCAGCGTCTGCGCCGCCTGGCCTGCGATGAGGCCGGTCAATACGCCCTGAATGCTGGTGGCGAAATTGAAGATTCCCCGCAGGGGCTTGGTGGCGTAGTCAATGACCTTCACGCCAAACTTGAAGGTTTTCCCCGCAAACCCATAAATAGAGCTTGTAATCCCCTTGATTTTTGACGTTGCCTTGTCTATGGCGTCCAGCTTCATGGACCACTTGTCCCGGGTCAGCTTGTCGGCCTGCTGCTTTGTCTTTAGGAGGCTTGCTCCCAGCTTATCGGCTTCTGCTTTCGGAACCTGGAGAGCAGAGCCCATGGAGCGGATCCTTTGATTGACTGCGTTCAGCTCTCCGCTTGTCTGATCCACAAACCGGGCCATAATGTCGATTACTACAGTTTCGTTCGTTGTCCTCACCCCCAATTATCAGCAGGCGGTTTTTCTTTGGGCTTCACCAACAGGACGGGGTAAGGCTTTGCGTCAGCCTCCTCCTCTATGGCAATCACTTCGCTTGCGAACAGAAATGCCCGCAGCCCCCACCGGGATACGGAATCCTCCGGGATCCCTAATATCTCGGTGGGGTACTTGCCCTTGGTCTGCCATATCCGGTGGAGGAGATACGCTTTTCCGCCCGCCTGGATTAGTTTTTTGCCCGTTCCTCAGCTGTCGGGAACTCCGTCCCGTAGCCGCTGATCCGATCGATCAGGTCGCAGACAGAATCCTTTTCACCGGCCATCAGGACGGAATCAATCACATCCACGGCGCTCAGGCAGTTCAGCCTGCTTTTCACGGCTGCGCTGTTCCAGAGCAGATCCGCATCCTCCGGCGCCGTGGCGGTCAGGATCTTATAGCACCGCAGGGCTACGATGTCGATCTCCTCCCCGCTGCCGCCGCGGCCTTTCTTTGTGGCCCTTTTGCGGCAGTCCTGAATCTCATCCTCGCCCAGGGGACGAATCCGGAACTCAAAGAGTACAGGACCGCCGCCCCGCTTGATCTGCACCTTTGTATAGTCGTTCTTGTAATTCGCCGCCTCCAGCAGGCCGGAGAGCAGGGCGTCCTCATTCATCAAAATTGTTTCCTTATCGGGAAGCAGGGCGTTATCCTTTGCCATATCAAACAAATCCTTTCTGTGTAGATCTCTGCGTCTGTCGCTTCGCGACGGCGCTAGGGACGTGTCCCTTGGGAATCCCATTATGCCCGGAAGTATTCGAGCATTTCAGGGACAGAATTTACCCGGAAGCTCCAGGAACGCTTGATGATTTCCCCGGGAGTCAGGTTCATCAGGTCGATGGAACCGTCCGGCGTACAGTTGCGGAACACCTGACGGGCCGCTCCGCCGTCTCTCCGGCGGAGCTTGCCCTGGAAATCGAAAACAGGGATATATCCCTGTTTAATATCGTCAAACAGGGTTTTCAGCATCACATCATCCCGGATGACCGCTTCAGTCAGAGTCAGGGTGACGCTGTAGCCCAGCGGGACTGCGTAGGACAGGGTGGAGCCTACCGGCTGATAGTCCGTGTTGTTCACGTTCATCTGGGCCTGGAAGGTGTCAACCTCCGCGAGAAAAATCTGGTTGTTGTCACTGGTGGTAATAAAGAGCTGTCCATCCTTTCCGGTAATCAGCTGGCGGGTATCCAGTATGGATTGATTATTCAGCATTGTTTATTCGCCTCCTTCTTACTCATCCACGGCCGCATAACGGAACCTGTAGACAAAATACATCTTTTCAAGCCCGTCAATATCGTCTGCCGAAATGATGAACCATGCAGAATCACCCACAGGCGGGTTATCCGGATCGAGCATAACCGCAGCATTGGGCAGAATCTTTTCCTCTGCCGCAATGGTATTGAGCACGCCCTGAACAGCCTGAAGCACCGTTGCCCGGCCGTCGGCGGAGTTGTTTACACGCCCGATCAGCGGCTCCACCGTCTCAGAAATCCGATTCATCAGCTCGAAACGGATCTTGGTCCGTTTAATCTTCTTCCAGCCTTCATCGTCCTCTCCGGTCAGGGTGACAAGGGTCGTGATACCGCTCTCAATCCATACGGAGCCGCCGCTGGAAACAGAAAAAGTCAGCATACCGCTGTCGATCGTCTGCTCATACTGATAGTTCGAGAGCTTTTCAATGGTATCGGCCGCGCCGCTGATAACATTCCGGGTGATTCCCTGATTGGCAGGGAAGGATGCCACCATGCCGGCGACCCGCGCCGCCGCTCTCGGGCCTTCGATCCGCTCTCCAAGGGAATCCAGCCAGCCGCCGCCAACATAGATCATCTTGTAGCTGTTGAATGCCCTGGCGTGGGCGAGGCGGGTTTCAAACGCTACGCTTGTGGGTTCACCTACAACGGCAAAGCACATCTTGCCGCTCTGATAGATCCGATCCATATAGGCCGCCAGCAGGCTGTGGATTGCCGGGCTGTCGGTATCAACCGCGATCGCATTCCAGGTGTAGGGCTCCAGCAGATTGAACGCTGCGGAATAATCAGCATTTGTAATTACAGGATCGGTCCCTGCCGGGAAAGCAGTTTCCGGAACAAGGGCCAGAACCTTTCCGGCGGTATCCTCTGCCTTGGCAAAGGTGCAGTACCTGGAGTTTCTGCCGGCCTCCACAAGATTTCCGCCCTCGTCCACACCGTCGGCGGAGAACCGGATCTTTTCCAGTACGTTTGTGCCCTCCAAAACCAGGAACTCCTTGACCGTGCTGTCGCCCAGGGCTTCCCGGATCATGCAGCAGAGCTTTCTGCTCCCCGCGTTTTTGAGCTGTACCTTTACATACTCAATCGGAGCATCGGCAGCCTGCGTCTCCGGCTCAGTGCCGGGATCGGTCTGATCCTCGCCGCCCGGTTCCTCTGTCGTGCCGCCGGGATGATCGGGATCGGTTTCCCCGGGGACAGTCGGTTCCTCCGGATCAGGCAGGGCAGGCGGAACTGTAACATCATCCACCAGGGTAACGGCCCCGCCGACAGTGCCGCCGGAGCCCATACGTACTGCAAAAACAGTGGCTGCGCCGCCGTCAAACAGCTCTTTTATCAAATTCACCGTCCCGTTCCTGCCGCCCGTCCCGTACTCACATAAAGCTCCGTCATAGCTGCTGAGCGTCATGACCTTTCCCAGCGGGCCCCAGTCTGAGCGGATGGGAACCGCGCAGATTCCGTTCAGCGCTCCCGCCACCTGCGGGGGCCCTGCGTTCTCGTACCGCTGATATACGCCGGGGCGCTTCTTCTGTTCGCCGCTTGTGAAAAAAATCCCCATGTGCTCTTAAACCTCCTGCTTCATAAAATCATCAACAATTTTCCGGGCCTGCTGTTCGGTTGCCCGGCCAATTCCCGCCAGCCGGAACGCGGTCATCACGCACTCCGGCGATACACCCAAAACAGCCCGCGCCCCCTTGACCAGCTCGGAAAGCGGATACTCGCTTTCCCGGGGCTTGGGAGCCGGCTTTGGTACGGGTGCGGCCATAACCGGGGCGGGCCCGGGGATCTGCCTTTTGCTCTTTGCCTTGCTCAATTCTTCACCCCCTTGCACTGAAAAGACGGACGCCACAGTTTTTCGTATTCCGGCTCTCTGGACAACACGCCGTATTCCCCGGAAACCGTCATCTGACCGTTTCGCAGAGGTTCTGCGCTGGTGGCATACTGCAGTTTGTGAAAGAAAAAGGGCGAGCCATCGTTTGTAATGGCTTCGCCTCTCAGATGCATTTCATGGGACAGGATTTGCAGGATCCTTTGCCGGACAGCGGGATCGGGCGCGATTACGTGCAGCCCCAGCGTCGGATTGAACCAGGAGCAGGCATAGGAAGCTCTGGCAATCCCGCTGGACAGTATCCGCACATAGACTGCCGGACTTTCATCCGTAGGCCTCCACAGGCTTTCCAGCGGGTCATGCCCTATCACTTTTGCCTCCGGCAGAATTTCCTTCACGAGCTGATTCACTGCCCAGACCGGATCCGGCGGAACCGTCTCCTGCATCGGAAATGCCAAAACCTCAAAGGTCAGGGTATAGCCTGCGGTTTTCGGCTCCTTGTCCCCGCCCGCCTCAAAATAGTCCGAGCGTTCCCAAACCACCGCGTAAGTCCCGCTTTCATCCGTCATGAACAGCTCGGAGAGCTCTGTCTGAAGCGCCGCCGTGATCTCCTCCGCCGGTGGGACGCTTTCATTGGTACACCAGACGTTTATGATCAGGCTCCCCGCCGTTTTCCGCTCGGGATTCTGCTCCCAATCAACGCCGTAATCGAGCCTGGGATACATTCTGCCGGAATCCCAGTTCGGATCCGTGTCGCTTGCGGCCGGCTGCCAGAAGACTGCGGGAGACCCGCCG
>CATJBQ010000062.1 GCA_949738465.1 uncultured Lachnospiraceae bacterium
ATATCGCGCAAAAAAGCCGCCCTATTTTCAAGGACGACTTTCTGCGTAATGTGATAGTTTCAATCTATTTTCTTGTATTTTCGTCAAAATTCTTTCGTTTTCGTGTTCCTAATAAGAGTTAATCATATGAAAGACAAAGTATACGCACAGGTCTATTCCCTGATCCGCACCCTTCCGGAGGGCCTCATCGACGCCCTGCACTATTTTTCAGAAACAGGCTACGACGGCGTCGAGCTGATCGGCGATAACACCGGCGGCTTACCGGTAGAAGCATTCCGGAATCTTTTACAGGAGTTGCATCTGAAGGTGGCGGCTGTCCATGGGCTGGGAGTGAAATCCGACGCAGCCTTTGCAAAGGCGATGGGGGCAAAATACATTTCGACGGACATCACCCCCAAAGAATGTACCCGGGAGGAGATCCTGGTTTTCCAAAACGCATTTTTGCCGCCCATAAGATGAAGCGCGATGAAAAAGGCGTCCCGATCCTGTCGGAGGAAATCAAGGCCCAGCTATACGAATCCCGCAACTGGAACAAAAAGCTGGGAGAAGGGATCATCGACTGGCCATCGCTGGTAGCGGCCGCAGAAGCACAGGGATGCGAGGCCTATGTCAGCGAACGGGAGTACTATCATTACGAAGGCTCCGACGGTACCGCAAAGTGCTGTGCGAAGCAGGATTATGAATATCTGCGCAGCTTATAGAGGAGGATCATCTTATGAAAATCGCAGCATTTTATGAAAATATCAAGATGGGCGCCGGGCAGGCGGGCAAATCCATGGAGAATGCCCTGGCACAGTTAACGGAAGCCGGCCTTGAAAACCTTTATGGAAATTATACGGTAATCCGCGAGGACCTTCCCTGGCTGAAGCCCCTGATGAAACGCCTGGGCCTTGGCATCGAAGGGCTGTATGGATTTTTTGATTTTTCCCGTAATCCCGAAGAAGATACAACTGCCTTGCGGGAATGGTGTGGTTTATGGAGCATACGAAGGATCTATACTGCGCCTTTGACACCGGCAACTTCGTCATGTACGGCGAGGACTCCCTCCTTGCATTTGAAGCATTGAAATCCTATCTTTCCACCATGCACGTAAAGGACCGCAGCCGCGCGCAGGTCCATCCCGGCGACGCCCCGAAGACCTGTCTCGACGGAAGCGTCGTATATCCCTGCCCGGTGGGCCGCGGCTATATCCAGATTGCAGAAATAGTAAAACGCTTAAAAGCCATGGGTTACGATGGCGGGCTGATCGCCGAGCTGTACGACTGTGATCCGGTTACGATGCTTGCAGAGATAGAGAATTCGGTGCGATATTTAAACGCTCTCCTCATTGGATCTTAACCGGTTCCTTCTGGTCTTTGGAAATCCGGGGCGCTTTCTCGCCCCCATGGTAGCAGCCAGCCGGATCACCTCCGCAAAGGCGTCCAGCGCTTCATCCGGCTGGCTGTCCAGAATATGGAAAATGGGTCCAAACACCGTCTTAAGAATATACTCCGCATACATCTGATAGATTTTCTTGCCATAATCCGTGGTTTTTACAATCACTTCTTTTCGGTTCCCCAGAACATGGTATTTTTCCACCAGCCCCTTTTCCGCCATGTTTTTCACATTTTTTGAAAACGTACTGACGGAGATCCCCAAACGCATGGCGATCTCCACCATGCTCTGATTCTTCTCTTCGTTTTCCAGGATATATTCCATCACCTGGAGCTGCAAAGCCGAAAACATCACCGGCGTATGAAAATTTTTTCCACCATGTAATTCTGGGCGTAGGTATTCCCGAATTTATTCAGGTATTTCACAATTTTACGGTATCTCCCCATCTATTTCAGTTCCATATGCTGTGCCACTCTTTCTTCCCTGCATGATATAAAAAGCGTATCTGTTGCTGATAACTTTTACATCATAACACAACATCTTCCCCTTGACAAGGACACACGTTTAAAAGATCCCTCTGCTGATTTCCTCCAAGAACAGAATAATTCGCCAGCGGCCGCAGCCCCGTCACTGCAAACGCCGCCTGGTCAAACACCCGGATCAGCAGAATGCCTCCGATGTTGAACAGGATACAGAGCAGGCAGTTGACCCATTCCTTCTTTCCTTTGCGGACAATGGTTCCATTTAAGACAATGCTGTTGGCCGTATAATACACCAGGAAGAAAAGCACATACGTCAAAAACATCTTCCAGCGGACAGCGCCAGCCGGCATGATATTTAGGATCAGGAACCGGAAATCCACCTTCAGGAAATAATGCGCCAGCGCCAGTGTAGCATACAGGATGCACAGTACAACCGCCCCCAGCAGCAGCGCTTTAAAGAAATTCCTCCCGGACGTCTTACACCCAATTCCTTCTGCCGCTGCCTCCTTTTTCTTTCCCAGAAGGGCACAGATCCATTTTTTGATTGGTTGTTTCATCATGTCTTTGGACGTAAAAAGCCCCGCCTTCCGGCGGGGCCACGCTTTCTTCGCTCTACCCTGCAATACTATTCCCCGTATACAACTGATAATACTTCCCTTTCTCCTCAATCAGCTCCTCATGAGTTCCCCGCTCAATGATCCGCCCGTTCTCCAGCACCATAATACAGTCGCTGTTCTTCACGGTGCTCAGGCGGTGGGCAATGACAAAGGTGGTCCTCCCCTCCATCAGCCGGTCCATGCCCCGCTGTACCAGCGTCTCGGTCCGGGTATCGATACTGGAGGTGGCCTCGTCTAAGATCAGCACCGGCGGGTCCGCCACAGCCGCCCGGGCAATGGCCAGAAGCTGCCGCTGTCCCTGGGACAGGTTGCCGCCGTCTCCGGTCAGCATCGTGTGGTACCCCTGGGGCAGATGGGCAATGAAGAAATCCGCGTTGGCCAGCTTCGCCGCCGCAATACACTCCTCGTCCGTAGCGTCCAGCCGCCCGTAACGGATGTTATCCATCACCGTCCCGGTAAACAGATGGGTATCCTGCAGCACCATGCCAAGACTGCGCCGGAGGTCGTCCTTCTTCATCTTATTGACATTGATGCCGTCATAGCGGATCTTTCCGTCCTGGATATCGTAAAAACGGTTGATCAGGTTGGTGATGGTGGTCTTACCGGCCCCGGTGCTTCCCACAAAGGCGATCTTCTGGCCCGGCGTGGCGAAAAGCTTAATATTGTGGAGCACGATCTTCTCATCGTTGTAGCCAAAGTCCACATCGTCGAAGACCACGTCCCCCTTTAACTCCTGGTACGTCAGGGTTCCGTCCTGATGGGGATGCTTCCAGGCCCACATGCCGGTGCGCTCTTTGCATTCCTCGATCTCGCCTCTGTCATTGCGGCGGGCATTGACCAGCGTCACATAGCCCGCGTCCACCTCCGGCTCCTCATCCAGGAGATCGAATATACGTTCTGCCCCGGCCATCGCCATAATCACGCTGTTCAACTGCTGGCTCACCTGGCCGATGGGCTGGTTAAAGCTCTTATTAAAATTCAGAAAGGCCACCAGCACGCCGATGGAAAGGCCCGCATAACCGTTGATGGCAAGCAGGGCCCCCACCAGGGCACAGATCACATAGCTGACATTTCCCATCTGGACGATGGTGGGCATCAGCATATTGGCAAACTTGTTGGCATTGTTGGCGCTGACCCTAAGCTGCTCGTTGATTTCCCGGAAACGCGCAATATTCTCCTCCTCGTGGCAGAACACCTTCACCACCTTCTGGCCGTCCATCATCTCCTCAATATATCCGTTCACCTTACCCAGATCCTGCTGCTGGGCCCGGAAATACCTGCCGGACCTGGCCGCGATCTTCTTGGTGGCAAACAGCATCAGACCCACCATCAGCACCGTAATCACCGTCAACGGGATATTTAAGATCACCATACTGATGAACACGCTGACAATGGAAATGGCGCTGTTCAGAAGCTGGGGCATGCTCTGGCCGATTAACTGGCGCAGCGTATCCGTATCATTGGTGTAGATGGACATGGTGTCGCCATGGGGATGGGTATCAAAATACTTAATCGGCAAAGACTCCATATGGGTAAACAATTGTTTCCGCAGATCCAGCATGGTCCCCTGGCTCACCTTCACCATAATCCGGCTGTGCAGCCAGGTACAGAATACCCCCACCAGGTATAATACCGCAATCAGACCAAGCGCCCCCAGAAGCGGCCCGAAATCGGGCGTTTCCTGTCCGGTCATCGGAAGAATGTAATCATCAATCAGACTCTGCATAAACAGCGTCCCACGCACATTGGCAAAGGCTGCCACTGCGATACACACCACCACCAGGATACAGTGGGGAGTATAATTTTTTAAAATCGTTTTCATCAGACGTTTCATTACGCTTCCCCTCCATTCTCATCAAAATCGCCGCCGCCCTGGGTCTGGCTGTTATAAACGTCACGGTAAATCTCATTGTGCATAAGCAGATTCTCATGGGTATCAAAGGCGTCGATATGGCCATCCTCCAATACCAGAATCCGGTCCGCATCCTGAATACTGGAAATCCGCTGGGCAATGATAAACTTGGTGGTTCCCGGGATCTCCTCCTTAAAAGCCCTGCGGATCCTGGCGTCGGTAGCCGTATCCACCGCCGAGGTGCTGTCGTCTAAGATCAGGATCTTAGGCTTTTTCAGCAGCGCCCGGGCAATACAGAGCCGCTGCTTCTGGCCGCCGGAAACATTGGTCCCTCCCTGCTCGATGTAAGTGTCATACCCGTCCGGAAGCTGGGTGATAAACTCGTCGGCACAGGCCATTTTGCAGGCCCGGACGCACTCCTCCTTAGAGGCCTCCTTATCGCCCCAGCGCAGATTCTCCAGAATCGTCCCGGAAAACAGCACGTTCTTCTGCAGCACCACGGACACCTCATTCCGAAGGGTCTCCAGGTCATAGGCGCGTACATCCTTGCCGCCCACCCTCACACAGCCGGACTGCACGTCATACAGGCGGCTGATAAGATTCACCAGGCTGGACTTGGCGCTTCCCGTACCTCCCAGGATGCCGATGGTCTCCCCCGCCTTCACATGGAAATCAATGTCGGAAAGTACCGGCTTTCCTTTCCCGTAGGCAAAGAACACATGTTTGAAGTCCACACTTCCGTCGGGAATCTCAAAATCAGCATCCGCAGGACTGACAAGATCCGGCTCCTCCTCCAGTACCTCGGCAATCCGCCGGGCGCTGGCCATACTAAGGGTCAGCATCACGAAGATCATGGAAAGCATCATCAGGCTCATCAGAACACTGAACACATAGGCAAAAAGACTGGTCAGTTCTCCGGTGGTCAGGCTTCCCTTCACAATCATATGGGCCCCGATCCAGGACAGCAGCAGAATACAGGTATACACCACAAACATCATGATCGGGCTGTTTAAGATCACCGTATTCTCCGCCTTGAGAAACATGCCGTAAATCTTATCGGCAGCCTTCGTAAACTTGTCATTCTCATGCTCCTCCCGCACAAAGGCCTTCACCACCCGGATACCGGAAATATTTTCCTGGACGCTGGCATTGAGCTCATCGTAACGGTCAAATACCTTATCAAACAAAGGCATGGCCCTGCGGCAGATCAGAAACAGGATCGGCCCCAGGATGACGATGGCCGCCACAAACACCAGGCTTACCCTGGGGTTAATGATAATCGCCAGCACCAGGGAGGTCACCAGCATAATGGGGGCCCGGACACAGATGCGCATCACCATCTGGAACGCGTTCTGGATATTGGTGACATCCGTCGTCAGACGCGTCACCAGCCCCGCCGTACTGAAATGGTCGATATTATGGAAGGAAAACTCCTGGATATGGGTAAACAGGCTGTCCCTGAGGTTATAGGCAAAGCCGCTGGAGGCATACGCCGCCGTCCTTCCACCCCAAACGCCGAATGCCAGGCTTAAAGCCGCCATCACAAGCATCACGCCGCCGCACAAAAACACATGGTTCATATTTCCCTTCTCGATCCCGTCGTCGATGATGGACGCCATCATCATGGGGATCAAAACCTCCATCACAACCTCTAACACCGTCAAAAGCGGCGTCACAATGGTCGCTTTCCGATACTGTCCGATCTGGGAAGCAAGGGTTTTTAACATTTTTCCCATTTTTATCGCTCCTCTCTCTCTTTCAAATTACACAACACCATGTTCAGCAGGTCCGATAACTGCGAAATCTGCTCCCCGCTCATTCCCGCCGTCAGGATCTTCTCAATCTCTCCGTGAAAATTCTTCATCTGCTGGAACAATTCCTCCTCACGCTCCGTCAGAAAGATCAGCTTCCTGCGCTTATCCCGCTCGTCCATCTCGGTGCGGATAAGGCCCTTGTGCTCTAAGCGCTGTACAATCCCCACCACCGTAGGGTGAGACACCTGAAAATAATGCTCGATCTCCTTCTGGGTGGCTACATGTCCCTCCCGGCTGCGGACATACTTCATCAGCCGTACCTGGGAAGATGTCAGATCTACCGGCTTATACATCTGATTGGCACGGCGCTCCGCATTCTCCTGGATCACTTTCAGCAGATAGCCGATTTCGCTTTTCATAACACTGCTCCCTCCTGCTCCTACGAACACTGGTATTTTCAGTAGCATGCTACCTGTAGCTAGCTACATTTCATATTATATGCAATTTTTCCAGAAAATGCAACTGTTTTTTTCAAAAAAATTGAATAAGCCCGCGGTTCCCACACAGACTAATCCGGAACAAGAGTTTCAGAAAGGAAATGATTATGGACCACAAAGAAAAAAAAGAAGAGCCCCACTACTCTCCCAACTTAGAATATGATTTTTTCAAGGCGAACTCCGCCACCGACTGTACCGGCGCCGTCCCCCGGCCGCCCCAGTCCGACGCGGAGCTTGACTCCTACCTGGATGTCTACAACTTCCTGCCCCAGTGCGCCATCGCCAAAGACAACGACGGCGCGCCCTGACGCTGCGTGCCCCGGGCAAACGTCCCGGCGTTACCTGCCGGGCCAGCATCACCTTAAAAGATCCCGTCCAGCAGCCGGATCCCTTCCGCAATCCGCCCCTCGTCCAGCCCGCCGTAGCCTAAGAGCAGCACCGGGCGTTCCTGCCAGAGATCCTTCTGCCCGGCCTCCTCGATCATATATTCGTGAAGACCGTAGATCCGTACCCCCAGCGCCCTGGCCCGCTCCAGAAGCGCTTTCTCCGAAAGAGGGGTATCCGCCTCCACCAGGACATGGAGCCCGGCCCCCTCGCCCTTCAGTGCCTTCACCCAGGAACGCTGCTTTAACAGCGCCAGCAGCTTATCATGGCGGACGCGGTAGATGCTCCTGAGCTTATTCAAATGGCGCTCAAAATACCCGTCCTGCATAAAATGATACAGGGTCTGCTGCTGGGTCCTTGCCACGGTGGAGGAATAAAAGCCGCACCGCTTCCGGTATGCCGGCAGCAGGGCCGGCGGCAGCACCATATAGCTGACACGGACCGAGGGTGCAATGCTCCTGGAAAAAGTCCCCAGGTAAATCACGCATCCATAGGGGTCGCTGCCTTGCAGGGAGGGGATTGGCTTCCCCTTGTAGCGGAATTCACTGTCATAGTCATCCTCGATAATATACCGCCCCGGCGCTTCCCCGGCCCAGGAGAGAAGCTCCTGACGCCGGCCCATGGGCATCACCGTCCCCAAGGGAAACTGGTGGGAGGGCATCACGTAAGCCACCTGCATCCCGCTTTTGTAAAGTTCCTCAAGAAGCATGCCGCCCCCGTCCATGGGAGCCGCCTCCACCCGCCATCCCAGATTCCGGAAGATCTGGTAAGCCTGGGGATAGGTGGGGCTCTC
>CATJBQ010000063.1 GCA_949738465.1 uncultured Lachnospiraceae bacterium
CCATGGTGCAGATCTCCACCAGCCCCGGATCCTGGTAATCCGAATGGTTCAGCGCATTGTAGGTCTGAAGCGCGTAGACCGGATCCTCCAGCAGCATACTGAACACATCACTTTTCACTTCCCGGTTTCCTTCCATAAAACTCCTCCTTTTTCCTGCAGGAGTCTCTGGAAGTAACTTGTTTTTCGAAAACTCCTGCTCTTAATTAAAAATAAATGGGTAAACGTAAAAGCATGAATTTTCGTGATAATTAAAATAATTGAAACGATTCCGACAAGTATGCAGCACAAAAGGCCATACTGAATATGAAAAATAGCTTTGCATAAAATGTAACACACTTTTCAATATCTGGCAAATATTTTTTTCGATACAGCAATTTTATTTCATCCGGACTGTCAAAGATGGAATTCATGCAGGCAAAGAGCAGACAGTTTTCATAAGAATCCACCATGGTATAGACAACCCGCTCCAAGCCGTTTACCAGACATTCAATCACTTCTCCCTCCGTGTCCGCATCCAACTCGATTCCCTGCACCGCTATCACAAACATATCATCCAATGCTTTATTGAAACTTAACAGCCGTCGCTGTGCATCCGGAATATCCTCTCCATGGTGCATTCCCCGTAAAACATATACGGATAGCTGCGTTGTTCGTTCCTCCACCAGGCTGCTTAAAGACTGCCAGTCCGCGATCGTCTGCTCCAATTTTCTCCGAATTCTCATCATATTTTGGACGGCATACGCTATAGCTTTCATATCGCTCCGGATCCCCCACGCTCAGATTCTGGTTGAACACGCCACAGATTCCCTCCGTCGTCTTCGCCATCAGCTGTGTGCTGCTCTGGGAAAATGTATTCTGGTCAATCAAGCCTTCCTCCATCCGTTTTTTCATATATACCAGATATTCCTTATAGCGTTCCGTCAGGGGAACGCGGACATCGTTGGCGTCGGTGGAATAATAGGCCGCGTATGGAATTTCTCATTTTGTAATTGTAACCCCTTTCCATTTTTTATGATTCACGTACGCTGATTCGAGTATCACATGAAAAATAGTGTAGAACAATATAAAAAAAACACATTCCACCAGAAATGCGTTTTTTCTATTCCATCTTTTTCAATTATTCCTAAAGTGTCCGCTCAGCCCCCCTGGATCAGCACCTCCTTGCCCTGGAACGCAAATCCATACGTTCGGATCTGTTCCCGGCCAAATCCCCTCTCCATCAGCACCGCTGCATAATTTTTTTCCTCGATCTGCTTTAATGCCGCTTCCACCGCTGCTTCCAGGCTCTCGTTGCGCCGGGCGTTGGCCACCTTGAATTCGATAACGAAAGCGTCCTGCGTCCGGTCAACGGGCTCTAACATCACGTCATACCTGCCAAGGCCGCTTTCCTTGTTGGAGGTGACCAGATAGCGGTCCTTTAATTCCACAACCAGCCCAAGTACAAAGCCGTGGTAAAATCTTTCCGGCTGGGCTTTCCCCGAAGGATGATTTCCCGTGTCAAAGCTGCTGAACAAGGCTTCGGCAATGTCGTTCATGTAATCGTTCATGTCCTCCAGGTTCCCCGCAAGCAAAGCCGCAAGGAAGGCGTTGCCCACCGGGCGGGAGCCAGTGAACCAGCCGTCGATCATCTGGAGGAACATATAATATACCTCCTGGTTGGTCAGCCGCAGCTCATACCGCGTTTTTCCAATCCTGAGATCGAATTCACAGTGCTCTGCTTTCAGATATCCGCTGGCAAGCAGAAGGCTCCAGACAGCATTCTCCCCCTGATCCAACTGGTTAAATACGATCTGTTCGTCCAGCGTCAGGGAAAGGGGCTCTCCCCCCAGCAGGCACTCCATCTGGATCTTAAGCTCCGCCTCCCCCTCTCGGATCAGCTTTCCCACCAGGCCATTAGAACTGGTGTTTGCCCAATAGAGGCCCACCTTTTTATTGTTCAGATAATTGATGATGGACCAGGGATTGTAGATCCCGTCAAGATTCCCAAACCGAAATCCATCGTACCAGTTCTTTACCTCCTCCTTTTCATCTAACAGGCCGTATTCATCCAGTGCCCCAAGCACTTCTTCTTCGGTAAACCCAAAACAGTCCGCGTACTTTTCCGAAGTCGTCGTCACCACCTCCAGATTATTTAGATCCGAAAAAATCGACGCCTTGCTGATTCTGGTGATACCCGTCATAATGGCCCGTTCCAGGTAAGGGTTCGTCTTAAAGGTGGCATTGAACAGATTGCGAATAAAGCTTACCAGTTCTTCCCAAAATCCGTGTATATAGGCCTCCTGCATGGGAGTGTCATATTCATCCAGGAGGATGATCACCTTTTTCCCATAATAGCGCGACAGAAAATTCGATAGGGTATTCAATGATTCTGACGCGATGTAATCCTCCATATCTGCCGAAACCTTCCGGCAAATTTCCTTTTCATTCTCATTTAAAAGCCCGCTGTTCAGAAGGAAATTATATTTATTATAAAGACTCTCAATAATATAGCATATTTTTTTCCTGGTATTAAGGAACGAAGTCTCCTTTACCTTGGCAAAGCTTAAAAATATCACCGGATAGGTCCCCTGAAGTTTCCGGTATTTCTCCTCCTCACAGATGGACAGCCCTTCGAACAGCTCTCCCCGGCCGGCATAGTCCACCGAAAAAAACTGCTCCAGCATGCTCATATTCAAGGTTTTCCCAAAACGTCGGGGGCGGGCAATCAGCGTCACATCGTCGTTCGTTTCCCACCACTCCCGAATAAAATACGTCTTATCAATGTAAAAATTATTGCTCTGCCTTACCTTTTCAAAATCCTGGTGGCCAATACCTATCGTTCTTGCCATCACATCCGCCTCCTCACAACTCCCTGACGTTTGAACAGAGTGTAGCATACTTTTGGGTGTCTGGCAACCATTTTTAGTTTTCATATCATTCATACCGTCGTCCACCCAGGAGCCGTACACCGCCAGCACCTGGAACGCCAGCTCCGCATACAGCTTATGCCCCGGTCATTCACATGCCAAATACCACTATATAAGTATGCCATCGCCTGTTCCTCTGAATTGCTCCTGATAGCGAAAGCATGGCATACTCCCGACGCCGCTGTTAATTACGGCATAAGCTCCACCATATACCTCCAGCCGATGAAAAAGAGCCGTCCCCTCCTCCTTTTGATGCTTTTGTAAAAGCATCTTACCCTATATCAGCAGCGTCTTGATGTTCCTCCCACTTTTCGCATCCGCCATCGCCTCATTGATCTGTTCCACCGGATACTTACTGCTCAGCCTTGCGATCACTGGATGCAGATCCCTGTTCTCACACAAAAACCTCAGATAATGCTCCACGTCCGCCACCGAATACTGGGAAGACCCAATGATATGCAGCGCCTTAAAGGTGATTAGCTGGGGCCGGAGCGCAGCCGGGATGGCCTCCATCCCCTCCCGGTCCAGGTTAAACACACGCTCTGCCTCAGCTCCAGGGCCAACGTCTCCCGCTCCGGGTTATCCCCGGCCGGGATGGCATACACCTTTTGAATGCCGGCTTTCTTAAGGCACATCACCGCAAAGCTCCCTAGAGGCCCCAGCCCCTGCACCACTGCCGTGTTCATCCCTTCAAATACAACTCCCGCCTGCTCTGCCAGACTGCAGGCGTGGATGGCCGTGGGCCCTGGGCAGGCAAAGGTGGCCGCCACCACAGGATCCAGCTCCTCCGAATCCGGATCAGATCAGACAGGAACTTCTGGTTTACCACTGAGGCGCAGGCCACCTTGGTATAATCCAGCTTTACCAGGCTGTTGACCGTCATGGTGGGGCAGTGGGTGTCCCTTCCGTAGGTGGGAGAGGCGGCGTCGGACAGGGGCTCTCCCTGCTTTCTGCCATCCGGCGTTGCACCAATCTGCTCTCCGGCCCAGATGTTGCTGGTATTGGCCGCCATGGCCACATAGATCCCACCGCCGTCACCCGGGCTGCCAGATTCGGGCCCCGAACCTGGCAGTTTCTCACGGCATGTAAAATGCAACGGCTCAATCCGTTGACCTGGCAGCTCCCGGAAGTATCCATCCCGCCGATACAGATATTCACCACATCTGCCGGATCAATTTTTACAAAGACATTTTCAAGAAGCTCTACCGCTTCCTCCTCCGTAATCCTGCCCGCTTCCAGATCCTTTTGGTAAAATGGGTACAGGTACTGGCCCATCCTGCCCAGGGCGGGAGATGTGCTCTGCCTCCTGTATACGGAGGATCTCACCGTGAACGCCCAGGCCCATTCCCACCATACGGCATGTGCCTCCCTGGAATTTCAGATATTCAATGACGATATTGACCGGCTGTATCTGCCTCTGGTTACCAGAGCTTCCTCCGACACAACCGCCATACGGCAGATTTTCGACCAACTGGTTTACGATCGATCTTGCCTCTTATATGGGCTCTACGTCCAGAAAGCCAAGGACTATATCCACCGCCATCTCAATGAGCCCATCACCCAGAGGCAGGTGGACAGGCATCTGGACATTTCTCCGGGATATCTGTGTGAAATATTCCGTAGGACGCAGCAGACTACCCTGATGCAGTATGTGAATAAAAGGAAGCTTTGTGGGATTCAGACATTGTTGGAGCAGAAGCATCTGAAGTTGAACGAAGCTTCTGCTCTCTATGGATATGCTGACCCGAACTATGTCAGCAGGCTGTATAAGAAATTGTTCCAGCGCAATATTACGGATAAGGCTGTGAAATATTAACCGGGCGCTCTTTGCATCCCCTAATCCAGCAGCTCCTTGGCCTTCGTATAATTGAATACCGGCCCCTCCAGGCACACATAGGTCTCGTTGATCCTGCAGTGGCCGCATTTTCCCACGGAGCAGGACATTTTCCGCTCGAAGGACACCCAGATTTTATCCTCGGTAACGCCGTTTTTCACACATTCCTTTGCCGTGAAATTAATCATGGCCGGGGGGCCTACGATGACCACATTGTAGTCCTCAAATGTGCCAAAGGGCACCTCCTTCACATAGCCGGTGACAAAGCCTTTGGAAAAGCCCTCCGCCTCCATATTGTCCAGGCAGTAGACTGTGTGAAATTTTTCACGAAAGCGGGCCAGGTCTTCTTCGAAAAGCACGGCGTCCCGGTCCTTGAAGCCCACGATCAAATACACCTCCCCGGCTTCCTCGGGGTGGGCATAAAAATACTGCAGCATGCTGCGCACCGGCGCCATGCCGGTACCGCCGGCAATGACCACCAGGGGCTTTTTCTTAAAATCTTCCACCGGAAAAGCGTTGCCGTAGGGCCCCCGCATGAAAAGGGTATCCCCCTCCTCCATTCCGAAGATCCCGTCGGTAAGCTTCCCTACCTTTCGGATGGTAAATTCCACATAGCCCTCCCCCTGGGCGCTGACGGAAATGGGCGCCTCGCCGATTTTTGGGATGGACAGCACATAAAACTGCCCGTGATTTACCGCATCGTCACATTTTACCCGGAAAGTATACTCCGCCTTTGTCTCGTGAACGATCCTAAGGATCTTATGAGGCGACGGTAATGTTATATTTTTCACAAAGACTCCTCCCCTCTTTTCAGGCGCTCCACCTCGTGGGCCAGCCGGTCCACCGTTTCGGAAAAATGGATCTCCTTCGGGCAGCGCATATCGCAGCGCCCACAGCCCACGCACATATGTTCCTCCCCGAACCGTACCTTGAAATCATAGATTTTGTGCATGACCTTAAAACGCATCCGGTCTCCGGCTTTCGCGCGGACATTGTGCCCGCCGGCCATGGTGCTGTAGGAATCCAGCATGCAGGAGGACCAGGCCCTTCTGCGTTCCCCGTCCCGACTGGTTTCATGATAGATCACATCGGTGGTGTCAAAACAGCTACAGGTAATACAGACGGTA
The DNA here is from genome assembly GCA_949738465.1 of uncultured Lachnospiraceae bacterium. Taxonomy (GTDB): domain Bacteria; phylum Bacillota; class Clostridia; order Lachnospirales; family Lachnospiraceae; genus 14-2. The sequence goes on from CATJBQ010000063.1 coordinate 5,868, forward strand.
TTGCAGCCGCCGCAGCCAATGCAATGATCGTCAAATTCCCGCCACATGGGAAGATCATGGATCCCCGGAAGCAGACTGCGATGGCCGATGTCCGGCGCCGCCACTGTTTTCTTGTTCTCCGTCACAAATTCCGGCGCAAAGGCACATTCCTTTTCTCCTGCCAGAAATCCTTCCAGACGGCCGCAGAGCGCGCTCTCTCCATGGATCTGCGCCTTCACGCCCTCCTCCCCGAAGCGGAAGGCCGCCTCATAGTCGTCGGTGCGGTTACTCCCCATGGACACACAGAAGCAGGTTTCAAAGCTCTCAGCGCACTCCAGCAGGAAAAATTTCACCTTCTCCCGTCGCCGCTGGTAGAAATTGTCCGCCTTTCCCCCGTTTCGTAAAAACAGGGTGTCCAGCCTGCGGATGCCGTTGATATCGCAGGGCCGGAGGAACAAAATGACCTCCCGCTCATCCTCCATCTCGCTTTCCCGTACCTGGTTTTCCGAAAAATACAGAAGCGTCTGGACGATGGGGTAAAAGACCTCCTTGGGGGAGAAGTGGGATTTCTCCTGATAGACCAGCTCCTCCACGGATTGAATGTCCCCATAACGGATGTACTTTCCCACCCGCCTGGGTCCGCAGATGCGGTAAGTCTTTCCTAACTCTTCCAGCAGCCCGTTCATTTTTTCTGTGGAAATTCCGTAGCTTACGCGCATGCTTCCACCTCCCATCCCGTCAGCAGCTCTCCTTCCGCCGCCAGAAATCCTTTGGTCAGCTTTGCCAGTCCCTTATAAAAATCCGTGGCGGCATATTTTTGCACCTCACCCGCAAAAGCCGGCGCCCAGTTGTTCAGATGCTCCTTCAGAAACGCCTGCTGCTCCGTCAGGGAAGCCTTCACGCGCTCCCCATTCCCAGACGGCAGGCACTCCATGTACACGCGCTCCCCATTGCCTGACGGAGGGCACTCCCCCCACGCACCGTCCTGCGGCGGCTGCGCTTCCGCACATTCCTCACAGAGCAGCGCCATATACTCCAGAAGCAGCCCCAGATGGTCCTCCGGCACCCGATACATATCCTCTGCCGGCGTAAAGCCCTTGGCGGCGTAAAGGGCCACCACCTCATTTCTGGAATCCTGCATCATCAGATGCTTCCTGCTGGTGTAGACCGACTCGTAGGGGAAGGCGGCCTTGCCCTGGGCCACGCCGGCGGAGAGGAAGATCCGGGCGTAGTCCACCGCCAGATCATCCAGCACGGCCTGGGTGTCCCTCTCTCTGCTTTCCTTTAAAAAGGAGGTCATCATCCCGTAGCCCTCCGCCATATCCTCATCTGGGCACTCCGCCGGTGCCTTGATCTTACACAGCGCATCCAGCAGCTCCCCGTCCACCTCCAGCACATAGAGGCGGCTTAAGAAACGGTACATTTCCTTGCGGCTTTCAAATAATGCTCTATCTTCCATTCTGTTCACCTCCCGGGAATCCCTGCCATTTTGCATTTCGTAAAATAAATCTACCGGAGGGGCGGTTGCCGTGATCCGGCAGGGAGTAGACATGTTCCTCCCCGGCCTCACGGATGGCCTTAGACACATTGCTTTCGGGATCGTTGATATCCCCGAACATCAGTGCGCATCCGGAGCAGTTCCGCACGCAGGCCGGCTCCTCGCCGTTTTCCCGCCGCTCCATACAAACCGTACATTTATCGGAAACCCGAAGCTCCTGGTTAAAGAGAATACAGTCGTAGGGACAGGCTTTTTTGCAGCTCTGGCAGCCGATGCAGACGCTCGCATCGATCTTTACCACACCGTCCGCCTCGTCCTTGTAGCAGGCTCCGGTGGGGCACACCGCCACGCAGGCGGGATTCTCACACTGCTGGCACATCACCGGCATGAAATACATCTCCAGGTCGGGAAAAGTACCCACCGGCCCCATGGTGTACAGCCTGCTCCGGGAGGGGCCAAGGGCAATCTCATGCTCTGTCTTGCAGGCCACCTGGCAGCCGCCGTGGCAGCCGATGCAGCGGTCGAGATCCGCCAAAATAATATACTGTTTCACTTAAATCTCCTCCCTTCTGGCACAGTACGGCCTTTTCGCCGGCCCATGGACGCCATACTCGGCCTTTCCGTAGGCTTCCTTCTTGGAGCGGTCCGGCACGGGCCCTGCGCCTGTGGGCAGCCAGGACTTGAAATCCTCCGGCTTTGTCCATACGCCCTCCGGAGCCCCGGGCGCCTTTTCGATCTTCACCTGGAAGGCTCTTAAGGTGTAGGTGCCCACCACGTCGTTGAAGGGAGCCGTGGACTTTGTTAAAACATTCACATTCATTTCCTGCCAGCCGTGGGTCTTAGTGTCTAAGGTCTCTGGATTCCAGAACCGCTCCATACACACCACCCCCGGATGGATCCCCGGCGTCACATAGGCCTTTGCCGTAATCCGGCCCCGCACAGAAGACACATAGGTCCAGTCTCCCTGGGCGATGCCGTATTGTTCCGCCGTCTGCGGATTGATCCAGATCTCCGGCGCCGGATACATCTCCCGAAGGGCCGCCACATTGCGCAGAGTAGAGTGATGGTAAAAGGGCACCCGCCCGTTGGTCATCACCAGGGGGAACTCCTTAGAAACCGCATCCTGCCGCATCGGGCTCTCCGACGGCTCCAGATAATAGGGCAGCGGCTCGTAATCCTTAGAGGCCGGCGGCAGCGGCTCCGCTGCAAAAGGCTGCCCGGTGCGGCCTAAGGTAATCATGCTCTCCAGATAGATCTCAAGCTTTTTGGAGGGCGTCGGAAAGCCCTGGGGCTTGCCGGTTTTCGCATCGATGTTCTTGTATACATAATAGGTCCGCCACTCCTCCTTGGGCAGGTATTCGTAGGGCGACACCTCCGTGAATTTTTTCCAGGTAAGGCCTGCCTTGGGCAGGATGTAGTCAAAAAATTCCTCCATGGAATCCCAGTAGGGAAGATCCTCCCCCATAAATTCCGGATCAAAGGATTTCCGGCAGCCCTCGTGCCCTAAGTCGGCGCATTTTCTGGCAAGCTTCGACCAGAACAGCGTCTCGTCCATGGTCTCCCACAGGTGGGTCACCGCCTGGCGGGCGATGAGCTTGTTACAGGTCTCCACAATCATGTCTGTCTCCAGCCATTCCTCCGCCGGCAGCAGAATGTCCGCATAGGCGGAAAATGAGGTAGGATACATATACATATGTACAATAAAATCCAGCTTTTCGATGGCTTCCACCCATTTCGCGCTCTCCGCCACCACCCCCAGCTTGTTGCCGGAACGGTCGATCCACATCCGGGGCTGGTAGGGCTTGCCGGTCAGCACCGCGTCCCGGATGCTGGAAGGATGTCCCGCCCACCAGATATGAAGGCCCTTGTGCTCAATGGTGCCCAGCCGTTTCTGAAGCTGGCCTTCTGGCAGCAGCTTCGTGGCCTGGGGAACCGGATAATTGGGCATCCGTAAAACCCCGCTGGTGCGGAAACGCTGCAGCAGACTTCCCGGCCGCTCCACATTTCCCATGAGAAGATCGATGGTGGCAGCACCCATGGCCGCCTGCACCGAGTTGGGTGTCTGGTCGGTGGCCACGCCGATGGCCAGGCCGCTGGGGGTATTCCCGGCAAACAGCCGGATCGCCTCCTCAATCTTTTTCGGATCCAGCCAGCAGATCTTTCCCGCCTCCTCCAGGGTATATGCCTCCGCCCGCTCCCAGAGAAGCTGGAAGCCGGTTTTATATTGCTTTCCGTCCACCTCAAAGGTTCCCCATAACGCCGGCTTTAAATCCTCGTCATAAGGATACTCCATGGGTTTTATCGAACTGGTGTTCTTATCCCATACCACAAAGGTATCGGGAATCCACTCCTCCCTGCTGACCCTGGCGCGCACCAGCATTTTCGTCTCCACGTCCACCAGGTAGGGCAGATTGGTCCAGCGCAGCACCATCTCCTCATCGTACAGCTTATGCTCCAGGATGTAACGGATCCAGGCAAGCTGCAGCGCCACATCGGTTCCCGGCCGGATGGGCAGCCAGACGTCGGCCTTGGCCGCGTCCGGGGTAAACCGGGGATCTACGGCGATGGTCTTCACCCCTCTGGCCCGCAGCTCCACCACCGCGTTGCCGCCGCTGGCCGGGCAGGAATAGGAGGGATCCGTGCCCCACAGCACCAGACACTTGATGGGCGTCTCATCCGGAAAATACAGCTCCAGGGCGTTGGAATCCGCAATACTGGGATCCACGCCGCCGTACATCATAGTATAAGCCAGCACCCGGGGCAGATAGCACTGGGCGCACCCCGGCTCAAACCAGTTAGGCGTACCAAACACATTACAGAAACGGGCGATACTCCAGATCTCCGGATTGCCGCCTCCCCCGGTGGAGCAGAATACTGCCTCCGCCCCGTATTTCTCCCGTGTCTCCACCAATTTCCCTGCAATCGTAGTCAGGGCCTCGTCCCAGGAGATCCGCTTCCAGCGGTTGCCGCCCCGCTCCCCCACCCGCTTTAGGGGAAATTTGTTGCGGTTGGGATGGTACAGCGCCTGGATTCCCGCCAGGCCCTTGGCGCACATACGCCCCTTGCTCATGGGATCCTCCGGATTCCCTTCCAGGCGGATGACCCGCCCGTTCTTCACGTAAGCCAGCACGCCGCAGTTGGCGATGCAGGCCCGGCAGCAGGTCTTGACCACCTTCACCTCATCGCTTCCCTCTGGCGGCTGCGCCTTGGGCGCACACCGCTTCAGGAATCCCCTCTCTGGCACGGCGTCCGACAAGCCCGCAGGCGCGATGGCCGCCAGGTATTTCCTCCTTGTTTCCTGTTCCATAGCTTTCTCCTTCTTTGTATTCAAGTGGTATACCAACAGAATACTACATATTTTTCAGGATGTCAATTGCCAAAATACCAAAAACCTCCCACAGAAAAAAATCACCGCATCCCTTTTCTGGGATACAGTGATCTCTTTCTTTTTCTCTATTGCCCTCAGGCTTCTTCTATGCCCCACATCAGGGCAGCTCCTCCACCATGGCGATGGCCTGCTCGATAATATTTTCAAAGCTCTCAATCAGCACGCCCTTCTTACTGTCGTCAATGTCCATCTTGTCAATGATATCGCCATAGATGCCGGCCGTCCCCTCCAGGGAATCCTGCACCGTCTTCACGTACGCACGGTTCCGCTCCACGGCATTTTCAATGGCCTGGCGGACCTCGACGGTGCCGGAAGCACTTTTCTTCACGTCGTCAAAATATTTACCGGTCTGCTCGATACTCCGGATATTGCAGAGCATCGCCTCGTCGGACGCCTGAATGAACTTATTCAGTTCTCCGCTCTGGCGCTCCACCTCCACGATATTCTCATGGATACCCTCCACCATATCCCGGCTCAGCTTCGCCAGCTTGCCTACCTCCTCCGCCACAACCGCAAAGCCCTTGCCCTGCTCGCCGGCTCTGGCCGCCTCAATGCTGGCATTTAAGGCCAGAAGGTTGGTCTGGTCGGCAACCTCCCGGATGCCCGCCAGGCTGTTGCTGATTTTATCCAGGGCGTCCTGCAGCATCCCGAAGGTCCTGGACATATTTTTAAAATTCTCCTGCAAGGAATTGGAATCCTGCTTAAGCTGCTCCATCTGCCGCTGTGCTTCCGAAACGGACCCGTCGATCTCTGTCTCCACATCGTTAAAATGGTCTGCCGCCGCCGTAATATCCAGAAATCCTTCCTCCAGCGCGCTCACCTCGCCCTGGGGGCCGGTGATCTCATCCTTCAGCCCCGAGAGCTGTTCCGTTGCATACCGCATCTTCTGGGTCGTCAGAAAAACATCCTCCGCCAGCTCGTTCACAACCCGGTATGCGCTTGTCAATGCATAATCCAGGGGATGCTTGTCAAAATCCGCCTGCTTTTTTACCGCCATCACGGCCCCGGCATTCTTTTCTTTACTTCCAGCGTTTCCAAATAATTTTAACACAATCTCTTCCCCCTACTCAAATGCCAGACAGCACATGGTCTGATTGACAAACTGCGTATTGTAATGCTCGCCGACGCCCACCATGCCTGCATGCGAAAAGCTGCGGCACATTTCCGCCAGATAGCTGTCCCAATATTGCTCGTCGCTAAACATGATATACCGAAACAGGCAATTGATGGAAAGCACTGCCGATGCGCCGCCAAGCTCACTCCGGATCCTGGCGATGGTATCCTGCACCACCTCCCGGTAGTCCCCCATGCTCAGTATGGTCAGGAAGTCCATCTTATTTGCCGGGCGGAATGTGGTGATGCTCCCGTCCGCCTCCACGCCCTTAATGGACACAATATAGGTGTCGGAATCGCAGACATGCCCGAAGGGATTCTTAAAGGTCTGGGTGGTAATCTTATCTCTGGTGATTCCAAGCTCGGAGGTATATACTTTCTCCGCCGTCTCATTTTCCAGCGTACGGATCCTGTAGTCCTTGGGGTTGGCCTCCGTCACCATAAACTGCTTCTCATTTCCCTGGGGATGTATGTAAATATTTTCCTTGTAGGACTTTATTTTCCCCTTGAGATTCTTAAAAATGAAAAAGGCGCACGCATCCTGGTAAACCTTTCCGTTGCAGGCAACCGCCGCCGAATTGCTGGTGCCGCCGGCCAGGTCGTAGCCCCGCCGGCAGAGATAATCAGACAGCGTTGTGACGGCCCGCACATCCGCCCCTGCCGAGCAGATGTCAAAGCACGCTGTCTTCCCCCGCTCACCGCCCACTGCCTGCACGGCGTTCTCCAGCCGGCGGATATATTTGATGGGCATGACGGACGCCTGTTCCAGCACATCCGCCGCAACCTTAATATTTTCTTTCATTGCGATGACGGTAAGCCCCGCGTCAAAAAACTGCTTTCCGATATAAGCCTGGCCCACTCCCCCAATGGATGCAACCCCAGGGAACGCCTGTTCGATCTCGAGAGCGGCCTTCTCTAGCATATCCTCGCTCGCAACAGAAAAAAACAGTGCCGCCGGCTCCGCAATATTTCTCAACGCCTCTGACACATTGCCTGTCTTACTGCTGCCATATGTGATCTTCATAATCTGTGTCCTCCGTTCTTTCTACCTTTCCTGTGCCGTATCACCGGCCACATCGGACAGGAAAAATACTTTGAGCAGAGTATAACATATCCAACGATATTTGACAAACAATTTTTGGCAAAAAAACATATCACATCAAGCGGTTCCTACCCTCTGATCACCGCCTCCATCTGATCCCACTTGCGCTCCATATCGGCCACCAGCGCAAGCTGGGTCCGGCAGCGGTCCAGATTATGATGCTCCCGGTGAATCCGGAAATATGTATCCCCCACAAGATAATCCGTCAGAAACCGCATCCCGCACTCCAGAGTCATCATTTTCGCCCCCATGGGAAGCAAGGACAGCTCCAGGGGCGTCAGACTCCCCTGGCAGCCCTCAAGGTACCCCTTCACATAGCGCTCATACAGCCCCAGATCCAGGGAAACCTTCGTCAGATCCGTCTCATCCTCCGCCGCCGTGTTGGCGCCAAAACGGATAGCATCCCCGAAATCATAGAGGGAAAGCCCCGGCATCACCGTATCCAGGTCAATGATACAGATCCCTTTCTTGGTCTTCGTATCCATCATAATATTGTTCAGCTTCGTGTCGTTGTGGGTCACCCGGAGCGGCAGCTCCCCCCGCAAAAGCCGCCCGGTCAGGGCCGCCATTTCCTCCCTGCGTTCCATCAAAAAAGCAATCTCCGGCTGCGCAAAAGATGCCCGTCCACAGATGTCCTCCCGCACCGCCTGCTCAAATGCCTCAAACCGCTTGGGCGTATTATGAAAATCCGGAATCGTCTCATGCAGATTTTTTGCCGGATAATCTGCCAAAAGCGACTGGAAATTCCCGAAGGCCACCGCGCTCTCGTAAAAATCCTCCGGCCGCTCCACCGCCTCCAGGCTTACGGCATCCGTAATAAAGCGGAACATCCGGTAACAGCCCTCCCTCTCTCTGAGGTAGCTTGCCCCCTCCCTGGTGGGGATCACCTTAAGCGCTTCCCGGTCCGGGTCTCCGCCCCGCTTAAGAATCTTTTCCCTTAAATACGTCGTCACCCCGGTAATATTCTCCATCAACTGGTCCACATTCTTAAAAATATCCGTATTGATCTGCTGGAAAATATATTTTACCGTTTTTCCATTTTCCTCCAGCTCTGCCAGATAGGTGCGGTTGATGTGGCCGTTTCCGTATTCTCCCACCTTGAGGACCTTCCCCTCCACCGCAAATTGTTCAATCAATTCCTGCAATTCCATGTGATAGCCTCCTCCTGGATCTCTAAACTTGAACTGCCCTCATTTTACAACGGATTCCGGAAAAATTCTTTGCACAATCCTGCCTGGGATTTGTACAATATACAGAGATTGACAAAAATTTAACAAATTTGAAAACCGGACATTTATTTGCTATAATCAAGGAAAGCGCGGCAGGAAGGCGGAGCTTTCCGCTCTCCGGACGCAGCAAAATCCGGGATCCCCCCAGCGCAGGAGGCAGTCATGGCATATACAGGAGTACCGTTATCTCCGTTGATCGAGATTCCGGAGATTATAACCATCCATTATTTTGAATACAGCAGCGATTTTTCCTTTGCCGGGGAAGCTCATGATTTCTGGGAATTTCTGTGCGTAGACAAGGGCGAGGTGGAGGCGGAGGCCGACGGGGTCCGCTATCCCCTGACCCGGGGAGACCTGTTATTCCACCAGCCCGACGAATTCCACCGGCTCACCGCCAATCACCGGGTGGCCCCCAACCTGGTGGTGGTCTCCTTCCGCTGCGATTCCGCCGCCATGGACTTTTTCCGCAAACGCCTGCTTACCATCGACGACGGGGAGCGGCAGCTTCTGGGGCGCATCATTGCCGAGGCCCGAAATGCCTTCTTAGAGCCCTTAGATAACCCTTACCAGACCCATATGAAGCTGAAAGAAGACGCCCCGGAAGGCGCGCTGCAGATGATCCGCCTCCACTTGGAGCTGCTGCTCTTAACGCTCCTGCGCCGCTGCCAGAAGTCCCCCGCATCTTCCGCAAAGAGAGACACCATCCGGCGGAAAAAAGACGACGAAGCCTACCACCAGGTCATCGCATATCTGAACGGCCACCTTTGCGATTCCCTCACCTTAGACCAGATCGCCCAGGATACCCTGATGGGAAAATCCAGGCTCCAGCAGTTAATCCATACCCGCCACGACTGCGGTGTCATCGACCTGTTCTCCCATCTGAAAATGGACTACGCCCGGCAACTGATCCGGGAAAACCGGCTGAACTTTACGGAGGTGGCGGAAGCCTTGGGCTACAGCTCCGTCCACTATTTTTCCCGGCTCTTTAAAAAGCAGACGGGAATGAGTCCTTCCGAGTATTCCTCCTCCATCAAGGGGATAGCAGAAAACCCATGCGGCCGCTAGACTGCATGGGTTTTGTCAGAATATTCTGTATTTTCTGCAGGAACCGGCAAAGAAACATGCCTTCTCCGGTCTCATTTACAAGGTCAGATCCACATGCTGGATGGTGCCGGCCTCCCCGGTTTCCTTCAGATACACGCCGGTTCTCCGGATAATCCCGTCGGTCTGGTTATCCGCCATCCGGTTTAAGGAAAATTCCGTCTGGGCGCTTCCCAGATAAATGGCTCCCACATTGGCTTCCCGAAGATCCATCAGATAATCCCTGCCGTTCTCATCCTTGGTCCAGACCTTAAGATCCTTCCAGATGCTGTCGTTCTCGTCAATCCAGCCGTTGCCGTCCTCGTCGTAAGATGCAAGATCCTTAAATCCGTCCCCGGACCGGGTACCGAAAAGCTCCGAGCCGTCATTGATCTTCCCGTCCTTATTTTTATCCAGTGCCAGAAATCCGCTGCCCCTCCCGGCAAAGGAAATCTGCTCCTCCCTGCCGTCGCTGTCGATGTCAAACAAGAACTTCTGTTCGGTGACGGAAGCCACATTGGTATCCAGGTTGATCACCAGCGGATCGGTGACGATATAGTCCTCCTGGGTGATCTTGTCAAACCGCGCCGCAAAGGCCCGGGACATCTCCACCGTCACGCCGAAGTTAATCTCCCGCCCGTCTGCCGTCCTCACAATCCCGTTTGCCGAAAAAGCCGTATGCTCCGTCTCTGCCACAAAGGCGCTTTGCACGGTGGTCCGCACCCACTTCGTCCCGCCTGTCCGGGCGTTGGCGGATCCGGCCTCCACCAGGTTCCCCGTATTTTTCAAAGCGATGGCGCTGCTGGCGGAAAACGCCGAATAACGACTCTGATACTGCGTCTTAAGCTGCCGCAGCTCCTGGACAGCCCCCGGCTTTCCTTTTCCGGCCCTGCCCAAAGCTTCGAACATACGTTTTAGCATCTCCAGCTTCAGCTTGTACTGATCCGATACCTCCGGCACTCCGCCATTCTTCTCCGTCTTCCCGGACTGGGCGAGGTGCTTCGCTAAGTTCTTTGCCTGCCGCTCCTTCTGTTCCTTGACAGTCTCCTCCTGGATCCGCTTCTGTTCGTCCTTTAGCTGCTGGGCCAGATCCACGCCCTCCCCGGACAGCTCCAGCTTCGCCGCCTGCTCCTGGGTCTGAACGATGGACGCTGCGCTCACCTGCTCCTGACGCGTCAGGCTGTGGGCCGCCTGCATGCCTACCACACTGGATTCAATTTTCATTCTGCATTCCTCCTTGAATACCGGGAACGCCTCTGGCGCCCCCTCAGACAAAATGATGCAATTCCTTTTGCTTCATTATAACAATATATATTTATATCGGAGATTTCCTGGAAAAATATTACTGGCAGTCTGTTTCAAATCCTTCCGGCAGAATATAAGCTGCCACGTATCCATGAATGCCAAATCTGGTAGTCATCTCAGGCGGGACAAATGGAAAGTCGCATCCAATCCGCATTGCATCGGCAGGAAACAGACATCATTTTAGCCAGATGTTCCTGCATATTTCTACGGAAAAGGGATTGGTGAAATTGACTTAATAATCAGCGACGAAAAAACACAATATGCCACGGAACTGAAACCTTATAAAGAAATGTATCTATAGACACGCTTAAATTTGTAGCAATAATACTGAAATAATGGACTTACCTAATTGCAAAAGCGCCAAATGAATGTTACAATATTTATGAAAATGAATACTAATATAAACCCAAAACAGACAGGTTAAAGGAGTAAGATGCTTATGGAAAATCTTAAGGTCTACTTGGACACATCGGTTATCAGCCATTTGCTACAGGAAGATGTGCCCGAAAAAATGGCAGATACGAGAAAATTGTGGGAAAAGTTTAAAGCCGGACAATATGACGTATATCTGTCTACTGTCACATTAGAGGAAATATCAGATTGTAAAGAG
>CATJBQ010000064.1 GCA_949738465.1 uncultured Lachnospiraceae bacterium
CATAATAGGCCGACAAATAGTCCGACAGGTATTTCAGGGCAAGCACAGCCACAGCATCTTCCATATCCGGGGATACGGAATCAAAAAAATCCAATTCCCTTTTCCCTATATCTTTTCCATCCCTCAAATATTCATGGGACTCATATAACTTCGCCAGCGTGTATTTGATCCCTTGCTTCGTCTCCTCAAAGTTCTCCCCCTTAATATCCGCAAAGCTTAAAAAGATCACCGGATAACTCCTCTGAAGTTCCCGGTACCTCTCCTCCTCCCAGATTGCCAGTCCTTCAAACAGGTCTCCCCGGCCTTCGTATCTCTTAGAAAAAAAAACAGTTCATCATAGCCAAGTTCAAAGTCTTCCCAAAACGGCGGGGCCGGGTAATTAAAGTAACCACGTCACCGTTCTCCCACCACTCTTTGATAAAACCTGTTTTGTCTATAAAAAAATAATTATTCTTCCGTATAAATTCAAAGCTCTGTGCCCCAATGGAAATCGTCCTTCCCATAGCCCTACCTCCTTCCACAGTCTGTCTTCCTTTACAAAACACACCTCAAATCATTCTGCCGTTTTTCCCTGCGCTCATTATACCGTCATACGAAAATTATAGCAAGAAAAAAATCACCATTCCTGCATTGCATCCTCAGAGCCAAACGTCATTTCCAGCAGTTCAGATGCAATCTCCTTGCTGCAGACCCTCATGAGATTATCCTCGGCATCTTCCTTCGAAAGAAGGTTCATACTTCCGTACCACACAATCTCCTGATCAATCACCGCAAAATGCTCACAGTTTTCTTCCATCAGCTTAACTTCAAATCCAGCTTTCCGCATTTTCTCCATAAGCTCCATACGGGCCTCATCTCTGCCATACTTGTAAGCATCCGGATGCCACGTCACTATGGTAACCTTTACGCCAAGCTCCTGACGCTTTCCCAGTTCACTTATGATGCGGTTCACCTTCTGCGTGTTAAGCCTTGGGCTTGAAATAACGGCGCTGGCTTTTGTCTCTTCAATGTCTCTCCAATAAGTGTCAGAATAGTTGCCAATGTCATAGATTGCGTTCGCCTTCTGCTTCTCTCCGTCCATACTGATGCATAGCTCATATCCAATTTTCTTATATGCCTTAAGCCTCGCGGCATACATCTTGTCAAACTTGGGAATATGGCCGTCTACATAATCATATACGATCACATTTTCTTTTCCGTCATAATCCCGGTTCAACCGTCCGACATACTGCTCCACAACACTTTCCCCGGAAACCGGAGTCGCCATGAATAAGGTGTCAAGCCTCGGATAATCAAAGCCTTCTCCTAGCAAAGATCCTGTTCCCAGCAGAATAAGGCGGTCAGAATCATCTACCGCATATAGTTCATCCACCTTTGCTTTCCGCGCTTTTGCTCCGTTGGAACCTGTGAGCAGGATTAATTTATCCGCATAATTTTTTAATCTTTCAGCCAGCCGCTTCGCATGGTCTACATATTTCGTCAGCACGACGGGCGTGCGGCCCGCCTTAACAGCCTCCGCCACATCCTTCACGATCTGCCCATCCCGGACGTCATTGTTCCTGATAAGCTCATAAGCATCATTGCCAAATGGTGTCTTTGACAAATGATGTGTCTTCACCGTGCGGGTAAAACGCGGATAAACCAGGTGGTCGATATTCTGCTCTTCGGCCCGGTCCTTTGAGGTAAACCGATATCTTATTGGCCCCAGCAGGAACTCATTCATCCTTTCCTTCCCATCCCCCCGCTTCGGTGTCGCCGTGACTCCATATACATACTTTGCCTTTATCTCCTGAAGAACCTCAATTGCACTATCCGAAGCGGCATGATGGCATTCATCAAAATATACTTGCCCGTACTCCTTAAGCATCGGATGAAATCCATCCTTCTTTTTAAGAGACCGTATCATAGCCACATCTACGATGCCGGTCAAAGTATCGCGGGCTCCCTGCAGGCTGCCAATGAGAGACTTTCTTTTCCTTGTCTGTCCACTCTTCGTCTTATATTCCGGCAGTTTCTCGTCAATGTCCAGAAATTCTTCCAGACGCTTTATCCATTGATTCATCAAATCTGCACGGTCTACGAGAACCAGTGTACTGACACCCCTCCTTGCGATCATAGCGCAGCATACAACCGTCTTTCCAAAGGCAGTTGCGGCATGCAAGATTCCCGTTTCATTCCGAAGCATCGCTTCCACTGCCGGGATCTGCGACTCCCGGAGTTCGCCCTTGAACGATACATTGATCTTCCGGCCGCCCACTCTTTTGTCCACGATCCCATACCCGATACCGGCATGGCCAAACCGTTTCCGGATCTCCTCCCATAAGCCTCGCGGCAGCACAATATACTTTCCTTCGTCAGTTCCAAGATAAATAAATCTGGACTCATCATAATTCGGCAAATCCATTGCCTGATTCTGGAAATATTGTTTGTTTGAGAATGTGGCCATACGCCGCAGCTGTCTCTTAACCTTGTTGGACATTCCGGAAGAATCAAGATAAATGCGATCAGACAGTACAATCTGCACCTTCCCCTTCACTCCGCTGGCATCAATTTCCGAATTCTTATCCCAAGGCGAATCATCACCTTCGTCTGCTGTTGTATCCCCGGTGCTATACCATAGTGAAAGATAATCCTCGATCTCCTGCCTTGTGATCCGCTTTGTGCCGGCCAGGAGCCTCAGCTGATCCTCATACGCATTCCAGTTTTCATCGACAAAGGCACTGTTCCCGGATTGTAAGGCCAGCCCCTGGAGTGGAAGTGCGATCACATTTCCAAGGCCACCCTCTGGGAGTGCATCCTGAGTCGGTATCATCCGGTCGTAATATTTGAAGGATTTGAGGTTGACTGATTCCGCGCCTTTTTCCAGGAGAGCATAACCAAACCGTCTCGCCAGCCTGGCCGGTACCATTTCCTTAAAAAAGATCCACAGATGGGCTCCCCGTCCCGACCTGGACCGTTCCACCACTGCATCCACCCCAAGATTCCTGCAGATATGCCGCAGCGCATCTATTTCTCCTTTCCAGCTGTCATCTATATTCCCATGGTCATCCTGCTCTGCCCCTTTTGTGTGGTTATCAAAGTCAAACACCAGCAGCTGGCAAAGATTGTTTTCAAGCATCGGATATATGGCAACCACATCATTCCCGTATGGGTCATTTCCCTGCAAATGGGACTTTATCACGGACAGGCTGAGCGGCTTATATGCCTGCAGTTCACAGTCCTTACATCGTACCCCATCCCTTTTTTGTATGTGGCACTGACGATTCCAGCGGTGAAAGCACTGGGTATAATATCCGTTTTTCCCCGTTTTCGGATTCGTATATCGAAGATCGTACACATCCTTACGCCCACGGCAAAACATCATAAAGAAATTGCTGGCAATTTTATCCGTAACCTCGAATTTCTTTATACGGGCCCCTTGATCCGGATCAAAGAGGTCACCTAAATCTAAACTGTTATGGGATACAATATCTGCATACGAAATACCGGCTTCCTCAAGGCGCTCCTTCAGAAGCCGGTTCTCATGTTCCAATGTCTGGATCTTTGACTGCAGTTCTTCAATCATCCCGGTATTGTATTGTGCAGGTTCTATCATGTTAATGGTACCCCTTGTCATTACTATCACTTTTCTTCCATCAATTATACCTTTTGCTAAACACTTAATCAATAGCTGAATGACCTTTGCCCTCTCCCTCCATTTTCTGGATGACACAACGTAAAATCTCATCCAAATTGCCCTCTGACAATACGCCAGGATAATCTCGTTCAAAGGTCTTAAGAACCGTCCGGTTTACAAGCTCATTATTTTGAATCTCATCAAAGGCTTCCTCATAATTTTCTTTCTCCATCGCCTGTTCAATGAAAGAAGCAGAGGATACCGGAAGCTTTCCCCATAATCCATACAATTCTTCAACTGCTCCCCTGATTATCTGTAACGTAAGAGGCCTGCCATGCTCTTTATGGTGCTTCAATATGCCAATAATATCAGAAAAATCGTTCTTATATTTCCTCCCTGCCATCAGCTTCATTGCAACCATGTATTCTGCTGTAATCGTCCGTATTGTCAAAATGTTAGAAAACGTTTTGTAATATACGGAATACTCTAACAGCTTGGTGGAATAGGATTTTGTCCTCATAAAATCCGTATTCAGCCAGCCATTTGGAAGCCCATATTTGTCCCCCACCCGGTTAATCGCCTGTTTCATTGCAGACGATGATACAATAATAGCATCCAGATCATAGGTTATGTCACGGAAGCCATAATTGATCAGCACGGAAGCCCCGCCAATCAATACAATCTCAGCCGGCATTGACCTGCCATTCAACTTCCTGAACTCTTTGGATAATTCCCGCAGATAAAGGTCAAGGTCATTTTTATGGATGGCTATTCTGTCAAATGACATTCCGCACCTCGCTTTCAACAATATTAAAGCTCCTAAATTCCGGAATCGAATCCTTGAAGCTCTCCTCCACAATCGAATCATCGCCCACAATTTTCGCCATCGCAAGGACACTTTGTGGATACACAGGCTCTGCAAGCTTCTGTTTCCGAATATCGTTGTACTCACTGCACAAAGGCAGCTCATTTTCACGGCTCAGATAATCCACCATTGCCAACAGATAAAAAGCCTGTACATATTTCTTTTTCCTGTAATAATTCCGTATTTCATTGGATTTCAAGATCTCAATAATAAATGGAATATCTCCGCTGTCCTTCACCCTATGGCAAACATTACTTTTAAACAGTTCAAATGACACCATATTTTCCAAGTCATTTTTATCCTCCATGGCATCAATGATCAGATCCTCCACCGTAACATGAAGAACCCTGGCCAGCCTATATAATGTTTCTGCGGAACACTTTTCGATACGCGCTTTCCCGCTGCAAATATTATTCAATGTTGCATGGGGTACCCCGCTCAGCACGGAAAGCCTGTATTTTGTCATATTTTTTTCTTTCAAGATCTCATTAATATTCATGATTCGCTCCTGTTTTTTCTTGATAAACAACATCTTACAAAAATTCCCATCCATCAGTCCATACTCCTTCAGTAGTATTGATAGTATATCAGTTAACCGAAATAAAGTCCATAATACATATTAAAATATTCAGAAAAAGCATGGTTCCTGCCATGCTCCATACTCTAATCCTCCTCATATTTTTTCGATAACAGAATACACATTTTCCGCCCTGGCTGTGTATTGTGTTCCAATTTTCTCCATCCTCGCAACACAATACACACAAAACACACCTCAACCCCTGCTCCAGTTTACGTCAATGTCATAGCCAATCAGAACACGTTTTCCCTCAAAGGCAAAACCCAAGTGGCGGATATGTCCCTCCGAAATCCCCCCTGGCAATCAGCTCACTGTCATATTCCGTAAACCCAAAGCAATCTGCATATTTCTCAGAAATAGTAGTTACCACCTCAAGATTGTTCAAATCCGAAAAAATGGACTCCCTACTTACCCGTGCAATACCCGTCATAATTGCCCGCTCCATATTTGGATTAGTCTTAAAAGCAGAAATAAACATACGACGTATAAACCCTGTCAGCTCCTTCCAGTACCCCTGAACATAAGTCTCTTGCAGAGGCGCGTCATATTCATCCAGGAAAATCAAGACCTTCTGTCCATAATAGCGGCTCAGATAACCGGACAGATTGTGCAGCGCCAGTTCGGCCACATCATCGCTCATATCGGGAGTTACCGAATCAAAAAAATGATGTTCCCGGCTTCCCATACCTTTTCCTGACCGAACATATCCATGAATCTCATATAGCTTCGCCAGGGTATGCTTGACCCCCTGTTCTGCAGCTGCATAGGTCTCCCTTAATATTTGCAAAGCTTATAAAGATTACCGGATAGCTCCTCTGAAGTTCCCGGTACTTCTCATCCTTCCAGACAGACAGTCCTTCAAACAACTCCCCCCGCCCCTCATATGCCTTAGAGAAGAAACAGTTCATCATATCCAGGTTCAATGTCTTCCCAAAACGGCGGGGCCTGGTAATTAATGTGACTATGTCCGCATTCCCCCACCACGCTTTCATAAAGCCCGTTTTATCCACAAAAAACACTTATTCTTCCGTATAAATTCAAAGCTCTGTGCCCCAAGGGAAACCGTCCTTCCCGTAGTCCTGCCTCCTTTCACAACCTGTATTCCTTTACAAAACACCTTATATCATTCTGCCGCATTTCCTGCGTTCATTATACCGTCATACGAAAATTATAGCAAGGGAAAAATCACCATTCGCCCATTTCAACTTCAGAGCCAAACATCATATCCAGCAGTTCAGATGCAATCTCCTTCGCAGGGCCATTCCTTGCGTATAAGGTGTCAATCAAAATGATACAGCATCACCCCATACCCCCAGCCCACCTTCCTGCCCTTTCTGATCCAGTCTGCATAGGCCCGCCGCAGGGAGGTATCCTGGGGCAGTTTTTCTACGTCGCCCTCATACTGCACATCAAACAGCCGCCACACCTCGGAGTAATCCGGATCCTCGCCCCAATCTGCAATCTCATAATCGGAAAGAAAGGCGTACAGGTTGGAAGTGGGGGACAGCACCTCGCGGTTTGGAGGAAACAGCAGCCAGGAGTGGCATACGAACACCAGCGGCCTTCCCTCCCACTGCTTTTCGTAAAAGGCGGCGGCCTCCCGATAGGAGCTTCGAAGGCTCTCGGGATCCAGCCGCGTGCCGGTCCTTGGAATGTGCACATTCAGCACCTCGCTGTCCGGCGTAAGCACCAGGCCGTCCTTTTCGTAATGCATGCCAAACCGCCACCGTTCAAACTGCAGCTTTCCAAAGCCGAACCGGTTCATCCTGAAAAACCCTTCGTACCAGGTGGGCACAAAGGTTCCCCAGACGCGGTGAACGCACCAGCATTCGTCCAGCTTCCATTTCAGATCGTTCATGGAGGTATGCCAGATCTTTTCCTCGATCCCCGCAGCCTGGTAGTATTCCCGCAGAAACCTCGACATTCCGATCAGCAGCAGCAGATATCCGGTATACGGATGGATTCCTGCCCGGGCGGAAATCTGTTCCATCTCACTAAGGAGCTCCTTAAAATCACAGCTTCGATCTACGCCGTAGCGTTCCTGAAGCTCCATAAAATCCCGGTAAGTGCCGGAATCCGCCGCGATATGCTCCAGGGCCTGCCCGATTGCGAGCCGGGCCGCCATGGGATAATTGTATTGTTTAAAAAACTCCAATAAATAGTCTCTCATTTTTCCTCCTTTTTGCCATGCTTTTTGGGCATTTAGGTACACCCGCAGGGTGCTTCCTCCTTTTTGCCATGCTCTCTGGCATACAGGGATCCCCGGAGGGGAATTTCCCATCCTTTTCTGATTTTTTCCATCTTACCATGGAAACGTATATTTCTCAATCCTTTTCCGGCCGTATATTGCCCATAAATGTACCGGTATGGACGTCCTTACATTTTCTCTCATGATTTTGAAAAAGAAGGCCATACTATAATCAGCAGCGTTATCCCCACAAATGACGATTCAGGAGGCAGATATGGCGATTGACCACACAGCAGAATTTTCCAATGACTTGAAGGAATTTCAGAAAATGACGGAAAAATTTTATCAGAAGGAGCTCACCGTACCGGAGTACAAGCACTTCTCCGGCGCCTACGGCAGCTATGCCCAGCGGGGCGGCGGCAGAAGCATGCTGCGCCTTCGTCTCACCGGCGGTGAAATTACCCGGGAGACTCTCTCCTTTCTGACGGACTGCATTGAAAAATATGAGATCGATCTGGCACACCTGACCACCTGCCAGAGCCTGCAGTTCCACAACCTTACCGAAGCCCAGGTCTGCGCCCTTATTGAGGAAGCCTTTGGCTTTGGCATCATTACCTTGGGCGGCGGCGGGGATTATCCCCGGAATGTGATGGCCTCTCCTCTGTCCGGTCTGCTCCCCGGCGAGCCCTTCGACGTGCTCCCCTATGCCAGGGCGGCCGCCGATTATCTGGTGGGCCAGATTAAGACCGTCCGGCTTCCCAGAAAGCTGAAGGTCTGCTTTTCCAACTCCCCCACCGACGAGGTCCATGCCGCTTTCCGGGACCTTGGCTTCGTGGCCAGGGACAACCATACCTTCGACGTGTACTGCGCCGGCGGCCTGGGCCGCAATCCCCGCCTGGGCTTAAAGGCCGCCTCCGGCGTAAAGCCCTCACGGATCCTGTACCACATCAAGGCCATGATCGATACCTTCACCGCCTATGGCAACTATGAAAACCGGGGCCGGGCCAGAACCCGGTTCCTGCAGGAGGATCTGGGGCCGGAAGGGCTGCTGCGCGCCTATCGGGAAAAATTAGAAAATGCCCTGGCCAGGGGAGGCCTGGAGCTTTCTCCGGATAAACCTTCGGATATCCCTAAGGTTTATCCGGAGCATTTTCCAAAACAAACGCCGCATCTCCCGGCTTCTCCCCGGATCCTGCCCCAGAAGCAGCAGGGACTTTATGCGGTTCTCTATAAGCCCGCCGGCGGAAATGTGCCGCCGGAGCGTTTCCGCCAGTTAAAAAATGCCCTGGCGGATATGGCCCAGGCTTCCCTTCGCATCTCCCCTGCCCAATGTCTCTACGTTGTCAACTGCCGGGCAGAGGAGGCGGAGGAAATTGTCCGGCTCACACCCGACAGCGCCCGCAGCCATTTTGCCCTGTCCATGGCCTGCATCGGCGCCGGGATCTGCCAGGTGGGCGCCCGGGATTCCCAGGCCACCCTTGCCGCCTGTCTGGACGCGGTGGAACCGCTGAAGCTTCCGGAAGGAGCGCTCCCTCCCATCCGGATCTCCGGCTGCCCCTCCTCCTGCTGCGCCCATCAGATCGCCCCCCTGGGCTTCCGGGGCGGCGTGTGCCAGACTCCGGAAGGTCCCAGGCCGGCCTACGCCGTCTATGCCGGCGGCTGTGAGCTTCCCGGACATGTGCGGTTCGGCGAGGAGCTTGGCATCATGCCGGAGCAGAACATTCCCGCTTTTCTGGCGGAGCTTGGAAAAACCGTCGCGGCCGCCGGATCCACCTATGAGCAGTGGTTATCCAGACACCCCGGAGAACTGGATCTGCTCTTGAAAAAATATTTAAACGGAAAACCTGCCAAAGTGCTTTCTGCCGGCAGCTTCACGCCGTCATCCCAGGTAGGCAGCCAGAAGCCTTAGGGTATTCTCCGCCCCGTCCCGGTGGCTGCGCTCATACCCGTGGGAGGCGTAGACACCGGCCCCAATGAGGCCGTGGCGCACATCGTAGCCGGCCTCTAAGGCCGCGTCTGCATCGGAACCGTAATAGGGATACACATCCACCGCAAAATCGATCGCATTCCTTTTTGCCGCCTCCATCAGGGCCGACACCACCTCGTAATTGTAAGGGCCGCCGCTGTCCTTGGCGCAGATGGATACCTGGCGCTCGGTGCACTCTAAGCCGTCTCCCACGCAGCCCATATCCACCGACAGAATCTCCGTGACGCCCTCCGGCACGGTGCCGCAGGCCCCATGGCCCACCTCCTCGTACACGGTGATGTGCTGGTACACCCGCCGATTGGGCACAATCTCCCGCTCCTTCAGATATTTTGCATAAGCCATCAGAATGCCCACGCTGAGCTTGTCGTCCAGAAAGCGGCTCTTGATGTAGCCGGACTTTGTAAGCACTGTCCTGGGATCGAAGGCCACAATATCCCCGTTCCGGATCCCCAGGTCTTTGGTGGTCTCTTTCGAACTGGTGTTTTCGTCCAGAACCACCTCCATCCCCTCAAACTTCCGCTTGGCCTCCCCATAATCCTTATTGACATGGATGGAGGCATTGTTGAGCTGAAAGGTTCCCTCATACACCTTTCCGTCCCGGGTGTAGATCCGGCAGTTCTCCGTCTCCCCGTTGTTGGGATTTAAGCCCCCCAGATTGGTGAGCCGAAGCCGCCCGTTTCCCTTAATCTCGGCCACCATTCCGCCCAGGGTATCGATATGGGCCTCCAGCAAAATGGCGTTCTCCTTATCCCTGCCGCCCAGATCCACCAGGATGCCGCCCTTTTCCGTTTTCACCGGGGAGTAGCCCAGCTCCTCGTATTTTTCCATCACATAATCCGCCGCTCTGCCGGTAAAACCAGTGGGGCTGTCGATGGCCAGAATATTTTTTGTCTCCTCCAGAATGTAATCCGTATATGCTTTCATTTTCCTTCCTACCTTTCCCGAATCATCAAAAATGCTCCCAGATTTCCCCGCTTGCCCGCGCTGGCCCGGTGGGAGAACAACAGTTTGTGGTTGCAGCAGGTGCAGAGCCCGGTCACCGCAAGCTTCTCGGGACGCACCCCGGCTTCCTTAAGTACAATCTCGTTGGCCCGCCACAGATCCAGCAGGTACTTATCGTTTCCCTTGCTCTTAAGGATCTCATGGTTTTCGGGAAACTCCGCCCAAAAAGCCTCCGCTACGTCCCCGCTGACCTCGTAGCAATCCTGGCAGATGGAGGGGCCGATGGCACAGAAAAGATCCTCCGGCCGGGTGCCAAATTCCCGTTCCATGGCCTCCACGGTGGCGCGTCCCATCCGGCCCACCGTTCCCCGCCAGCCGGAATGAGACAGGCCGATGGCACGTTTTACGGGATCCACAAAATACAGCGGCACACAGTCCGCATAAAAGGTGGACAGCACCAGCCCGGGCACGTCCGTAATAAGACCGTCCACATCAAAAAATTCCTTCTTCCGGGTCAGGCCGTGGCCCCCATCTTCTTCCCTCACACGCCGCACACAGGTGGTATGGGTCTGGTCCGAGAACACAAACTGCTCCGGCGCTGCCCCCAGAACCCCTGCTACCCTGGAAAAATTTTCCCGCACCGACGCTTCCTCATCCCCCCTGGTAAAGCTTAGGTTCAGGCTTTCATAGATCCCCTTGCTCACGCCCCCAAGGCGGGTGGTAAAACAGTGCTTCACCAGGCCGGTCTCCTCAAGCAGCGGAAAATACAGCAGGGGAAGTCCCCTGCCATCCTCCAGACGGACGCTCCTCGGCTTTGGAATCTGCGCCCGGCCCTTCCATTTTAAATCCAGCAATTCTTCCATATTCCATCTCCTTTCGGGCGCACAGATGAGGGGAACAGGTCTTCAAACACGTGCTAAAACGCATCCTCCACATGCAAAAGCTCCCCGCCCAGGATCCCGATCACGTCAAAACGGCAGGGCGTCTCCTCGCCGTACCCAGAGCGTAGCAGAAAAAAACGAGCCGCCTGGCGGATCCTTTCCTGCTTGCGGACATCCACCGCCTCCAGCGGATGCCCGTCTCTTATGTCCTTCCGGTATTTTACCTCCAGGAACACCAGATAACGACCGTCTCTGGCAACGATATCAATTTCCCCGGATCTGGTATAAAAATTCCGTTCCAGGATCCGATACCCCTTTTTTTCCAGATACTCCGCCGCCTGCTGCTCATAGCGGGCTCCCGTCCTGCGGCGGTTTTCTCCCCGTTGCCCGCCGGCGGGCCGCTCCTTGCCGGCACACCTCTGCTTCTCCATACTCCCCCGCCTTTACATCACCTTTTCCCGCAGCTTATCCATCCGGTCCACAAAGACCAGAATCTCCGCCACCACCTCGTAAAGCTCCGGCGGAATGGTATCGCCAATCTCCAGCTTGGACAACGTTGCCGCCAGCTTATCATCCTTATGTAAAGGAACGTCCGCCTCCCTGGCCTTCTCAATGATCCGCTCCGCCAGAAAACCCTTTCCGGCCGCCAGAATCCGGGGGGCCTGATCGCCCACCTCGTAGCCTAAGGCCACCGCCGTCCGGTTCCTCCTCTTTTCTTCCACCTCAAAATCCGCATCCCTGCCGGCCATACGCCCACCTCCTGTATCGAATCTTCTGCAAAATCCCGTCAGGTCAGAACATCAAAGGAATACCGGGCAAGCTTCCCGATGGGCGCTTCATGCTCCAGGAAATCCTGCACGAAATCCAGTTCCGCCTGCCTCTGCTCCGTCTGGAAGCTGCACTGATAGCCCTTGCGGCCAAGCGCCTCCGTCAGCTCCTCCAGATGCTCCTCCACCAGCGCCAGGGCCGTCTCGTCCGCCATACAGAAATTGGTGGTGACATGATCGCCCAGCATCCTGATCCTGACATCTGTCACACCAAGATGGTCCAGCTCCAGATGCAGCAGCGCCGACAGTTCCCCGTCCCGGTCCTGAAGGTTCTTCTTATTGGTATACACATAGAGGTCGCTGTGGGCATTCTGGCCCTTAAGCTTTAAGGGAATCTGCACATAGTTATACAAATGGTTGATCTGCTGCATCATCTCCAGGTTGCCCCGGACCTGGGTGGTACTGCGGGCCACCGCCCCGTCCTGCCTCCCGGTCTCCTGCATGAACTGGGAAAGCTTATTCATCTGGCGGTTCAGCCGCTCATAGAGCTTCTCCACCGCCTGCTCCTGCTCCACCTGCCGGGGCTCTAAGAGCCACTGCTGTGACAGCGCCTGTTTGATCAGCCCCTGGTAGCCCTTTCCGGAAAAAAGGGATTTGATCCGCTCCCCCATTGCTCCCCCGGCCGCCTGCTTCTGCTGCTCCAACTGCTGCGCAATGGCGCGAAGCAGCTCCCTGGCATCCAGGCTCGTATCCAGCTTCCCTTCCGGGAATAAAACAGGGTCCCCGCCCATGCCAAGCTGGCGGAGCTGATGGGAAAGCTCCTCTGTCTGGCCAGAGCCTAGAAATTCCGAAACCGGAAGCCCCCGGCTCCCGAGGCTCTCCGGCCCAGCATCCTGGCCTTTCACTGCCTCTGACTGGGGATTCTGGCCCTTCACCGCCTCAACCGCTCCCTCAGGCCCGGTATTCTGGCCTTTTACCGCCTCCGACGCTCCCTCAGGCCCGGTATTCTGGCCCTTCCCTGCCTCCGCCACGGCATTCTGGCCTTTTACCGCCTCCGACGCTCCCTCAGGCCCAGCATTCTCCTTCACCGCCTCAGCCATACCTTCCAGCTCCTTAGAGAGGATTCCCTCCACCGCAGCCTTACCGGCCTCCCCGGCCAGTGTCACGGTATGTTCCAATGCATTGGGGGAGCCGGACACATCCGCAGATTGCGGATTTTCCACCGTCGCCGTTGTTCCCTGCTCCAGGGCCCCGGCCGGACGCATTCCTTCTGCTGTTTCTCCCTCTGCCGCTCCTCCCGTCATCGCCAGCGCCCCTTCCAGAATCTCCAGCGCCGAAAGCAGGCCCTTGTTCAGCGCCAGAAGACCCTCGGCCCCGCCCTCCGCCTCCGACAGCAGACCGGGAAGCTGCTCCATCATCTGGGAAAACCGTTCCACCAGGGAATGGTTTCCCTGCTTATACGCCTCAAACTGCTGTACCATCGTCTCCGTAATGGGAAAGCCCAGCTTCTTCATCTGGGCCAGGCTCTCCGCCGAAGCCTGGGGATAGGCCGAAAGCTGCCGGGCCATGGCAAGCAGACTTCCCTTATTGATGGGAAGCTGGTTCTTCATCATAGCATCCACCATCGCCAGATTCCGCCCGCTGGCCGCTAGCCCCGCCGCCGCCAGCGCTTTCTGCAGGGTAGGATTATAGGCGCTGTCCACCGGCACCTGGCGCAGCATCAGTTGATTGTTCTGGTTGGACTTCACCTCAAAAAGCACCGGCTGGCCCAGGTTCACCGACACGCCGGAATCCAGCCGCGCATGGAGCGTCTGGCCGTTGTCCAGGCTGACGGTCACATTCCCGTCCCGCATCTGGGTCACCGTGCCGGTAAAAACCGTGCCCTTCCCAAGCTGCATCAGCTCCTGGCGGACGGCGCCGGATGCATCCGCCGGCGTCCCGCCGCTGACATTTGTCATCCCATTGGATGTACTCCCTGCATTTGCCAGATGCTGGCCCGTCTGAAATTGCGTCTGATATTGCACGATCCCGCCCAGATTTGCCATGAAAATTCCCTCCTACGGCTGCACAGCCAAAATTCTCTCAAAAGCTCCCCGGGTCCGCCTTATACAAAATTTTTAATAAAGCTGGCCCGGTGAATGGGGCTCGCCCCGTACTTCTTTAAGGCCTCGATATGCGCCGCAGCGCCATAGCCCTTGTTGGATGCAAATCCATACTCCGGCATCTCCTTGTCATATTCCACCATCATCCGGTCCCTGGTCACCTTGGCCACAATGCTGGCGGCGCCGATGGAAATGCTCTTGGCATCCCCCTTGATAATGGGAACCTGGCGGATGGAAACTCCCGGAATGGTCACTGCGTCGTTTAATAATATATCGGGTCTGACCGGCAGTTTCTGAATAGCCTCCCGCATGGCCTCGTAGGTCGCCTGCAGGATATTGATCTCATCGATGCGCGCAGGCGAAGCCATGCCGATCCCCACGGCCACTGCCTGCTCTAAAATGACGTCGTAAAGCTCCTCCCGCTTTTTCTCCGTCAGCTTCTTGGAATCGTTGATATAAAGAATCCCGCAGTCCTTGGGCAGGATCACGGCTCCCGCCACCACCGGCCCCGCCAGCGGACCCCGGCCAACCTCGTCGATGCCGCAGATCCACCCGCAGTCCGCATAAGCCCGCTCATATTCCTGCAGGTTATAAATGCGTATTTTTTCCGCTTCCAGCTTCTCCAAGCGGCATTCTGCCTGTGTAACCAGCTTCCGGACACCCTCCCGGGAATCCCCGCTATATGCCGTTATAAAAGCAGGCAGCCGCTCCTCTGCCGCTGCCTGTAATTCCTTCCTGATCTCCCCCACCGGTTTTGTCATCTGTTCGTTCTCCCAAATCTATTGATGCTTCACAAATCCAAACTTTGAAAAAGGATAGATCCGCAGCCACGCCCGGCCGATGATATCCTCCCGCTTAATATTGGCCACACTGGGATCCCGGCTGTCCTGGCTGTGGTTACGGTTGTCTCCCATCACAAAATATTCGTCTGTACCCAGGGTAACCGGCTTCTCTGCCAGCCCCCGCTTATTCAGGGCAATTACCTCCCGGCCGTAGGACTCCTCAAGCTCCTGCCCGTCAATAAAAATGGTTCCCTTCTCATCGATCTGCACCGTCTCTCCCGGCAGGCCGATGATCCGCTTGATATAGTAGGTATCCTCCTCATATTTATAAGGAAATACAATGATATCATACCGCTCCGGCGCACGAAAACGGTAGGAAATCTTATCCACAATCAGGTTATCCCCGTCGCTTAAGGTGCTCTCCATCGAGGAGCCGCTGACCTCCGTCCGCTGTCCCACATAGTGGATCACCAGATAGGTCAGGACAAAAACAATGGCTATATACATCAGAAAACTCACGGTTTCCTTGGCCGCCGCTGCCAGACCGCCCTTTTTTTCTTCTTTGATCTCGTCCTTCTGTTCCATAAACGTCCCTTCCCTGCTTCCCGTTCCTCTTTTTATTGTAAGCCTCTTACCGGGGAAATTCAAGAGAAATTTTTCCCAATCGTCCTCCCCGGAATTCATCCAGGATCAAGGCTGCCGCCTTGGAAAAGTCCAGTTCTCCGCCTTTTTTGATGCACCCGCGGTTTTTGGCTGTCTGCGCAAGCACTCCGACGGCCTCCTGCTGCTCGTCCGCCTGGTACCGCAGGGCCAGTGTTCCCGGGTAGGCGTCCTTAAGGATCCCGATCAGCTCCAGGGAAAGCTCGTCAATGTTTAAAATCTCATCCTTGATGGAACCGATCAGCGCCAGGTGCAGTCCCACCTGCTGGTCCTCAAACCTGGGCCAGAGGATTCCCGGCGTATCCAGAAGCTCCACCTGCCTATTCAGGCGGATCCACTGCTTTCCCTTGGTGACACCCGGCTTATTGCCGGTTTTTGCGCAGGCCCTGCCCGCATAGGTATTGATAAAGGTAGACTTTCCCACATTGGGAATGCCCACGATCATGGCCCGCACCGGGCGGTTTTTGATTCCACGCCTTTTGTCCCGCTCTGTTTTCTCCCGGCAGGCCTCGGTAATCACCTGGGAAATAGCTTTCATGTTGCCCTTATTCCGGGAATCCGCCTCTGCCACAAAATACCCCAGCTTCTGGAAATAAGCCTTCCAGAGGGCCGTGGCCTTTGAATCCGCCAGATCCGCCTTATTCATCAGGATCAGACGGGCTTTATTCCCCGCCAGCTTATCAATATCCGGGTTCCGGCTGGAGAGCGGGATCCTGGCATCCACCAGCTCGATCACCAGATCGATCAGCTTAATATCCTCTTCCATCTGTCTTCTGGCCTTGGTCATATGGCCAGGATACCATTGAAACTGCATCGCGTACCTTCCTATCTTATCAATCCAAGCTTGTCAAAGGGCGACACGATAAACCATGCCTTTCCCACAATATACTCCTTCTTTACGTTCCCGATATTGGCATACCGGCTGTCCTCGCTGTTGTTGCGGTTGTCCCCCAGCACGAAAAATTCATCCTCCCCCACCAGGACCGGTTCCTCCGCCAGAAGGCCGTTCTCGACATAAGGATCCTCGATCTGCTCCCCAAAGAGCTCGTCGTTGACATAAACCTTCCCGTTGATGATCTGGACCGTATCGCCCGGTACCCCGATAACCCGCTTCACGTAATAGTGGGACTTCTCATTGCCGTTTGGCAGGAAAACCACCAGATCGTTGGGCTTGGGATCCAGCAGACGGTACACAAACCGGTTCACAAGGATCGTCTCGTCTCCCTCCAGTGTGGGCGTCATGGACTGACCAATCACCGGAATGCGCACGCCGAAAAAATAGACGCACAGGGCCCCCACCACAACGGCCAGCAGAATCTCCAGAAGCCAGATCGCCATCACCTTGATACGGGCCGTATTCAATTCCTTTTTTTTCTGTCCAAAGCTCAAGCCCGCCGAGGCTCTCCGGCGGCTTCTGCTCCTTTTCGTCTTAAACTGATTCCGCTTATATCTCATATCTCTACCTCATCCGCGCGCATTTTGTATGTGATGAAAAGAGGGACTGTATGAAAACAGCCCCTCTCACACGATCCGGTAAAGAAATTATTTTACCAGCTCCTTCACCTTTGCACGCTTGCCCACACGATCTCTCAGATAGTTCAGCTTCGCACGTCTCACCTTACCGTGACGGACAACCTCCACCTTCTCCACATTGGGAGAATGCAGCGGCCAGGTCTTCTCTACGCCGACACCGTTGGAAAACTTACGAACGGTGAATGTCTCACGGTTGCTTCCGCCCTGTCTCTTCAAGACAATTCCCTCGAATACCTGGATTCTCTCCCGGTTTCCCTCCTTGATCTTACCGTAAACCTTAACGGTATCGCCAACGCGGAACTGGGGTACTTCTGCCTTAAGCTGTTCTGCTTCAATGTTCCTGATAATTTCTGTTGCGTTCATTTTGTGACCTCCTGTTGATTCAGATGTTCTTAATACGTCATGTAACAGAGGACCATCCCGTTTACTTGTCTCACAGAAAAATATTTTAACACACCTTGGCGCCAAAAGCAAGCATTTTTTCCGTAAATTTACTTAAAACTGCCAGGTTCCTTCGTCTCCCCCTGCCTGCGCTGCAGATAGCGCTGCCACAGGTCCGGGCGGCGCTCCTTCGTCCGCTGTTCGGACTGCTGCTGCCTCCAGTCGGCAATATTTTTGTGATGACCGGACAAAAGGACCGGCGGCACCTTCCTGCCCATCCACTCCTCCGGGCGGCTGTACTGGGGATATTCCAGCAGGCCATTTTCAAAGGACTCGAAATCCCCGGACTCCTGATTGGTCAATACCCCCGGCACCATCCGGGAAATGGCGTCCACCATCACCATGGCCGGCAGCTCCCCGCCGGTGAGCACGTAATCCCCGATGGATACGTAATCCGTCACGATTTCCTCCAGCACCCTCTCGTCAATTCCTTCGTAATGGCCGCAGAGAAACACAAGATCTGTCTCCCTGGCGTATTCCCGGGCCATGGCCTGGGTGAAGGTGGAGCCCTGGGGCGTCAGATAGATACACCTGGGGCGGCTTCCGACACGCTCTGCCACCGCCTGATAGGCATCGTACACCGGCTGGGCCTGCATCAGCATCCCGGCCCCTCCCCCATAAGGATAATCGTCCACCCGGTTATGCTTATCCAAGGTATAATCCCGGATATTCACGGTCTCGATTGCCAGATGTCCCGCCTGCACCGCCCGGCCAATGATGCTGGTGTTTAACTCCCGCACCATATCCGGAAACAAGGTCAATATATAAAAATTCATGGCTCTCTCCTAATCCACAAGTCCCGGCAGAACATACGCCGTTATGGTCCGCGCCTCAAGATCCACCTGGCGGATGCATTCCTTGATGGCCGGCAGCAGCAGATCCTTTTTGCCGGGCGCGCTTACCACATACACATCGTTGGCGCCGGTGGTGAGCACGTCGCTTAAGACTCCCAGCGCTTCGCCTTCCTCCGTAAGAACAGACAGTCCGATCAGATCCGCAATAAAATACTCATCCTTTTCACAGGCTACCGCCTGGTCCCTGGTCACGTACAAGGGTCTGCCTCTCCACCCTTCGACTTCATTGATATTATCGTAATCCTTAAATTTTAAAATCACCAGGTTTTTGAAAAACTTCACCTGGGTGATCTGCAATTCCAGTAATTCCTGCTGTCCCTTTCCGGTATCAAGAAACACCGTCTTAAGCTTCTGAAACCGCTTCACGTCGTCGGTGGTGGGAAACACCTTGACCTCCCCCCGCACCCCATGGGTGGTTGTGACGGCTCCTACCTGCAGCAAATCTTCCATGCCTTTTTCCTCCTCATGTCCGGGAAGTTTCTTCCCTGCTTTAGCATAATGGAAATCCTCTCCTTTGTCAAGAAAAGGGAGCTTGCTATTTTTTTAACAATGTGCTACAGTAAGAAAAAAACGGAGCGATTATGATGAAACAAGCCGATATCCTGCCGGTGGCTTCACAAGCCGCCATAGACTGGTCCGCCATTCCTCTTCTGAACATCGACTGCCCTGCTTTGACAGAGCCCTGGAACGTCGCCGCCTCTGCCCAGATCTGCCGGGACGGGGAAGCGTTTTTCCTGCGCCTTTCCGCCTGCGAGGACGAGATCCGTGCCGTGGAAAAGGGGCCCCTTGGCATGCCCTGCCGGGATAGCTGTCTGGAATTTTTCTTCTGCCCCGGGGAGGGGGACAACCGTTACTTTAATTTTGAATTTAATCCCAACGGCTGCCTGTTTCTTGGGTTCGGGTCCGGAATCGGGGACCAGACGCGCCTGCTCCCCGCACAACCCCCGGAAGCCCTCTTTGACCTTAAGATCCACATGGGTTCCGGCGGCTGGGAGATCCGGTTTCAGATTCCCTTTGCCTTTATCCGCCGGTTTTTCCCGGATTTTCTTCCTGCCGTCGGCAAAAGCATGCGCGCGAATTTTTACAAATGTGCCGAGTGTACCCGCAGGCCCCACTATCTTGCCTGGAATCCCGTTACCGGCTCGGAAGGCCCGGTGTTCCATGCCCCCAGAGACTTTGGCATCCTGCGTTTTGTATAGCAAGGGAGCTTGTTCATACCGCACTCCAGACAAAAAGACTATGAAAACCGGATGCTTCCGGACTCTCATAGTCTTTTTCTTACTGTACGATCTCAACGATCACTTTCTTGTCTTCTCTGGCTGCCGCCGCTTTCACAACGGAACGGATCGCCTTGGCGATTCGTCCCTGCTTGCCGATCACCTTACCCATGTCGGACTGGGCGACCCGAAGCTCGACAACAATGGATTTCTCCGTCTCTTTTTCCGTAACCACAACCTCATCCGGATATTCCACCAGCGCCTTTGCAATTACCTCTACCAGCTCTTTCATCGCGTCACCTCACGTATCCTTCTTTTCGATACCGGCTAATTTGAAAATCTTTCCTACC